>DATKCH010000001.1:0-85074 GCA_035513295.1 Longimicrobiales bacterium
CCCGCCGACGCCGACAAGCTCCGCTTCGGCGTCGTCCACATGGCCTACCCCGAGATCCTCGCCGAGGCGTCCGCCGCCCTGCGCGAGCGCTACGGCGAGGACACCGAGATCCTCACGGGCCCCGTGACGCCGGTGATCGCGACGCACACGGGGCCGGGGGCGTGGGGGCTGGCGTGGATGGCGGGGTGACGTAAGCTCAGGCGCCGTCGCCGAACGAGATCCGGGTGCCGTCCGGCAACGCCGTCCACTCCTCGGGGGAGGTGGCGTCGCCTTCGGCTCTTCCCCCACGCGCGCCGCCCGCCTCGCGTGCGCCCGGGGCGGATTCGTTCGCGCCGCCTCCCGACTCCGGCTCGGCGACCACCATGCCGGCGCCCTTCCGGGCGTTGCCGCCTCGCCGGCCGCCGCCGCCCCCGGGGCCCTCATCTCGCGAGGGAACGGCGCGGCCCGCGCCGCGGCCGTGGCCGCCCACGGACCGTTTCAGGATCTCCGAGATGTCGATCCCGAGCGACGACCCCAGCCCTTCCAGCGTGCGGAGCGCCGCGCCGACACGCTGGTTGGCCGCATTGCCCACGCCCGTGCCCGAGCCGTCGTCCAGCACGACGATCTTGTCGATGCTGATGCCGCGCACGGCTTCCACGGTCGTCTCGAGCAGCGCCGGCAGCTTCTCGGCCAACAGCACCGCGAAGCCGTCCGGGCCGGCCTTGGTGACCTCCTCGTAGAGCAGACGAAGCGCCTCTGCTTGCGCCCTACCACTCTCGAGGATGGGTGAGGCGTCGGCCTGGGCCTTCGCGATCGCGGCGGCGCGGGCGGCCTCGGCGGGCTCCACCACGTCGGCGCGCAGCCTCCGGCGCTGCAGCTCGATGCGCTGGTTCTCCAGCTCCTGCTGCGCCTCCACCTCCGCGCGCTCGGCGTCGGCCTTGGCCACGCGCTCGGCAATTTCCGCCTCGCGCATCAGCTCGGCGTTGCGCACGCGCAGGGCGTTCTGCGCCTCGGCGATGGCGATGTCGGCCCTGGCCTCGGCGGTCTTGGCCGCCTCCCTGGCGGTGGCTTGACGCTGCATGGTCTCGGCCTCGCGCTCGGCCTCGGCCACCTCGGCCTGCTTGATGATGTCCGCCGTGCGGACGCGCCCGATCGCCTCCAGGTAGCCCACGTCGTCGCTGACGTTCTGGATCTTCAGCGTGTCGAGCTGGAGGCCGAGCTTCTGCAGGTCCTGGTGCGCCTCCTCGGTCAGCTCCTGGGCGAACCGGAGCCGATCCTCGTTGACCTCCTCGGGAGTCAGCGTGGCGAGAACGCCGCGCAGGTTGGCCGCGAGGGTCTCGCGCGCCAGGCCTTCGATCTCCACCATGGGCTTCCCGAGCAGACGCTCGACGGCGTTGTTGAAGACGCTGTCGGGCTGCGATGCGACCTTCACGTTGGCGACCGCCTGCACCGCCAGCGGGATGCCCCCCTTGGAGAAGGCGTTCGTCACGCCGATCTCGAGCGGGATGGTGTCCAGCGGCATCCAGTCCACGGATTCCACGATGGGCACGCGCAACGTCCTGCCGCCGACGACCACGCGATAGCCGACGGCGTCGCCGCTCTCGATGCGCCTGCGGCGGCCGGTGATGATGGCGGCCGTGTTGGGCGGCACGATGACGATCAGTGCGGATATGGTAGCGACGAGCGCCAGCAGCGCGGCGAGCACGACCCCGCCGATGATGAGTCCGATCTGCACGTCCATTTCAGCCTCCCTCGGTCAGTTCCTCGAGGGGCGCGACCAGGGCCACGCCGCCTTCCATGTCCACCACCACCACCGACTTCCATTGCGCCGGACTGCCGTCCGATTCCTGGAACGGGCGCGCGGCCAGCTCGTAGGTGCGATCGCGCCTCCGGACCAGGACGCGTCCGAGCCCGCGGGCGTTGATCGGCACGGTCACCATGGCGGGGAGTCCCACGAAGCCGCCTTCGCCCTCCAGGTCGCCGCTCTCGCTGGTCGCGAGGTAGCGGAACGTCGCGACGACGAGCCCCATGGTCAGCGCGCCGGCGATGACGGCGGCGATCGCGGTCGTCAGCGGGCCGGTCCCCAGCCGGGTCAGCACGGTGCCGGTCGCGCCGATGCCGAAGAGGAGGTACGTGATCGCCCGCAGCGACAGGATCTTGAGGCCGTGCCCCCCGTGGGTGTCCGCGTGGAGGTTGTCCGCGTCCAGGTCGACCCCGTCCACATCCAGGTCGAGCCCGTCCACGTCCAGGTCCACGTCGCCCGCGTCGACGTCGGCGTCGCCGAACAGGTTGCCGAACGCCGAGAGCAGCAGCATGCCTCCGCCGACCACGAGCGCGAAGAGGTAGAATTGTGACATCGGGGCCCCCCTTCGGTCGAGTGTCGGAGCTACACGTAGTACGCGGTCGGTCCTCCGCAACTTCACGAAAAGGGGTGCAAAGAAGAAGGTCCGGCCCGCCCCGAGGGACGAACCGGACCCGATTCCGGCGCAGCCAGCGAGCGCGCCGACGCGAAGGATTACCGCGCCACGCGGGCCTTCGCGTATCTCAACACGGCCGTTCCTCCGCCGTCGCGCTCACCGGACTCAGTGGCCGCCGTCTCCGTGCTCCCGCTTCTCGCCCCGGTGGCCGCGCATGCCGCGCTCGCCCCGCTCTCCGCGCCGGGCGCGCATCCGCTCGCGCAGCAGCTCGCGCTGCCCGTCGGTGAGCACGTCGCGCGCCTCCTCCATCGCGTCGCGGGAATTGTCCATGATCGCCCGCCTGTCGTCGCGCGTGCGGTCCATGAAGTCGCGCATCTTCTGCCGATCCTCGTCGCTCATCCGCGGGCGCTCCGGCTCGCGCGGGCGATCCTCGTCCCGCGGCCGGATCCGCCCGGCGCGCGCGCCCTCGCCGGGCCGGAACTCGGGCAGCCCGAGCTCGTCACGGACGGTTTCGATGCGCTGAAGGTGCGTCGCGTTCTCGGTCCGGAGCCGCTCGCGGATCGCCCCGAGACGCGCTACCTGGTCTTCCGTCAGATCCAGCTCGTCGCTCAGCTCGAGCCAATGCTCCAGCGGCGCGGCGCCGCCGTGGCCGAACGGGTCCCGCTGCGCGGCGCCGGCCGCCGGAATCATGAGCGCGAGAAGCGCCGTGAGCATGACCGTTCTGCGTGTGTTCATTCCATCCCTCCACTGGGAAGCCGGCCCGGCGGGCGCCGGTCCGTACATCGTTCCTCGGTTCCAGTCCTTCGGACGCGCCCTGCGACGGAGTCGTTAAAGGCGCTCGAGAGGAGCGCGGCGTTGCACCGCCGTCCTTGACGACACGGCGCTGGGCGGGTAGTAACAACTCGACCCAGCGGTGGGTCTACCTCCCCCCGGACCGCGACCGCTCGTTACTTCGGACCCGCCGTGGTTTCCGTGCCCTATGCGCTTCGCCCGCTGTCTGGTCCTGCTGGCGGCCGTGGCCGCCCCCGCGGCGCTGCGCGCCCAGGGCGAGGCCCGTGACCCCGGCGCGCTGGACCGGATCGATCGGGCCACGGACGCCGCGCCCCAGCGGGCCGACCAAGGCGCCGCGCCGCTCGAGCGCTCGCTATGGCCCCCCGGCGAGTCCTTGGCCGCGCTCCTGCGCGACGACGACGGGGACCTGATCCCGGACCGCGTCGGCGAGCTGGTCACCGTATCCGGACGCGCCTCCGTGGGTCTCGGCGTCCTCACGCGCCGCACGATGCACGTCTTCATCCAGGGCCCGAGCAGGGGCATCCTGCTGATCGGAGGGCCGCGCGGCGAGCCGGTCGTCGAGGGGGACCTGGTCGAGGCCTACGGCACCCTGGGCTTCGCGGACGGGGTCGCGGGGCTGAACGTCCGGGGCTACCGCGTGGCCGCCCGCGAGCGACGTCCGCCGGTCCCGGAGCACGTCGACCTGGAGGATCTCGGTGAGGCGCTCGAGAGCCGCGTCGTGCACGTCAGCGCGGAGGTCGTCGGCTGGAGGGAGAGCGAGCTCGGCCCGGCGCTGCTCATCCGATCCGGCTCGGGCGCGACCGTGGAAGTCCTGATGCCCGTGGCGTTCGCCGTCCCCGCCGACCTCGAGCCAGGGTCGATGGTTGAGGTGATGGGGATCGTGGGCCAGGAGGATTTCGACCCGCCCTACGACGCCGGCTATCGAATCCACGTGCGGGCGCCCGAGGACATCGCGGTCATCGCCTCTCCGGGCCGGGTGAACGATCGCGTCCTCTACGCGCTGGCGGCCGCCCTCGCGGCGCTGCTCCTGTGGCTCGCTACGCTGCGGCGGCAAGTGGCGCGCCGGTCCGCGGACCTGCGGGAGTCGGAGGAGCGTTACCGGTTGCTCGTGCAGCAGTCGCCGGCGCCGGTCCTCGTGTACACCGATGGCGCCGTCGCGTACGCCAACTCGGCGGCCGGAGAGCTGTTCGGAGCGGACGGCGACCAGCTCATCGGGCGGCGCGTGGAAGACATCCTCCCCAGCCAGCTCACCGAGGCCGTGGCATCACCGGAAGCCGGTCCGTCGGAGGCAGGGGCCGGCGGGCGGTCGCGGGAGGCGACCATCGTGCGAGCGGACGGCAGCGGGCTCGACCTCGATGCGGTCACGACGCACACCCGCTTTCGTGGGCGCGACTCCGTCCAGGTCGTCCTGCGCGACATCACCGCGCGCAATGCCCGCGAGCAGCGGCTTCGCCACGACTCGCTGCACGATCCCCTGACGGGCCTGCCGAACCGAGCTCTGTTCCTCGACCGCCTCGAGCAGGCGATCAAACACGGGCGCCGGCACGAGGGCGCGGAGTTCGCCGTGCTGTTCCTCGACCTCGACCGGTTCAAGATCGTCAACGACAGCCTCGGGCACCTCCAGGGCGACAAGCTCCTGCAGGAAGTGGCCGAGCGGTTGCGGGGCGTGACGCGCGACGAGGACACGGTCGCCCGGCTGGGCGGCGACGAGTTCGCCATCCTCATCAACGACGTGCAAGACCTGGGCGACGCGACCCGCGTGGCGGACCGGGTCGGCGAGGTCCTGTCCGCGCCGCTCACCCTCGCCGGCCACGAGATCGGCGTCAGCGCGAGCACCGGCATCGCGCTGAGTTGGACGGACTACGAGGACCCGCTGGACGTGCTGCGGGACGCGGACACCGCGATGTATCGCGCCAAGGACCAGGGCGTCGGCCGCTACCAGGTGTTCGACCGGGAGATGCACGCGGCGGCGATGGAGCAGCTCCGGCTGGAGGCGGACCTGCGCAAGGCCGTCGAAAATGGCGAGTTCGGGGTTCGCTATCAGCCCATCGTGGACATCGACTCGGGCGCGCTCGTGGGCTTCGAGGCGCTCGTCCGCTGGCAGGTGCGCGACGGCCCGGAGATACGGCCCGCGGGCTTCATCGACCTCGCCGAGGAGACCGGCTTGATCGTCCCCATGGGCTGGCTCGTCCTGCGCCAGGCCTGCACCCAGTTGCGCGAGTGGAAAGACGAGTTTCACCTGTCGGGCCCCGTTCTCAGCGTGCACGTCAACCTGTCGGGCAAACAGGTAGCCCATCCGGACCTGGCCGACCGCATCGAGGGGATCCTGGCCGAGACCGGGCTGCATCCGGAGGACCTCAAGATCGAGATCACCGAGAGCGTCGCCATGGACGAGACGGAGTCCACCGCGGCCGCGCTCGCCCGCCTGCAGCGGAGCGGCGTGCCGGTGTGCATTGACGACTTCGGCACCGGCTACTCCTCGCTCAGCTATCTGCACCGTTTTCCGTTCGACGCGCTCAAGATCGACCGCTCCTTCATCAGCGGCGGGGACGCCACGAGCAGCGTGAACTGGGAGATCGTGAACGCGATCGTGACGCTCGCCGGACAGCTCGGGAAGGGCGTGATCGCCGAGGGGGTGGAGACGCCGGAGCAGCTTGGCTTCCTGCGCGCGATCGGTGCGCCACAGGCGCAGGGCAACATGATCGCTCCGGCGCTGACCCTCGAGGAGGCGCGGGAATTCCTCGCAAGGGCCACCCGCGAAGGACCGCGGGCGCCGTGGCGGATGGGCGACGCGCTGGCGGGATCGTTTTCCGACTGATCCGGCGGACCGCGTCCGGCACCTAGGCCTATTCCTGCCCGCCGGAGCGCCGTTCCCGCAGCTCCCTCACGAGCACGTCGATGATCGCCGCCACGGCCGGACGCGCTCGCAGGCCGTGGGCAGCCCGCAGGTGGCTTTCGGCCGCGCTCCAGCGCCCCGCGCCGATTTCCAGTTCCGCCAACTGAGCGCGCAGGAGCGCCTCGTTGCTGGTGGATCGGAGCGGACCCTGGAGGGCCTGCTCCAGGTGTTCCCGCGCGGCCCCGGTTTCCCGGTCGTGGGCCAGCAGCAGGCCCTGAACCCAGTGGAAGTAGGCTCGATGGCGCCGGGCCAGGAACGTCGGCCGCGGCGTGCCCGCGAGCAGGCGCCGCGCCTTGTCCCGGTCCTCCTTGAGCAGCGCCTGCCAGGCCGCGAACACGGACCCGTAGCGCCAGTGCCCCCACAGCACCACGAGGGCCGCGGCCGCGAGCGCGGCGCCCAGCCCCATGCGTCCCTGCAGGAAGTTGGCGAACGCCAGCAGCGAAGCGCCGGTGACGAGCAGCCACCGGGTGCGCGCGGAGAACACTAGCGTACCGCGGCAGGGGGGCCGCGACTACTCGACCGCGCCACGCTCAGCCCAGGGAGTCGAGGCAGCTCCGAAGGTCCCTGGCGAGGCAGGTGTGGGAGGGCGTATCCCGCAGCGTGTACCTGCTCGCCTCGGTCAACCGGAGCGCCATCAGCAGGTCCAGGAACCGGCCAATGTAGTCGCTCTCGAACGCGACCACGAACTCCTGGTCATCGAGCCCGTAGCTGTAGGTGGTGTTGAGCTTGACGTCCGGCCACTCGTGGCCCACGCGGATGTGCTCGTCCATCATCCTCTGGCGGTCTTCCTGCGCCAGAGTGTACCACTCGCGCGTCTTCACGAAGGGGTACACGAACAGGAACTTCGACCCCTGCGGATTGATGGCGATGCGCGCCTGGTCGAGCCGGTCCTCGCCGGCGTATTTCTCCAGGTACTCCTCCTCGTACCGGTTCACGTAGATGGACCGGCGCGTGAGGGCGAAGTACGAGTGGGGCATGCTCAGGTAGCCGCTGAGGCCGGCGCGGTTCAGGTCCCCCGCCAGCGCGTCGATGTGGTCGATGTCGCGCGACGCCTGCCAGAGCATGAAGTCGGAGTCCCCGCGCGTGCCCACGGTGGAGTAGGAGTAGACCATGAAGTCCCGCCCGTGGCGGCCGATGACGTCCACGAACTCCCGCTTGTGTTCCTCCCTCACGTCCGCGGGGAGCCGGCGCCACGCCGGGTCGAGCCGATAGAACGCGAAACGCACGCATTCGCGGTCCCGCGTCTTCTCCTGCTCGCGCCGGATCTGCTCCCAGGCGTCTTCCTCGAACGCCGGGCGCTGTACGTGGCCCGGGCGAACGCCGCGTGGGGCGTTGGCGGTCGGTTCGGTCGTGGACATTAGGTCCGCCGTTTCTTCGAAGGGGCGGTGACCCCGGGGTGGACGTCGATGGATTCGCGAAACTTCCGACAACCCCCGCGCGGGAGCAAGCCGGAGAATGCCCGTAGGGGTTACCCCCACCGTGGAGGGCGTCGGCGACAGTCCGGGGGGTCGGGGGAGGAGAGGAGCTCGATCGGGGCCCGGGCTAGCCGCCCTTGGATCGCCCCTGCTTCTGCGCGCTTTCCTTGACGTGCTCGTACTGACGCTCGTCCTTCTTGCTCCAGGAATCAGGCGGGGCGCCGGCCGGTCGAGCGTCAGCCGGTTGTCGGGGGGCGGGGGTCCTGCGCGGCGCGCACGCCCAGGTAACCGGCCGCGGTGGCCAGCGCCTCCCTTTCCGCGCGCCCCTTGCGGTCACCCAACCCCAGGAAGCCACCCGAGGCCTCGGCGACTGCGCGTCCGATCGCGAGCAGGCCATTCTTGAAGGAATCCCCCACCTCGGGCGGCCAGTGCAGGTCCACTACGGCGGCGACGCGGCGCAACCCGTCCACAGCGTCCCTGTCGTCGGCCGCATAACGGGCCAGCAACCGGGCGCCGTCGTGGGTCAGGTCCGAGAGCACGAGGTCGAGCAGGGGGCCGCCGTCCGGCCGCGCGCGCTCCACCACGCGCGCGAGTTCGTCGACCTCGCGCTCGTCCACGGCGCCGTCGGACCCCGCTACGAGGGAAAACATCCACAGCGGGCCAAAGGTCAGCGTGTCGCGATCCGCGGCGGTCAGGGAATCCAGGCCGGGGCTGTGAGTGCTC
The DNA here is from genome assembly GCA_035513295.1 of Longimicrobiales bacterium. Classification (GTDB taxonomy): domain Bacteria; phylum Gemmatimonadota; class Gemmatimonadetes; order Longimicrobiales; family RSA9; genus DATHRK01. The sequence goes on from DATKCH010000001.1 coordinate 8,223, forward strand.
ATGACGGTTCCTCCTTGGGGGGTGTCGGGATCCGGGCGGACGCATCGGAAGCCAGGCCGAAAAAGAGTCGGGTGCCTGGGCGGCCGAGGGACCGGAACAGCCACGCGAACCACCCGATCGCGAGCGTTCCGGTCGGAAGCAGCACCGGCACCACCGAGGCGGCGGGCCAGCTCCCGCCCATGAAGCTGAAGGTCGCGCCTACCGGCGCGATCAGGCTGAGGATCATCAAGAGGAGCGTCCCGAGCGCCGCGGCCGCCGCGATCCTGCGCGCCCACCTCCACGCGCGCGCGTCGCCGCCCCGCAAGCCCCGAAACAGGGCCAGCCCCGTGAGACCGACGGCCAACGGGACCGGCAGCAGAAACACGCCTGTCCGCGCCGAGCTCACCAGCTCCAGCAGCCCGCCCAGGAAACCGGCGCCCGAGGCCAGCAGGAAGAACCACGCGCCGAGCCGGACGCCGGCCGGAACATCGCTGGCCGGGTCAGCTGCCGGAACGGCCCGAGGAGGGGACTCGAGAGTCATTTCCCACTAGTAGGCGCGGAAACCTCCGAACGCCACGGTTGACATGTGATAAAAAGGTCACATATTGGCGAGCGGCGGATTTGCAACCAACCCCGAGGGAAGGGACCCCGACGATGGGACGCAGCGTTCTCGCGGTATTGGCCGGCGCGGTCGTCTGGGCGTCACTGTGGGTCGGCGGCACGGCGCTCCTGTCCGCGATGTTCCCGCGGCAGGTCGAGCCGGGGGCGCCGGTCACCGCGACGGGGATCCTGGTCGGTCTGGTCGTCTACAGCGTGATCCTCTCGGTCCTGGCGGGCTGGACGACCGGCCGGTTGGCGGCGTCCGAGCCGTTGCGCCACGCGGCGATCCTCGCGGTGATCCAGCTCGCGCTGGGGATCCTCTTCGAGGCGTCCGCCTGGAATCTGACTCCCATCTGGTACCACCTCGTCTTCCTCGCCCTGATCGCGCCGGCCACGATGTACGGGGGGCGGCTGGCGGCCCGACGATGACCGGACCCGGCCCCGACGATGGGAGCGAGCGCCCGGCCGGAGCGGGTCGCGAGGACCTGGACCCGGTCTGGAAGGCGCTGGCGAACCCGATCCGGAGGCGCATGTTGGACCTGCTGCGCGACGGAGCGCGCACGACGAGCGAACTGGCGGACAGCTTCACGGACCTGTCCCGGTTCGCCGTGATGCAGCATCTGCGCGTGCTGGTGGGCGCGGAGCTGGTAGTGCCGAGGCGCTCGGGCCGCCGGCGCTTCAACCATCTCAACCCCGTACCGATTCAGCGCATCCACGACCGGTGGGTGAGCCGCTACCGGCGCCACTGGGCCGAGGCGCTGGTGGACCTGAAAGCGGCGCTCGAGGCCAACGCGGCGGACGGCGAGGCCGCGCCGGCCGCACTCAGACGGAGCAGCCAATGACCGAAGCACGGGAGTCCCGCGAACACGTCGCGTCGATCCTGATCGCAGCTCCCATCCGGAGCGTCTGGAACGAGATCACCAAGACGGGGTCGATCCAGCGCGCGTTCTACAACACCGTCCTGGAAACGACCCTCGAGCCGGGCGCACGGCTGCGCTACTACAGCCCCGATCGGAAGCGCGTGTTCGTCGTGGGCGAGGTGGTCGAGGTCGATCCGCCCACGAAGTTCGTGCACACCTACATCTTCACGATGAAGCCCGGACCTCCGACGCTCGTCACCTGGAATCTGGACGAGACTCCGGACGGCTGCCGCGTAACCATCACCCATTCCGGGTGGACCGACGCGCACGAGGACGTGGACAAGCAGATCGCCGGGTGGAGGGAGATCCTGGCGCTCCTCAAGGCCCAGGTGGAGACGGGCTCGATCCCCCTGAAGACGCGGCTCCAGTACGCGCTGATGGGCCTGATGGGGTTCATGCTGCCCAAGACCACGAAGGCGGGGTACGCGGACGAGCAGGGCTGGTAGGGGGTCGCCCGACGTCAGCGGAGTTCGAACGACGCGTGTCTCGGTGCGGTCATGGCGAATCCCAAGGCCGCGATGAGCAGAGCGCCCCACAACGTGAACGACGGCCCTCCCAGCAGGTACGTGACGATACCCAGCATCGCCTGGCCCTCCACGAGCGCCCAGGCCACGACGTGCGCGGTTCCGCGCCGCCGGAGCCGCTCCGCCTCCGCCTGGCCTCCTCCGCGGAGGACGCCGCCAGGGCGAGCGGGACCGGCCGCGGCCCGCGAGTGGACGAGCCAGGCGGCCAGCAACGAAAGGGGCGCGAACACCATCCAGGCGAACGCGAGCGGGGTTCCGGCTTCGGACGCCTCGGCTGGACGGAGGAACGCCGCAACGGCCGCGAACACTACGAGTCCGACGAGCATCGACCCGAGAACGACCCACATCATCATGTGATGCTGGGCGGCCGACGGTCCGGAGGGCGGCGCTTCGCCGTTCACGAGGCCCGCTCCCCTTTGAAGGGGCCGGCGCCGCGCGGACACGGTGAGATCACGCTCGACCGGTCCCGCATCACCCGGGCGGCACCAGAGTGATGTCGACCGTCGCGCCCGGCGCGACCGCGACGGGCATCGTGTACCCGCCCCCGGGGCCACGAACCTCGATCACGATGGACGGCTCGCTGGCCCGCACGTTGACCCTGCTCGTATTGCCGGCGCGCAGGCGGCCGAGCCTCGAACGCCCGCCCGAGTCGACGATCCACAGTCGCAGGGTCGCGTCGGTGGGGTTGCGGATCAACAGGGTAGCGGGCGCATTCGCCGCGGCGCCCGAGGTTTCTCCATCCCGGTCCGACTCCTCACGACGGGGCTCGATGATGCGTGCGCCACCGCCTTGCGCGGCCGCCGCCGGTGCCGGGCCCACCGCGCTCCCGGCGCCGTCCCCGCTGCCACCCACGCCGGCCGCGGCGGCGGCCGGGTCCTCCGCCTGGCGCACGAATCGGGGACCCGAAGAGACATCGCGCACCTGCAGGAACAGCATCACGGCGAGAGCCGCGATCACGACGAAAGCGATCGGAGATCCCACCCCTCGGGCGCGCACCGTCACCCACTCCAGGGCGATGCCGAGAGGAAAGGCGAGCGCGACGACACGCACCGTGATGCCCAGCGGCATGGCGAAGATCCATGCGACCAACGCCGCGGCGCCGCCGAAGACCACGCCGGTGATGAGACCGACGAAAATCCAGCTGCGCATACGTCCGACCGACGGGTAGAGGCAGCGAAAACGCTCTCCTTCGGACCGTTTTGCCGACCTCGGGTCGTGTTATACTTCCCTGTCATGATGAGCACCGGCTCGCCGCCGCGCACCCCTTTCCCCGCCAGACCGTCGCTCGGTAGCCGCGGCGAGCCCCGGCGGACGACCCCGTTCCGGCCGACCCGGCCGGGCCGCGCTCGCGCGCATCCGGCGGCCTGGGCTCTACCGATCGCGGCGGCCGGAATGCTTCTGGGCTCCTGCGCGATCCCTCGTTGGCCGGTCGACGGGGAGGTCATCTCCCCCTTCGGCCTGCGATTCCGGGGTTGGCGCCCCGACTACCACGAGGGAGTGGACGTGTACGCGCCCGCCGGCACGCCGGTGCGCGCGATGAAGCCGGGCGTCGTGAGCCGCGCGGGACGCTTCCGGGGGCTGGGACTGGCGGTCTACATCGACCACGGCCGTGGTCTCATGACGATTTACGGGCACCTGTCCAGCCTGTACGTCGCGCAGGGCGAGCGGGTCGAGCACCGGCAGGTGATCGGCGCCGTGGGGCAGACGGGCAACGCGACCGGCCCGCACCTGCACTTCGAGGTTCTTCGAAACGGTCGGGAGGTGGATCCCGTCCCGTTGCTGGGCGGGTTGCCGTAGGGAACCTGCGCCCCCCATCCCGGGGTCAAAGTAGGCATGGCGACAAGCACCAGGCGCGGAGACCAGCTCGAGCGGCGCTACGAGCGATACCTGAGGCGCGGCGTGGTCGCGTCGATCCTCCTGCACGCCCTTTTGTTCCTGGTGTTCGGCACGCGCGCCCGTCCGCCGTCGCCCTTCTCCGCGGCCGGGCCACGGGCGGGCGACGACCGCGCGGCCGCCGCGGGCGGAGGCATGCAGGTCGTGCAGCTCCTGCCTCCGACACCCTTCGAGATCATCCGGCCGCCGGAGCCCGTCCCCGCCCCTGATGTGACCGTGGAGATGGTCGAGTTCGAGCCGGTGATCGAACAGGTTTCCGCGGCGGACCTCGCCGCGCGCATCGGCCGCGGAGACGCCGAAGGGCCGGAGGAGGGCGAAGGCATCGAGGGCGGAGAAGGCGAGGGCGACGCCGGCACCGCCGAGTCGGGGCGATTCCGGCTCCTGCCGCCCAACCCTCGGGGGCTCATCATTCCGCCGAGCGACCGGCCGAACAGGGTGCGCGGCAAGGACGTCGAGGTGCACGTGTTCGTGAGCGAGACCGGCGCGGTCGTGCCGGATTCCACGCGACTCTACCCGCCCACGGGCGATCGGAGGTTCGACGATCGGCTGATCCAGGACGCATCGGAATGGGTCTTCGAGCCGGCGCGACGCGGCGGCGATGCCGTCGCGAGCTGGACGGTCTACACGCTCTCGCTCTGATTCCGTCGCCCGGACCGGCGTAGGCCTTTCCCGAACGTTCCGCTAGCGCTCGTACACCACTCGCCCGCCGACCATGGTGAGATCGGGCGTCGCGACCAGGATCTCCCCGGGCGGTATCGACGTCAGGTCGCGGTCCCAGATCACGAGGTCCGCGAGCATCCCCTCCGACAGGGTTCCCTTCTCCTCCTCTTGGAACTCGCCGTACGCGCTGGCCGTGGTGTACAGGCGGATCGCTTCCTCGAAGCTCAGACGCTGCTCCGGCAGCCAGCCGTCGGGGGGCTCGCCGGGCTCCTCGCGGCTCTGTCGGGTGATGGCGCTGTAGATGCCCTGCACCGGCTCGATCGGTTCGACCGCGAAGTCCGTCCCGAAGATGACGCGGGCGTCCGCGTCCAGCAGCGAGCGCCACACGTAGGCCCCCTCCACCGCCCGCTCGCGCCCGATGCGCTCCTCGGCCCAGCGCATGTCGCTCGTGGCGTGGGTCGGCTGCATGCTCGCGATGACGCCGAGCTCCGCGAAGCGCGGGATGTCCGCGGAGTCGATCACCTGCGCGTGCTCGATCCGGTGGCGCAGGCCGCGCGATCCCAGCGCCTCCTTGGCCCTTTCGATGCCGTCCAGCACCGAGCGCACGGCGCCGTCCCCGATCGCGTGGATGGCGAGCTGGATGTCCGCGTCGTGCGCCGCGAGGATGAGCGAGTCCATGCGCGCCGCGGGGGTCGTCGGGATGCCGGAGGTCGTCGTGTCGTCGGTGAAGGGCTCCAGCATCCACGCGGTGCGCGACCCGAGCGTGCCGTCCGAGTAGCCCTTCAGGATGCCCGTGCGCAGCCACGCGTCGCCCGTGCCCGCCCGGATGCCGCGCGCGCGCAGCGTGTCGATGTTGGCCATCGTGAGCGGCAGCCACGCATACAACCGGACGGTGAGCTCGCCCGCGTCCGCGAGCTCCCGATACAGCGCGAGCTCGCGGCTGTCGGCGCTCGTCGTGGCGCTCGTGACGCCGGCGCGCGCGGCGCGCTCGAGCGCGGCCTCGACGCCGCGCCGGAGCAGGACGTCGTCGGTCTCCGGGATCACGCCGCCGATGAGCTCCTCGGCGTTCTCCTTGAAGATGCCGGTCGGCTCGCCGTCGGCGTCGCGCACGATCTCACCGCCTTCGGGGTCCGGCGTCTCCGCCGTGATCCCCGCCTCCGCCATCGCGAGCGAGTTGGCCCAGCCCGTGTGGCCGTCCACCCGGCCCAGGTACACCGGGTGGCCCGGAGCGGCGCGGTCCAGGGCCTCCTTCGTGGGCCAGCCGCCCGGACCCAGCTCGTCGTCGGGGAGCCGGGTGTGGTCCCAGCCGCGCCCCTGGATCCAGGTTCCGGAGGGCTGCCCTTCGGCGGCCGCGCGCACGCGCTCCGCGATCTGGTCGAGCGACGTGGTACCGTTCAGGTCCATCCGCAGCAGGGACATCCCGCCGGACGCGAAATGAAGGTGGGCGTCGTTGAATCCGGGGGTCACCAGCCGGCCGTCGAGCTCGATGACGCGCGTCGCCGCACCGATGTGCCTCGACACCTCCTCGTCGGTGCCCACCGCCAGGATCCGTTCCCCGCCGATCGCGACCCCGGATGTCGGATCCGCGCCCTCCACCGCGCTCATGACGACGCCCCCGCGCAGGACGAAGTCGGCGCCCGCCTCTTCGGCTTCCCGCTCGGCGCCTTCGGCGCACGCGGACAGCAGCGCCCCGGCGGCGGCCAGAGGGGTCAGCGCGCGGGCCAGCCGGTTGCGCCGGCGCGTCGAGGCCGTCCGGCGCTGGGCGCCTCGGGTTCGTGGGCTCATGGCGTTCGAGCGGGTTCGGGAGGTGTGCCTGACCACCGCGCGGGGTGGTCGCGTGCGCGCGGCACCGAGTACCTTCGCGTTCGCGGCGGCCCCGGACCGGGTCGCGGCGTACACTAGGGCGGTTTCCCGCGTCCGGCCAGCCGGACGGCGCGCGGCCGCGGTCGCGCAACCACCCCGGGAGGAGACATGCTGCTTCGCAGGTACGGCAACAGAATACAGAGCGTCGAGCCCAACTTTCAACCGCACGCGCTCACCGAGATCGCCTTCACGCGCACCGACGACTTTCGCGCCGAAGCGGACGAATTCGCGGACGAGTGGGAGCTGGTGTCGAGCCACGAGGTGGCCGGGGTCACCGAGGGGGACGTCAAGACCGAGGTGGAGTCCGCGCTGCTCGCGGACCTGCTCGAACAGCTCGGGTCGATCGTCGCGGCCGCGCCGGAAGGCCACGTCGCGCTCGTGGAGAACAAGCTGGGGCAGGACCACCCCAAGCTGCGCGATGCCACCAAGACGACCGTGGTCGACGGCGCGAACCGTTTCCACTTCACCTATTCGGTGGACCCGCCGCTGCGCGTCGGCGTGTACCGCCCGGCGGCCGGGTAGGGCCGAGCGCCGGGCGTGGCGCACGCGATTCCCCATCGGCGCATCGAGTCGGCGCCGGCCGTGGCGTACGCGCTGCCGGCGTTGCGCGAGCGGGTGGAGGAGCTGCTCGCGGCCGGGACGCTGAGCGACTTCGCGAGCGGCCATCCCGAGCGGGAGCCGCTCGGCGGACGGGGGCAGGCCTGGCGCATCCCGGCGCCGGCCACGACGCCGGGGGCGTCGCCGTTCTGGGCGGTGAGGCACTACGTCCGCGGCGGGTCGGTGGCGGGCCCGCTGCTCGGCGACCGGTACGCGCGTGCGGGGGTGCCGCGCCCGTTCGCCGAGCTGCGAACGAGCGAGCGAGCGCGCGCGCGTGGCGTGCGTACGCCACGCGTGCTGGCGGCCGCTTCCTATCCGGCCGGGCCGCTTTTCCGGCGCGGGGACCTCGTAACGGACTGGGTCGAGGGCGCGACGGACCTCGCGCGATCGCTGTTCGGGGGGGCGGCCCCGGACGAGCGTTACGCGCTGCTGCGGGCGAGCGGCGCGCTCGTGCGCACGCTGGCCCTCGCCGGCGTCGAGCACGTGGACCTCAACGCCGCCAACATCGCCCTCCGCGCCACGCCGGACGGTTGGGAGACCTGGGTGCTGGACCTGGACCGCACGCGCATCCACGCCGAACCGCTGGTCAGCGCCGGCGTGCGCATGCTGGCCAGGCTCGAGCGTTCGCTCGCCAGGCTCGGAGCGTCCTCGGAGACGCCCCTGGAGGCGGCCGAATGGGATGCGCTACTGGCTGGCGCGGGCGACCTGAACGACGTCCTGCGCCACGGGCACGACGACGCCGGGCCCGCGTGACGGAACTGGCCGAACGCCTCGCGCGCGGGCGGCGCGAAGTCGGCGTCCTGATGCTCACCGCGATCGGGGACGCGGTCCACGTCCTGCCGGTGCTGTCCGCGATGCGCCGCGCCCGGCCCGAGTGGCGCCTGACGTGGATCATCCAGCCCGTGCCCCACCGACTCGTCGCCCCGAACGATCCGGCCGACGACTACGTCGTCTTCGAGCGCCGCCGCGGGCCGGCCGCGTGGCGATCCTACGCGGAGGCCCGCGCGGCCACGCGGGACCGTCGCTTCGACGTCCTCCTCTGCCTGCAGGTCTATTTCAAGGCGGGCCTGCTCGCGGCGGTCCTGCCGGCGGACGTGAAGCTCGGCTTCGACCGCCGGCGGGCGCGCGACGCCAACTGGCTGTTCACGGATGAGCGCATCCCCGCGCGCCCCGCGGGCCACGTCCAGGACCAGTACTTCGAGTTCCTGGAATACCTGGGGATCGACCCGCGGCCGGTCGTCTGGGGACTGGCCCCCACACCCCCGGAACGGGAGGAGCAGCGCGCATTCCTGGAGCGGCTGGAGGGCCGGCGCGCGTGCGGCGTCGTGGTGGCCACGAGCCGGCCCGAAAAGAACTGGGCTCCCGCGCGGTACGCGCGGCTCCTGGACTCCGTGCGCGGCGACCTCGGCCTGACGCCCGTCCTGATGGGCGGGCCCTCGTCGGTGGAGCGCGCCGCGGCAGAGAAGATCACGTCCGCGATGACGGCGCCGCCGGTGGACATGCTGGGCGACGACGTGCGCCGGCTGGTCTGGCTCGCGCAGGCGTGCGACGTGGTCGTCAGCCCCGACACCGGTCCGCTGCACGTGGCGCGCGCGGTCGGCACCCCGGTGGTGGGACTGTTCGGCTTCACGAACCCCCTGCGCTACGGGCCCTACCGCGCCTTCGAGGACCTGGTCGTGGACGGGTACGCGATCTCTCCGGGGGAGCCGTATCCGCTCAGCGCCCGGCACCGGCCGGATGGAATGGCGCGCGTCACGGTCGACGCCGTGCTCGCGTCGGTGGAGCGGGCGCTCGCGCGTTACGCGCCCGGAGGGCCATGATGCCGGCATGACGCTCTCGGTCGTGGTCTCCACCTACAACCAGCCCGAATGGCTGGAGCTCAGCCTGAGGAGCCTCGCGGCGCAGCGGGACCGCGCATTCCGGGTGCTCGTCGCCGACGACGGGTCGGGGCCGGAGACGCGCGGGCGCATCGATCTGGTGAAGGCGGACACCGGCCTGGACGTGCGCCACGTATGGCAAGAGGACGCCGGCTTCCGGAAGTGCGAGATCCTGAACCGGGCGATCCTGGAATCCGACGGCGAGTACCTCGTCTTCACAGACGGAGACTGCATCGTCCAGCCCGACTTCGTCGCCGCCCACCGGGCGCTCCGGGAGCGCGGCCGCTTCCTGTCGGGCGGGTACGCGAAGCTGCCGGCGCAGGCCAGCGCCGCGATCGGCGCCGAACACATCGCGTCGGGTCGGGCGACGGACTACCTGTGGCTCCGCCGGCACGGCGCCCCATCGACGCGCTCGCTGCGCCGCCTCGCCGTCCCCGCTCACCTGGCACCCGTGTTCGACCTGCTCACGCCGACCCGCGCGAGCTTCAACGGACACAACGCCTCGGCCTGGAAGCGCGACCTGGAGGCGGTCAACGGGTTCAACGAGGACATGGGCTACGGCGGGCTCGACCGCGAGCTGGGAGAGCGGCTGGAGAACGCCGGCGTGCGCGGCAAGCAGGTCCGCCACCGCGCCCACGTGGTGCACCTGGACCACCCGCGCGGCTACCGCGATGAGGCCGTGCTGCGGCGCAACCGCGCGATCCGGGACGAGGTGGCTGCCACGCGCCGCGTGCGCGCGGAGCGGGGGCTCGACGGGCACCGCGACCAGGGTCGATGAGCGGCGCCGTTGGTCGGCCGGCCGTCGCGCGAGCGGAGGCGCTCGCGTGAGCCGCTCCGCGGGGGCGTCCGGCCGGGAGCATCTTCTCGTCACGAACTCCGTCGCGCTGAACGGCGGCGACGCGGCGATCCTGCTCGGCCTCCTCCGGGGGGTACGTCGCGCGTTCGGACCCGGCGTGTCCGTGGACGTGGCCGACGAGGCCTTCTCCGCGGCGGCGCGGGCGTATCCGGACATCTCCTTCGTGCCCCCCCTGCACGGCTCTGCGCGGCGCCCGCAGGGGCCGATCGAAGCGCTCGCGCGCAGCCTGCGGCGGCGCAGGGTGTCGGCGGCCGACGCGCTCATCGGCGCGGCGCCGGCGCTGGCGCGCTTGCTCCTTCCGCCAGCGGGGCGGGCCCAGCTGGATCGCCTGCGCGGCGCCGCAGCGGTCATCTCCACGGGCGGGACCTACCTCGTCGAGCACTACCCGCTCCGGCGCCGGCTGGAGTCGATCGACATCCCGGCCCGGCTCGGAGTGCCCACGTACCTGTACACGCAGTCGCTCGGGCCCTTTGCCGACCCGCGCAACGCTCGCCGGGTGGCGGACGCGCTCTCGCGCGCAGCGCGCGTGTTCCTGCGGGACGGGCGCTCGCGCGACCATCTTCTGGAGATCGGGGTCGACGCGGACCGCCTGAGCGTCCACCCGGACGCCGCCTTCGCGCTGGCGCGCGCCCCGGGCGCGGCCCCGCCGGAGCCGACCCGGGTGGCGCTGTCCGTCCGCCACTGGCCGCACCACCGTACGCAGACGCCCGAGGAGGGACAGCGACGCTACCGCGAGGCGATCGGCGCGGTCGCCCGCCGACTGGCCGCCGCCGGCGCGCGCGTCACGTTCCTTTCGACGTGCCAGGGGCAGCCCGAATACCGCACCGACGACGCCCGGTACGCCGCCCGCATCGTCGAGGAGCACCTCGCCCACGTGTCGGGCGTGGAGGTGGACGCGGCGTTCCGGACGCCGGAGGAGCTGATCGACGAGCTCGCGGGCTACCACCTGGCGATCGCGACGCGCATGCACTTCGCCATCCTCGCCCTGTGCGCGGGGGTGCCGGTCGCGCCCATCGCGTACGAGTTCAAGACCGCGGAGCTCTTTGCCGGGTTCGGCTGGGAGCCGCGGGTGACGGAGCTGGAGAGCATCTCGGCGGAGGCTCTGTGGCGCAACGTGGACGCCACGCTGGCCGACGCCGCCGGCATTCGGACCCGCCTCGCCGAGGAGCTTCCGCGCCTGCGCGAGGCCGCGATGGAACCGGCCGAGCGGATCCGCGAGGATCTCCGGGGCGCCGCCGCCGACCATCAGTCGGCGCCCGGCCGCCCGCCGGCCGATCCGGGGACGGGGCTCGGGGAGCGGTGAGCGGCCGCCCCACCGCGGTGATCTTCCGCAAGCGGCTGCTGCCCTGGTCGGAGACGTTCATCGCGCAGCAGGGGCGCGCGTTGACGAGGTACCGGCCGCTCTTCGCCGGGTACGCGTACGAGGAGGGTGGCGAGGCGTACCTCGCCGGCGCGGACACCGCGGTCCTTTCAGAGCACGGCCTGGCGCCCGCGCTGGGCAAGGCCCTGGCGAAGGGGTTCGGCGTCCTGCCGCCCGCGTGGGGGCGCGCGATCGCCGCTTACGATCCAGCCATCGTCCACGCGCATTTCGGCGTCAACGCGCTCGCCGCACGGCCGATCGCGAAGGCGTTCTCCGTGCCGCTCGTGGTCACCTACCACGGCATGGACATCACCGTGCGGCGGCGGAGCGGGACGGCCGTGCGCCGCCAAGAGAAGGTGTTCGAGGTCGCCGACCGGATCATCGGCGTGTCGGACTTCATACGCGACCGGCTGCTGGACGCCGGCGCACCGCCCGGCAAGGTCGTACGCCACCGGATCGGCGTGGACACGGACCACTTTTCGCCTGGAGACGGCTCCGCCAGGGAGCCCGCCACGGTCCTGTTCGCGGGGCGCCTCGTGCCCAAGAAGGGGCTCGAGCACCTGCTGCACGCCATGCCGGCCGTCCAGCGGGCCGTGCCCGGTGCGCGCCTCCTGATCGCCGGCGACGGCCCGTTGCGCGCGGACATGGAAGCCGAGGCCGGCCGCGCCGGGGCGTCGGCGCGGTTCCTCGGCGTCCGGACGCCCGAGCAGGTCCGGGACCTCATGCGCCGCGCGACCGTGTTCGCCGCGCCCAGCGTGGTGGCCGGGGACGGCAACGCGGAGGGTCTGCCGATGACGATCGTGGAGGCGCAGGCGTGCGGGCTGCCAGTCGTCGGGTTCCCCTCCGGAGGGTCGGCCGAGGGGGTGCTGGAGGGCGTGACGGGGTTCATGCTGCCCCCGCGCGACGAGAAGGCCCTCGCCGCGCGGCTCGCGGGGCTCCTCGGCGATCCGGACCGCCGGGCCGGGATGTCGCGCGCCGCGCGCGCCCACGCGCTCGAGTCCTTCGACCTGCACCGTCAGACGGCGAAGCTGGAGGCGATCTACGACGAGGCGCGCGGGCTCGCGTCCTGACCGCCCAAGCCACCCACCACTCCGGCCCCGTCCTCGTCCTCGAGCTGGTCGAGGCCGCGCGCTGCCCTCGTCTGCCCGCTCGCGCGGATGCGCGCCCTCTCCTCGGCGATTCGCCGCATGCCTTCCGGGTCGCGCCAGGGGCGTTCGTGATGGAGGTGCACGGCGGGCGCGCGATGGCGAATGCGCAGCGGCGCCACGCCCAGGTTTTCCAGCCGGTCGCCGAGCGCGGCGTCCTGGCCCCCGTACCCCATGTCCAGGTCGAAGCCGTTCACGGCCAGCAGGTGCTCGCGCCAGGTCGAGGCGTTGTTGCCGTGCCAGCGCCGTGGGGTGGGCGTGAGCTGGTCCAGGAGCCAGCCGGCCGGTCCCGGCCCGAGGAATCGCAGCGCCCTTCTGCCCGGCCTCAGCCCGATCCGGCGCAGGTGCGCCAGTGAGGTGGCGCGGCCGGCGCGCACGTCATCGACGGAGAGCCGGTCCGTCACGTCCGCGGGAAGCTTGACGTACCCCCCCGCGAGATAGCGTCGCGGGCGCGCCAGCCGGGCGTGCGTCTCCACCAGGCGCGGGTGCGGAATCGTGTCGCCGTCAGAGAAGATGAGGTAGTCGGCGTCCGCGGCCGCGATCGCGCGGTTCAGGATCGCGCTCTTCCGGAAGCCCCGGTCCGGTTGCCAGACGTGGCGGATGTCAAGGCCGGTCTCGGCGCGCATCCGGTCGACCAGCGCGCGGGTTCCGTCGCCGGACCCGTCGTCGGCCACCCAGATGCGGAAGCCCGTGCATGTCTGCGCCGCGTACCCCCAGAGCGCGAGCCCCAGCGCCCGCGGCGCGTCGTAGGTGGACAGGATGACGTCGACCTCGAGCCCGCTCCTCGCCGCCGATTTCCTCGCCGCCACAGGCGCCGCTACGCTCCCGAGGTCTGCAGCTCGTACAGGTAGCGGTACGTCCCGTCCCGCGCGATCAGCTCGTCGTGCCGGCCGGTATCCACGATGCGACCCTCGCGCAGGACCAGGATCTGGTCGGCGTGCTTGATGGTGGAGAGCCGGTGGGCGATGACGAAGACGGTACGACCGTGCAGCAGCTCGGCGACGGCCTCCTGGACGTGCCGCTCCGATGCGCTGTCGAGCGCGGACGTGGCCTCGTCGAAGATCAGGATGGGCGGGTCGCGCAGGATGGCCCGCGCGATCGCGATGCGCTGCCGCTGGCCGCCGGACAGGCGGGTTCCACGTTCCCCGAGCACGGTATCGTAGCCCTCAGGCAGCGCGCCGATGAACTCGTGCGCGTGCGCCGCGCGAGCGGCCCGCTCCATATCCGCGTCGGCGACGTCCTCCAGCCCGTAGGCGATATTCGCGCGCACGGTGTCGTGGAACAGGACGGTCTCCTGCGTGACGATGCCCAGGTTCGAGCGCAGCGACGCGATGCTGTACTCGCGCAGGTCCACGCCGTCGAACGTGATCCGGCCGCCCGTGGGGTCGTAGAAGCGCGCCACCAGGTCCACGAGCGTCGTCTTCCCGGACCCGCTGGGTCCGACCAGCGCGACCACCTCGCCGACGGCCACCCGCAGGTCGACGTCGCGCAGCACGGGCTCGCCCTCCACGTAGTGGAATTCGACCCCTTCGAAGCGAATCCCCTCCGAGAGCCCGGTGAACGGCCGTGCGCCGGCGCGGTCTGTGATCTCGATCGGCGCGTCGAGGAACTCGAAGACGCGCTCGGCCGCGGCGAGCCCGGGCTGGATCGTGGCGGGCAGCCGGGACAACTCCTTCGCCGGCGAATAGAGCTGCATGCTCACGCCGAGGAAGCCGATGAACGCGGCGCCGGTGAGCGTGCCCTCGACGAGCACGAGGTGGCTCCCGTACCAGAGCAGCAGGAGCGTGCCCAGCGCGGCCAGCATCTCCGAGAGCGGGCCAGTCGCGGCGCGCAGGGTCTCGGTGCGCAGGAAGGTGCGGAAGTAGTCCTGCGTGAGCCCCCCGAAGCGCTTCCGCTCCGCGTTCTCCGCCGCCGCCGCCTTCACGAGGCGGATGCCGCTGACCGTCTCCTGGATGTGCGAGGACACTTCGCCCGCCAGATTGAGGACGCGCCGGTCGCCCCGGCGGAGCCTGCGCACCACGCGGCTCCACACGAGGAAGATCCCCGGCAGCACGACCACCGACACGAGCGTCAGCTCGACGGAGATCGAGAGCAGGAGCGCGAGCGCCGCGATCACCCGCAGGAACGCCGTGAGCGCTTGCGCTACGTTGCGCGTCACCAGCGACCGCAGAAGCTCCGCGTCGCCCGTCAGGCGCGAGACGACCTGACCCGCGCGCGTACGACCGAAGAATCGGAGGTCGAGGTCGAGGAGGTGGCCGTACACCTCGTTGCGCAGGTCACGCGTGACGCTCTGCTCGAGGCGGGCGACAAGGTAGCGTTTCAGGAAGTCGAAGACGTTCTTGAGCGCGAAGATCGCGAGCATGAAAAGGATGATGCCCAGCAGCAGGTCCTGGGCGGACATGCCGGGAGACATCACCCGGCCGACGGTCTGGGTGAGCAGCCACTCCATCACGGATCCGCTGGACCCGACGCTCAGCGGCGCGTCCCCGAACAAGGCGTTCAGGAACGGGATGAGCATGACCAGGCTGAACGCGTCGAAGAACGCGAAGCCCATGGTCGCGAGGATCGCGAGCGCGAGCAGGCCCTCGTACCCGCCGAGGTAGCGGAGCACGCGCCAGTAGAGACGGGCTTCTCCGCGAACGGACATCGCGGCGGCCTCCCGGTGGAGCGGTCGGAGCGGGCCTGGAACCATAGCGCATAGGCATCGGCCCTACAACGGATTTCCCGCAGCCCCGGGGATCGTTTCCCGGCCCGGGGGGTTTCTCCAGCGGCGACCACGCTGCGAATCCGGAGGAGCGTTGACCTTCGTCTACATCTGCATACCGGCGCACGACGAGGAGCAGACCATCGGCCCGCTCCTGTGGAAGATCCGCCGGGTGATGGCCGAGTACGGGCGGGACTATCAGATCGTCGTGGCCGATGACGCCTCCACGGACGCGACGCCCGAGGTCCTGGAGTCCTACCTGGGCGCGCTGCCGCTCACGGTCATCCGGTGCGCGGAGCGGCGCGGGTACGCTCAGACGCTGGAACGCGCCCTCCGGAAGGCCGCCCGACTGTCCCGGTACCCGAAGCGCGACACGATCGTCACGCTGCAGGGCGACTTCACCGACGATCCGGCGCTGATCCCGGAGCTGGTGCGCCACATCGAGGGGGGCGCGGACATCGTCGGCAACGACGCGACGCCCGATCTGACAGGCGCGCCCTGGTCCCAGCGCATCGCGCGCACCGCGTTCGACAGGCTGTCGGTCCGGGCGGGCGTGCCGCGCGAGGCCGGTTCGCCCGCGTCCGGGTTCCGGGCCTACAGGGGCGTGATCCTCCGCAAGGCGTTCGATGAGGCCGGCCAGGAGCCGCTCCTGCGCTCCGACGGCTGGTGCGCGGACGCCGAGCTGCTGAGGGCGCTGGTCCCGCACGCGCGCAAGGTCGTGTGCGGAAGCGCCGCGGGCGTGCACGCACGGCGCCAGCGCGCGAGCCGTTTCGCCCTGAAGGAGGGTTTCCGCCAGATCCGAGGAGTCCTCACGGGAGCGCACGTGCCGGGGCCCTACGAGCTCGAGTCGCCGGACCTCGACCTCGCTCGCGAGAGTCCCGCCCGGGGGCGCCTCCGGAGGCGTCGTGCCGAGCCCGCCGAGCGCCCGAACGGCGCGTCCCGCGCACGGGACTCCGCCCGGCGGAACGGCCCGCGTAAGGAACCCTCCGACAAGGGCGCTGGTACATCAACGCGCAGGAGGAAGCGCCGCCCTCGAGGCGGCTCCCGTCAGCGTAGCCCCGGCGTTGATTCCACCTAGCCCGCAAGGATTCCATGAAGATGCTGTTGCTGGCGACGGCCCTCGTGGGGTCGCTCGCGCCCCAGGAGCCCGGCGGCACCGCGCTCGCCGGTAGTCCGGCCGTGGACACGGCGGACGACGCCGCGTTTGCGCGGACGCGCGCGGCGGTTCCGTGGGGGCCGGGCGAGCGGGCGGAATACGAGCTCGCGACCGGCGTTTTCGGAAACGTGGGCGACGGATTCCTGGAGGTCGACGGGATCGAGGACATCCGCGGGCACGACACCTACCACATCCAGCTCGGCGTGAAGGGGTCGGTGCTGTTCGGCGCGTTCAAGTTGGAGGACCGCTTCCAGACCTGGATGGACGTCAACACCCTCGCCGCGCGTCGTTTCCAGAAGAACCAGGTGGAGGACGACTTCGTCCGCAACCGCACCTACGACTTCTACCCGGAGAACCTCACCTGGCACTGGGTGGAGCGGGACCGGAGCGGATTCCTGCCGTCGAAGGAGCCGCTGGACGAGGTGTCGATGCTGTTCCTGGTCCGCACGCTGCCTCTGAAGGTGGGCGAGACGTACACCTTCAATCGGTACTTTCAGTCCGAGGACAACCCGGTTCGCATCGAGGTCGTTCGCAAGGAGCGCGTGAAGGTGCCGGCCGGTGAATTCGACACCATAGTCGTGCGCCCGATCATCAAGACCGACGGCATCTTCGGGGAGGAAAGCGAGCTCGAGGTCTACTTCTCGGACGACGAGCGCCGGATCCTCGTGCAGATGAAGTCCAAGGCCCCCTGGGTGCGGTCCCTGCACCTGAAGTTGACGAACTACCGGCCCGGCAAGAAGCTTTCCTGACAGGCCGCTGCGCGCGGCTCGGCGCGGGCGCCGGGCTCGCGCGCCCGCGGCGCGATCGCGACCCCCCCTTCCCGCGGGCGCGGGTCCGGGTCCCGTAACCAGCCAGAGAGTCGACGTGCGCGGACCGCCCGAGCTGGACTACGCGAGGCTGCGGACGATCCCCGTGGACACCCGCGCGAACAAGGTCGACTCGGGGCAGCTCGCCGACCGACCCCGGGCCGGGGAGCGGGCGACCTTCGCCGCGTTCTACGACTCCCTGCCGGACCTCCTGGTGGCGACGGACCTGCGTGCGCTGGCGCGCGCGCTGGCGGCGGCGGCGCGCGGCCGCGGCGCCGGGACGGACCCCGGCGAGCCCGACGAGGCGAGCCCCGGCGGCCCGGTCGCCCGGCAGAGCCCGGAGGCGGCCACGCCAGCGCCGTCGCGCCCGACCCCGGAGATGGCCACGCCAGCGTCCTCGCGCCCGACCCCCGAGGCCGGTGCGGTGCCGTGCATGATGGGCGGCCACGTCGTGAAGACCGGCCTCTCCCCCGTGCTCATCGACCTGGCCGAGCGCGGCGTGATCACCGCGTTCGCCGCCAACGGATCGACCGCCATCCACGACTACGAGCTGGCTCGCTGGGGCGGCACGAGCGAGGACGTCGAGGCCGGACTGGCGGACGGCTCGTTTGGCATGGCGGAGGAGACCGGCCGCGACATAAACGATGCGATCCGGGCGGCGGCCCGCGACGGACTCGGGCTGGGCGAGGGACTGGGGCGGGACCTGGCGGAGCGGGAGGACCTCGCCGCCGCCGAGCACTCCCTCCTGCTCGCCGCGCGCCGGCTGGGGATCCCGTTCACCGTGCACGCCGCGATCGGCGCCGAGATCACCCACCAGCACCCGGCCACCGACGGCGCCGCCATCGGCGAGGCCAGCTTTCGCGACTTCCGCCGGCTGGCCGCGCACCTGGAGGGGCTGGAGGGCGGGGTGGTGCTGAACCTCGGTTCCGCCGTCATGATGCCGGAGGTGTTCCTCAAGGCCCTCACCGTGTGCCGCAACGCCAACGGCGGGAAGCCGCGCGGGTTCGTGGCCGCCGACCTGGACATGATCCGCCACTACCGGCCGCGCGTGAATGTCGTCGAGCGGCCGACGCGCACCGGCGGCGGGCGCGGCTACCAGATCACCGGCCACCACGAGATCATGGTGCCGCTGCTGGCGTGGGCGGTGGTGGAGGAGCTCGGGCGGGGCTGACGCTCCGCCGCAACGAGCCAGGCGGAGCGGCGCCTCAACCCCCCAGAAGCCCCTCCAGCTCCTCCAGCGACCGCGGCCAGTCCTCCCGCAGTAGCCGCGAGAACGCCCGGTCGGCGAGCAGGCGCCCGCCCGTCTGGCATGTCGCGCAGTAGTTGGTCTCGTTGTCGGCGTACTTGATGCGCTGGATCGGCGATCCGCATCGCGGGCAGGGCTCGCCGTACTTGCCGTGCGCGGCCATGTCGGGGTGGAACGCGGTGATCTTCTCGGGGAAGGCGTCGCCGACCTCGGCGCGGAGCGTGTCCGTCCAGGCGCGCAGCGAGCTCCGCGTAGCCTCGAACAATCGCTCGGCCTCCTCCTCCGACAGGTCGCGCGACCTCTTCAGCGGAGAAAGGCGCGCTTCCAGGAGGATCTCGTCGGAGTGTGCGTTGCCGATGCCGCTCAGTATGCGCGGGTCGGTCAGCGCCCGCTTGAGCGTGCGGTTCTCCCTCGCGATCGCCTCCCGGAAGGCTGCGAGGTCCGCGTCGAGCGGCTCGACCCCGCCGCGGTCGTGCGCGGCCAGCGCCTCCTCGCCCGCTACCAGGTGCAGCGTCGCCTTCTTCTTCATGCCCGCCTCGGTGAGGAGCAGGCTGCCTTCGGGGAAGTCGAACGCGGCGAGCCCGAGCTTGCGCGGAATGGTCACGCCGGGGGCGCGCCAGCGCAGGCGGCCCGTCACCATCAGGTGGAGAACCAGGAAGTGCGCCGGCTCAGCTTCTTCCATGCAGAGGACGACGCGCTTGCCCATGCGGCGTACGCCGGTGACCGTGCGGCCGTGGGCGGCCGACAGCGGCGGATCGTAGCTGCGCACGAGCGAAGGCGAGCGCACGCGCACGCGCTCCAGCGGCTCGCCCGCGACGAAGCGCTCGAGCGCCTCCACGTACACCGTGATCTCGGGTAGCTCGGGCATCGACTCATCTCGTCAGCGTGTGCCGCACGTGCGACCGCGAAGGTAGCGGGGAAGCCCGGCTTGCGGCCCCGCGTGCGCCCCCGCCGGGGCCTTGACGCTTCGGAGGCCCCGTCTATCTTTCAGGTCCCTTTCGCGGTCTGAAAGGGTACGCCCCCATCGTCTAGAGGCCTAGGATTCGTGGTTCTCAGCCACGCGACAGGGGTTCGAATCCCCTTGGGGGTACTGAGGGCCGGGTCGTGACCCGGCCCTTTTCGATGGAGCAGGTCGCGTAGCTCAGTTGGTTAGAGCGCACGGTTCACATCCGTGAGGTCGTAGGTTCGAGTCCTACCGCGACCATCGAGTCCAGAGCGCCGACGCCCGCCGGGTCCTTATGCTCCTTTCCCCCGGCGCGATCCCGACCACCACTCACCGTGCGGCTACGCATCCCTCCGGGGGGAGCCCCCGGCAGGGGGCTTGCGTGCGCTCGCGCCCTTCCCGGTTTATTTGCGTGCAGGATCGGAACGGCAGTTTGGTTCGTTCGCCCCTCGAAGCGAGGGGGAACCCAAGGGGGAGGGCATGGCGCGCGACCTACCTCGACGCGACCCCGCGGCGGGGATTCTGCTCCGACCATTCCAGACATTCTTCGCTCTCGAGTCCGCGAGCGGGTTGCTGCTTCTGGCCGCCGCGGCGGTGGCCCTGGTGTGGGCGAACTCGCCCTGGGCGCCGTCGTACTTCGCCCTGTGGGAAAACCACCTGATCGTTGGGGGCGGCGGCTTCATCTTCGACAAGAGCGTGCACCACTGGATCAACGACGGGCTCATGGCCGTCTTCTTCTTCGTGGTAGGGCTGGAGATCAAGAGGGAGGTTCTGGTGGGCGAGCTGGCGTCGCCCAAGCGGGCGGCGCTGAGCGTGGCGGCGGCGCTGGGCGGGATGGCGGTCCCGGCGGCCGTCTACGCCACGCTGAACGTCGGCGGTGTGGGCGCGGCCGGGTGGGGCATCCCGATGGCCACGGACATCGCCTTCGCGCTCGGCGTGCTCGCGCTGCTCGGCAGCCGGGTTCCGCTCTCGCTGAAGGTATTCCTGACCGCCATCGCCATCGTCGACGACCTCGGAGCCGTGCTGGTGATCGCCTTCTTCTATACCGCGGAGCTCTCTTGGTCGGCGCTGGGCGTAGCTGCCGTCGTCCTGGCGGCGCTCGTGCTGGTGAATCGCCTGGGCGTCCGCAGCCCGACCCCGTACGTGCTCCTGGGGTTCGTGCTCTGGGCGGCCCTGCTCGAGTCCGGTGTGCACGCGACGCTCGCGGGGGTGCTTCTCGCCCTGACCATCCCGGCCCGGCGCCGGATCGACGCGCCGGAGTTCCTGCGGCGGGTCCGGCTCTACGTGGCGGAGTTCGCCGAGGACGTCCCGGCCGGGCGCAGTGAGCCGACAGAGGACCAACGGGACGTCGTCCGCTCGCTCCAGGTGGTGGCCGAGCAGGTGGAGACGCCGCTGATACGCCTGGAGCACGCCCTGCACCCGTGGGTGGCGTTCTTCATCATGCCGGTCTTCGCCCTGGCCAACGCGGGCGTATCCATCGGCGGCGACGTTGCCGGAGTGCTCGGGAGTCCCGTCACGCTGGGAATCATCCTCGGCCTGTTCCTGGGGAAGCAGATCGGCATCCTGGCCTTCTCCTGGGTGGCCGTACGGATGGGCCTCGCGGCGCTGCCCGCGGCCGTGGGCTGGCGGCAGGTCTGGGGCGTCAGTCTGCTCTGCGGGATCGGATTCACGATGTCGCTGTTCATAGCGGGTCTAGCGTTCGCGCAGTCGCACCTGCTGGACGCGGCGAAGATCGGGATCCTCGCGGCGTCGCTGATCGCCGGGGTGGCCGGCGCCCTGGTACTGGCCCGGAGCGGGCGTCCGGCCTCGCCTGGAAGCCCCGCATGAGCGCCACGCTGATCGTCGTGCTGGTGGTCATCGGCGCGTACCTGGCGGCGCACGTCGCGTTCGAGTGGCTGGCGCGCCGATTCATGGTGGTCTCGGGGGCCGAATACCTGCTGCTGGGCGTCCTTCTGGGACCCGAGGTGACCGGGCTGATCAGCCCGCGTACGGTGGGGGGCTTCGCGCCCCTGATGATGCTCGCCCTGGGCTGGATCGGGGCGGTCATCGGGGCGCAGTTCTTCATACCCGCGCTGGTCCGCATTCGTGGCATGCTTTTCCAGGTCGCGTTCACCGAGGCCGTGCTCTCGTTGGTCCTCGTATCGACGATCATGGGGGCGATTCTTCTGTGGTTGTTTCCCCTGACGCCGGGGGCCGCGGTGGTGCCGGCGGTGGCGTTGGGGGCGATCGCGACGGCGTCGGCGCCCTCGGGGATCGCAGTCGTCTCGCAGAGCCTGGGTCGGCGCGGTCGGGTGGTGCAGCAGCTCGAGGTGGCCACGGCCGTGGACGCGGCGGTGGCGATCGTCGCGTTCGGTCTGCTGCTCAGCATCGTCCACGTGACTCCGGACGTGGTGCCCCGGGCCCCGACGGCCACCGAGTGGGCGGTGATCGGTGTCGGGATCGGCGTGGTGGGCGGCGCGCTTTTCCACCTGTTCCTGTGGGGCGAGCGGCAAATCGACCGCCTGTTCATAGCCCTGGCCGGCGCCATCATCCTGGCGAGCGGCGCGGCGGCGTACCTGGGGCTTTCCCCGCTCCTGCCGACGATGCTCATCGGGGCGATCCTGGTGAACACGTCGAGCAATCGTGGGGAGATCAAGGAGGTCCTCGGTCGGGTGGAGCGGCCGCTGTACTTCGTGCTCCTGATCTTCGCGGGCGCGGCGTGGCAACCGGAGGTGGCCGGGTGGGTCCTGCCCGTGCTGTTGTTCCTGGTGGTGCGTCTGCTCACCAAGCTCAGCGCCGCGTGGGTGGCCGCGGCGGCGTGCGGCGCGCTGGGCGAACTCGGCGCGGGTTGGGGCCGAGCGCTGCTGGGGCAGGGCGGACTCGCCGTCGCAATCGCGCTGAACTATCGGCTTCACGAGGATGCACTCTACGCCGACATCGTATTCACCGCCGGGCTCCTCTCGGTCCTCCTGACGGACCTTCTCTCCGCCCGCGCGGCCGGCGCTGTCCTGCTACCGCGGCTCCGTCGCAACCCACCCGTGACGAGCACGGGCTTGTCCTCCCTGGAAGGGGAGGGGGACTGAAGTGCGACGTCTCCTCATCCTGGGCCTCCTCTTTGGCGGGATGGTCCTCATCCTCCCCCTGGCCTCGGGAGGCCAGGGCAGCCGCACCCTCCTCACGTTCGGCTTCCTCATCCTCGCCGCTTACACGGTGGGCGAGATCGCGGCCTCGTTGGGCCTCCCCAAGATCGTGGGCTACCTCGTGGCCGGCGTCCTCTTCGGCCCCTCCGTGCTGGCTACGGTCAGGCCGGAGGGCGTCGCCCGTCTCGCGCCCGTCAGCGACCTCGCGATCGCGCTGATCGCGTTCCTCGCGGGCGCCGAGCTGAAATGGGACGAGGTGAGGGAGCGCGGCGTGCTGCTGCTTCGGATCATGACCGCGGAGCTGGCGATCACGTTCATCGCGCTGGCCGCCACCGTCTGGTTCCTCCAGGACGCGCTGCCGTTTCTCCGGGACGCCCCGCCGGCGAGCGTCGCCGCCGCGGCCATCCTGTTCGCCGCCATCGCCATAGTCCACTCGCCGGCGGTGACCATGGCGCTGCTCACCGAGACCGGTGCCCGAGGTCCCGTGGCCAAGACCACGTTGGGCGTGGTCCTCCTCGCGGACGTGGCCGTGGTCCTGTTCTTCAGCGCGGCCATGGCCGTCGCGCGGGCGATCGCACCCCCGGAGGGCGTGGTCGCCACCGCGTCGGTCGGCCTCATCATCTGGGAGATCCTCGGTGCACTGGTCGTGGGGGGGCTGCTCGGGGTGGCCGTCGCGGCCTACCTTCGCTTCGTGGGCCGCGAGCTGCTGCTGTTCGCCGTCCTCGTCGCCTTCTTCGGGTTGGAGATCGCCCGTCTCGCCCATGTAGAGGTGCTCCTCACCCTCCTCATGGCCGGATTCATCACCGAGAACGTCTCCCCGCACGGCGACGACCTGCGCGAGGCCCTGGAGCGGTCCGCAGCGCCCATCTTCGTCGTGTTCTTCGCGCTCTCCGGCGCGAAGATCCACCTGCCCGACATCATCCCCCTTCTCCCGCTCGTGGTGCCGATCGCCGCCGTGCGAGCCGGCGCCATCTGGGCGGGCACGCGCCTGGGCGCCCGGTGGGGCGGCGCCGAGCCCGCCGAGCGCCGCCTGGTGTGGATGGGGCTGGTATCCCAGGCGGGCGTCGCCATCGGCCTCGCTGCGATCGTAGCCGAGGCGTACGGCGCTCTCGGGGAGCAGATTCGGAATCTGCTGCTCGCCCTGATCGCCGTGAACGAGACCATCGGCCCGATCCTGTTCCGCCGCGCCCTCGCCCGCGGCGGCGAGGCCGAAGCCTGAAGGCGCCGCGGGCGCGGAACGGGCGCGTGACGACGATCCCTTGGCTATATTCGGCGTTCGGGAAAGACTCCACGGTGCCCCGCCGAGCCTCCGAGGTCGATGCCGCTCTCGGATCCGAAGCGCGGCGGAGGGATGTTCATGACCCGCCTCCGACTCGAAGCAGCCTCCGTCGTGCTCGCGTTCGCCGGCATGATCGGGGGGCTCATCGCCGAGCGAGCGGGCGCCGAGGGAGTCGGCGTGGCGGCGTACGCCGTGGCCTACGCCGCCGGCGGCTGGGCGGGCGCCCGCGGGGCTTTCCGGACGCTGGTTCGCGGCCACGTCCACATCGACCTCCTGATGATCCTGGCCGCGCTGGGCGCGCTGGTCATCGGAGCGCCCTTCGAGGGGGCCATGCTGCTGTTCCTGTTCTCCCTCTCCAACGTCCTCCAGACCATCGCGATCGGGCGTTCCCGCAAGGCCATCGAGGCGCTGATGGAACTGCGCCCGGAAACCGCGCGCGTGCGGCGCGGGGAGGAGTGGGTGCCGATCCCGGTGGAGTCGGCGGTCGTCGGCGACGTGTTCCTGGTCACCCCGGGGGACCGGCTACCGCTGGACGGGGACGTGCTGCGGGGCGCCGGCGAAGTGGACGAGGCGTCGCTGACCGGAGAGTCCATCCCGGTGGACAAGATGCCGGGCGACATGGTCTTCGGAGGCACCATCAACGGCAGCGGGGCCCTCGAGGTGCGCGTGACCCGACTCGCCGGCGAGAGCGCCATCGCGCGCCTGATCCGACTCGTGGAGGAAGCGCAGGGCCAGAAGGCCGAGACGCAGCGTATCATCGACCGCTACGAGGAGCCGTACGCGCTCGGCGTGATCGCGCTCACCGTCGCCGCGGTCGTCGTGCCGACGCTGCTATTCGGCGCCGAGTTCCGGCCGTCCTTCTACCGCGCGATGACGCTGATGGTGGCGGCGAGCCCGTGCGCGCTGGTGATCTCCACGCCCGCCGCCGTGCTCAGCGCCATCGCGGCCGCGGCGCGCTTCGGCGTGCTCTTCAAGGGGGGCGTGTTCGTGGAGGCGATGGGCGCGGTGCGCGCGATCGCGTTCGACAAGACGGGCACCCTCACGCTCGGCCGGTCCCGCCTGACCGACATCGTCTCCCTGCGGGACGACCTGGATGAACGGCGCCTGCTGACGCTGGCGGCCGCCGTCCAGACCCACAGCGAGCACCACCTCGGGGACGCTACGCTGCGCGCGGCGCGTGAGGCGGGCGTGGAGATCCCCCCCGTGTGGGACTTCGAGGCGACGGCGGGACGGGGCGTGGCCGGGACCGTCGACGGTGCGCGCATCCTCGTCGGCAACGCGCGCCTGTTCGAGAACCGCAACGGCGGCTCACCGCCCTCGAGCCCATGGGCCCGCGCGGAATCGGGCGCCCACGGCTTCCGGGAGCGCGGGCGCACGTCGGTGATCGTCGCGGGTGAGGACGGCCAGGGATCGACGGTGCCGCTCGGGATCATGGCGTTCGCCGACGAGGTCCGGCCGGCGGCAGCCCGCGTGATCACGGCTCTGCGCGATCTCGGCGTGGAGCACATGGCCATGATCACCGGCGACAATCGCGTGGTCGCCGACGCGGTGGCCCGGAGCGTGGGCCTGGAGGAGTCGCACGCCGAAATCCTGCCGGAGCGGAAGGTGGAGCTGGTGCGCGAGCTGCGGGAGCGGTTCGGCAGCGTGGCCTACGTCGGCGACGGCGTGAACGACGCCCCCGCGCTGGCCGCCGCGAACGTTGGCATCGCGATGGGGGGGGCTGGCACCGACGTGGCCCTGGAGACAGCGGACGTGGTGCTCATGGCCGACGACCTCAACAAGCTCGCCTTCGCGGTGGCCCTCGGCCGGCGGACCAGGCGGGTGCTGATCGCCAACCTGACGTTCGCGCTCGGCATCATCGTGGTGATGATCGGCTTCATCCTGACCGTCGGGTTGCCCTTGCCGCTGGCCGTGGTGGGACACGAAGGCAGTACGGTCCTGGTGTCACTGAACGGTCTCAGACTGCTGGGTACGCGGCCGGAGTCCTGAGCGCACCGAAGGGCGCCCTCGGACGCGCCGCGCGGCGAGCGGGACGCCCTCTCGACGCCCCGCTCACCGGTTCAGGGCGCGCCGACCCCTCCCGTCCGGCGTGCGCCCTTCCGCTTCAACTCCCGCAGTGGAGACCCGGCGTCCACCGAGGCCTCCACTGCCCCCGGCCCGGCGCGCTCCGCCGCGAGCTCCTCGGCGTGCTCCACGTTGCGCCGGACCGAGGCCCCGGACAGGGCGCCCTCCCCCGCCGTATCCGGGTCCATCAGCGTCGCGCTCAGGGCGCGGAAGTCCTGCGTGATGCCGACCTCGTCGTGTCGGGGCGCGTAGGCCTGCAGCGTGCCCACGAACGCGACCGTCAGGATCACCGCGAACGCCGTCGCGGGCGTCCGGAACCGCAAGCTGATCCACTCGATCGTCGCGCCGAACGCGAACCCCGCGGCGGCCGCGGCGCCCACCTGCGGACCCGGAACCCCGAAGTGCCAGGCCGAAGCGCCGGCGCCGGCGCCGAACACGAGTCCCGTGATCGTGCCGAATCGTAGCCAATCCATGACCGCGTTGCGTCGCATTTCGTGTATCTCCCGCCGAAGAGCGGTGGGGTGATTTCGCTCGTCGGTTGCCGGGATGTAGAGCCAGAGACGTGCCGCACTCGCCGGATACGGCTCAGATGTCCGTAATCGATGTTATTCAAGGGAGATAGGAGACTTTCCACAGTACTGTGGGAAACCCGGGGCGGGGCGCAGGCGCCGGCGGAAGGCGTGGGGCGCTTGCACTTTGCGATACGCTGCTTCGCACCGCGCCGCGCGAGGGCGCCACAATCGACCGTCCAGGACCGCGCTCCTAAAGCCGGGCCGACGAAACCTCAGCCGTCCGGAGCGGGATTCCAGCGGTCGACAGGGTGTCCACGGCGCTGGCGGGATCGCCGATCCGATAGTCGTCGAGGATCGGGCGTTCGGGCGTGTAGAGGGCGGCGGGATAGGGTTCGAAGACGCAGTCGGCGAACACGGCGGTGGGGAACAGCACCGCCCTGCCGGCCAGCACGACCGCGCACCGGACGTCGGTGACCGCCAGGTCCGAACGCGAAAGGTCGCAGGTCCAGCCCATGGAGGACCGCGTAGGTCAGGTCGCCCCCGGAGTCGAGGTGGGCGCGCAGCCTCGCCGGATCGTCGAACTCGCGCGTGGTCCGGAGGGGCGTCGTCACGGCCCGTCGTCCACCAGGCGCGCCAGACGTCGTCGCGCCGCGGCTACGGTGGGCTGGAGAACGGGCTCCGCGTCGGACCAGAGGCTCACGAAGCGTCGGTAGTGGCCGGCGGCGGCTGCACGGTCCCCTTCGGCCTCCAGGATCTGCGCGATGCGCAGGTGCGCGGGCGCGGCGTAGAGGAGCTCGTAGCCGTCCGTCAGGCTGCGCAGCCAGCGCAGCGCCTCCTCGCTGTCGGCTTCCTCGAGCGCGATCATGGCGCGCAGCCAGCGGTCCGGCGACCGGGCGAAGAAGGGAGAGATCATTACGCGCTCCGTCGGCGTCCGGGGCAGGGGGCCGCCCAGGTGGTGGGCCGCCGTAGCACGATCTCCGGCCGCCGCGGCGGCGTGCGCGCGTACGCTTTCGGCGAGCGCCCGGCCGAGCGCCGCGGCCTCGTCCGACCGGCCCAGGCCGTCCAGCGCCCGGGCGTAGCCGGCGGCCGCCGGGGCGTCCCCCAGGCGGACGGACAGGAGCCCGAGCAGGTACAGGCGGAGGTGCCGGTGCGCGTCGGCGTGCGCGCCCAGGAAGAAGCCGATGTTCGGCGATCGGGCGCCGGGATCCCAGCTCTCGAGGTCGCCACGCAGGGACTCGAGGAGTGCGGTGTCGGCGGGCGCTTCGGGCAGTAGCGCGAACAGCGCGGCGAACTCGCGCGTCCAATCGGGCTCGGCCGCGGCCGCGGCGTCCAGGTGCGCGCGCGCCGCCGCGGGCCGGCCGCGCGCGGCGTCGATCGCGGCCCGGAGGACGCGCCCGGCGGCCGCGAGCTCCGGCGTGTCGAGCGGCGGATCCGCCAGCGCGCCCAACTCGGCCGCCGCCTCCAGGTCCCCCAGGTTGGCGGCCAGCCGGCCGAGCGCTACCCCGTAGGTGATGGGGTCGCCCGAGCCGAGGATCTCCCGCACGCGCCCGCGCTCGGTCTCGTCGCCCCACGCCGCCGCCCTGACGGCACGCCACGCGACCGCCTGATCGCTCGTGGAATCGACCAGTGCGTAGAGAGAGTCGAACGTCGCGTGGTCGCCCTCGGCGGCAGCGAACTCGAGCAGGTGGAAGCGCGCCTCGCCGACGCCGGGATCGATCGCGACCGCGCGCCGGAAGGGCTCGCGGGCCTCGTTCGCCGGCCGCCCGCGCAGCGGATTGTAGTGGACCAGCGCCTCCCCGAGCCCGGCCCACGCTTCGGGGTCGTGGGGCGCCAGCGCGACCAGCGCCTCGTACGCCCGCTCGGCGCGGTCCGCGTCGCCTTCCAGGAACGCCGCCCAGGCATCGACCAGACCCCGCTCCCGCGCCGGGAGCCGCTCCGCGTGCCGCTGCGCAGCGCGGATCGCCACCCGCGCCCGCTGGAAGTCGAACGCCCACTGCGACGCGGCCGAGAGCCGGTAGTGCGCCAGCGCGTACGCCGGATCGTCGTCCACGGCGCGCTGGAAGGCCTCGATGGCGTCCCAGTACCTGGTGGCCCGGAACGCCTCGGCGCCCTCCTGGAAGGCACGGAACGCCGAGAGCGAGGAGGTGCTGCGCGCCGCCACGCCGCTCAGCGGGTCGGCTCCGCGAGCGGCCAGCAGCTGCGTCGCGATGCCGTCGACCAGCGCGAAGAGCGAATCGGTCGGTGCCTCGCCGGACGCGCTCGCGCTCGTACCGCTAGCGCTCCCGTCCACGAGCCGGGCTTCGATCCGGAGACGGTCCCCGGTCGCGACGACCGACCCCTCGATCCTAGCCGGCGCGCCGAAGCGCGCGGCCAGGTCGGCGGGCGTGAGGTCGGGACGCCGGGCGGCGAGGGAAAGCACAGCCCGGGAATCGACGACGCTCAGGCCGCCGGCGCCGTCCAGCGCGGGGGCGAGCAGCGTGGGAACTCCCTGGGCCAGGAAGGCCGCGTCCTCGGGGTCGCCGGGCACGCGAAAGGGGGGGATGACGAGCGCCACTCCGGGTCCGGCCGCCGCGGCGCGCATCAACCGGTCGCTGTCGGCTCGCCACCAGAGCGCCAGCGCCGCCAACGCGAGCAATACGGCGGCGGACGGGAAAGCAGGAAAGCGGCGGCGCCGCCGCCGGCCGCCGTCGCCGGCGATCGAGGCGGAGCTCCGAACCGGCGTGGGCGACGCCCCGGCAGGGGCCGGCGCATCCGCGGGCCGCGCCTCCGCCGGGCTCACGGGCAGGCCCACCGGTCTGGGGTCATCCCGCAGCCGCTCGGCGAACGCGGCCACTTCGGGGTCGGGCTCGGCGTCCAGTTCCTCGCGTAGCAGCGCCGCGTGGATCTGCGCGTGTCGGATCGCCTCCGCCCGTTTCCCCGCGGCCTCGAGCGCACCCATCAGCCCCAGCGCGACGCTGGCGTCGAAGTGGTCGTGCGCCGCGAGGCGCCGCCACCACTCCGCGGCGCGCGGGGCATCTGCCGCCTCCTGCGAGGAGCGAGCCAGCGTCCGCAGCGCCGCCCCGTAAGCGCGCGCGAGTTCCGCCCGCTCGCCGTCCGCCCACTTCTCGAAATCCGACGCGTCGTCGACGTAGAAGCCGTCCAGGAACGGGCCCCCGTACGCCTCCACCGCCGTCTCCAGGTCGCCGCGCTCGAGCGCCGAGACGAAGTCGTCCAGGTCGCTCGGGAGCGCCGACGGGTCCAGGCGCAAGTCGTCGCCGGGGGTGTGCACGACGGCCTCCCCCAACTCCTTGCGCACGACGTACAGCGCCTCGGACAGGAGACGCCGGGCGCGGTCATCGTCGTGCTCGGGCCAGAGCAGGCCGACGATCCGATCCCGACTCACGACACCACCTCGCTGCGCGGCGAGGATCGCCAGGAACGCCAGTCGCCGCCGCTGCGCGGCGCGTCCGCGGACGGGCCCGTCGGGCCCGGTCAGGGCAGCGCTCCCGAGTAGCGTCAGTCGGATCAAATGGTCATGCCGGTGGGGAGATGCTCAGGGCACTTCCAACCAAACGCGCGCGGCCGGGGGGGCCTCGGCGCGGGCCGCGACCGGCAGGGTGAAGTAGAAGGTCGCCCCGGACCCTGCCTCGCTCTCCACCCAGATGCGCCCGCCGTGCGCGGTCACGAAACCCTCGGCGATGGACAGGCCCAGGCCGAGGCCCTCCCTGTCCGTGGCGCGCGCCTTCCAGAAGCGCCCGAACACGTGCGGGATCTGCTCGGACGGGATGCCGGGGCCATTGTCCCGCACCGCGAACCGCACGAACTCTCCGTCGGCCTCGCAGGTGAGCTCGATGCGGCCGCCCTCGGGTGTGAACTTCACCGCGTTGCCGACGAGGTTGGAAATCACCTGGAGGATGCGCACGCGGTCGACCTCCACGTCGCACAGACCCTCGCCGCGCGTCGCGGCCAGCTCCAGCCCGCGGGCCGCGGCGAGCGGTTGCATTGTGGTGATCGCCTCCTCCGCGATCGCCCACGCGCTCTGACGCCGCCGTTCCAGTCGCAGGGCCCCGGCGTCCAGCTCGCGCGTCTGCAGGAGGTCCCCGATGAGCCGGTTCATCAGCGACACCGACCGCTCGATCGCCGCGCCCAGGCGGCGCACGCCCGAGTGATCGACGTCGCCGAGGGACTGCGCGGCCATGCCGATCGTGTTCAGGGGATTGCGGAGGTCGTGGGCTACGACCCCGAGAATGTCGTCGCGCGCGCGTTTGGCGACGAGCGCCTGGTCGTACAGATCCGCGTTCTCCACGGCCAGCGCGGCGCGCGCCGCGAGGTCGCGCGCGAGGGCGAGATCTTCACGCGAGTACAGGCGCCCCGACCCCGAGAAGCTGAGGACGATCGCGGCGACCGTGCGGTCCCGCACGAGGACCGGCACCGCCAGCACAGACCTGGGCGCGAGCGCCCTGTGCGCCTCCCTGTAGGCGTCATCGGGCGCCGCCTCGAGTGCCAACTCCAGGTCCAGATCCGGGAGGACGAGCGCGCACCCTTCCTCGAACAGTCGTGCAAGCGGGTGCCCTCCGGCCTCGTACTCGTCCAGCTGGCGCAGCGCGTGAAGCACGACGGGCTCCAGTTCCGGGTCGACGTGCGCGACCCCCACCCGGCGCAGCGTGCCGCCTTCCTCCAGGACGTCGACCCAGCCGTAGTCGGCCAGTTCCGGCACGGCGAGCTGCACTACGGAGGCGAGCGTCGTGGCGTAGTCGAAGGAAGTGGCGAGCGCGCGGCTCGCCTCCGAAAGGAACTCCGAGCGCCGGTGGGCGGCTTCGGCTTCGCTCCGGGCGGCCTGCTCGCGGATCAGGGTGCGGGCGTTTTCCTCGGCGCGGCGGCGTTCGGTGACGTCGCGGACGAACGCGGTGAAGAAATGCCGGTCGCCGTCCTGGTAGCCGCCGAAGAGGACTTCCACCGGGAGCTCCCGCCCGTCGGCGGTGGACCACGACCATTCCCGCCCGGTCCAGTCGGGGTCGCTCATGCCCAGCTCCATGTAGGCGGCCACGCCCGCGCAGAAGTCCGCGCGCGCGTCCTCCGGAAGGAACGAGGAGATGTCGCGTCCGAGGAGCGCCCGTTCGTCCAGCCCGACGAGAGCCTCCAGCGCCGCGTTCGCGCTGACGATGCAGGCGGCCTCGTCCAGCACGAGGATGCCGTCGGGGGCGGTCGCGATCAGCGCGCGGAAGCGAGCCTCCTGCGCTCGCACGCGTTCGATCGAGCTGCCCTGCTTGAGCGCGAGGGCGATCTCGTCGCACACGGACCAGAGCGCGTCGCGGGTGGCGGCGGGGATGGGCCTCGAGTCCTCGATCACGGCGACGCCGAGGAGGTCCTCGCCCACCTCGAGCCGCATCGCCACGCGGTTGGGGGGCAGCCGGGTACCGCCGGCTTCGGCAGTTCCGGCGAGCGGGTCGGCGGACTCCCCCCGCAGAACGGCTTCGACATCCCGGTCGCTCGTGGTGGGCGTCGCTCCGTCGACCGCGTGGCTCGCGAGCAACTCCGCCGACCCGTCATCGCCCGGCCGCCACAGGCCCGCGAAATCGAGACCGAGGTGGTCCACGAGCAGCCGCACGCAGCGCTCCGGGAAGACCCCGGTCCCGAGGCCCCCTTCGGTGACCACCGCGCCGATGTCGGCCTGAAGACGCGCCTGGCGCCGCTGCGTGTCGTAGTCCCGCTCCAACCGGTGCCGCGCGATGGCGGAGCCCAGCAGCTGGCCCGCCGCGCGCAGGGCGCTCTGTTCGGAGGCCGTCCACACGCGCTGCCCGCGGCATTCGTCGAACCCGATGAAGCCCCACCAGTCTCCGTCCACGTGGATCGGAACGTGGATGAGCGACTGGATCGCCTGCGGCGACATGAGCCGCTGCGCCTGCTCGGGAACGCTGTTCACGTGGGCTTGCATGATCTCGCCGTCGGCGAGGCCATCCTCCCATACGTCCAGGCCCGCGTCCCGAAGCGAGAGATCGCGCAGCGCGGGGTTGTCGATCTGGGGGGTCACCGCAGTCGCCACCCACTCGCCCCGGCGGGTCACCACCGGGCGCCCGTCGAGGTCGGAGCGCTTGAAGAGGTAGGCCCTGCTAACCCCCGCCGCCTCCCCCAGCCGGGCCAGCACGAGGTCGAGGTTGGTCTGCCAGTCCCCGCCGCCAAGGAAACGCTCCGCCGCGAACACGACGGCCTCCATGATCGCGTCGTGCAGGAAATCGGGGGCGGGCGCGGCCGGCGGGTTCACGGGGCTCGCCTCCGAGACGCTTTCCAGCAGCACGTCGGCACCGCGTGAGCGGCGTCGACCCGCCCGCGCGCGTGAATCACGTATCGGTTCCACTGGCCTGGCCGCTCGTCGTACGGTTCCGGGAGCTCCTCATTAATCCTTCCCCGCGCTTCACGTCCGGGCAAGCACGTTCTGGCGACGCCGGCGGTCGGCGATTTCCGCACCCGCTCGAACGCACGCGCACCGCGCCCGGGTCGTCGGTCGGAACGGCAGCCCGAGGTAGTCTATGGCGACCGGAGCGGGCGGGCCATGCCGGCAAGGCGCCCGATCGGCGGCCAGCGCCGCCGAGGGCATTGCGGAGGGAGATCTTTCCTTCCACCGTGATGCTCCGACCGCAAACGAGCTCCCGATGACCGCACAATCCCGATCGGACTCCCCGCTGCTCGTCGCCTTCGACGCCGATGACACGTTGTGGCACAACGAACGGATCTTCACGGACACGCAGGCCAGGTTCCGGGAGCTCCTGCGGCGACACTGCGATGAATCCGTCATCGAGCAGCGCCTCTACGACACCGAAATCCGCAACCTCGGCCACTACGGCTACGGAGTGAAGGCGTTCACGCTGTCGATGGTGGAGACCGCGATCGACCTCACCGACGGCGCGATCACCGGCGGGGACGTCAACGCGATCCTGGACATGGGGCGTGAGATGCTGAACGCGCCGGTGGAGCTCCTGGAAGGCGTTTCCGAGGTGATTCCGATGCTTGCCGGACGGTATCGCCTGATGGTGATCACCAAGGGCGACCTGCTGGATCAGGAGACGAAAGTCGCGCGCAGCGGTCTGGGCGACCACTTCGATTTCGTGGAGGTGGTGTCCAGGAAGGACCGCGGCGCCTACGAGCGCGTGCTGAACGCCCACGGCGCGCATCCCGTCGAATTCGTGATGGTCGGCAACTCGCTGCGGTCCGACGTGCTGCCCGTGGCGGAGATGGGTGGCGTGGCGGTGCACATCCCCTACCACACGACCTGGGCCCACGAGCAGGTCCGCGACGGGACCACGGAGGACCTCCCCTACACCCGTCTGGAGCGGATTTCCGAGGTGCCCGGCTTTCTCGCGGGACTGGCGAACGGGTCCCCATGACTCCGCCCGCGTGGCGTCAGCGGGATCGAGCCGCTCCAGCCCGGCGGCCCGGTCTCGGCGGCGCACGCCGCCCGAGGGAGAAGCTTGGCCCCCGGAGCCGGTGCCTGGCCCTGCCGGTGGCGATCGCGGCGCTCGTCCCGGCGCTCGTTTCGGCCCAGGCCGGCGACCTGGGCTACTCGGCGGCGGCCCTCGAGGCCGCGCGGGCCGCCCAGGCGCGCTTCGAGCGCGTACGCCGCACGCAACTGCCCTGGACGCTGTCGGGATCTGGGAGCGCGTGCGGCGAGGTCGTGGGCCGGTTCTGCTGGCGGCCGGACGACTCCGACCTGGAGCTTCCCTCGGAACCCGACGGCATCGGCAGCGCGCGCCTCGGGCTGCTCATCGAGCTGGCCGGCCTTTCGACCCGCATCCCCGGAGATCGCTGGCTCCTGGGCCAGCGCGTGCGCTACCGCATCGAGGGCGCTCAGGCGGCCGCCGGCCGCGCCCGCGCGTCCGGCCGCGAGGGGGACGCGCGCGCCACCGCGGTCCGGGCGGCGGACTCCGCCGCCGCCGAGCACCTCGCGGCGGCCGAGGCGCTGGCCCGCTCCTGCCGGGACCGGGCGCGGGACGGCTGGTGCGACGCCTTGCTGGGGCTCGCCCTGCAAGCCGCCGGCCGGGTACGCGACGCTGAGACCGCCTTCGCCGCCGCCGCCGCGCGCGCGGGGCACTCCGATGACGCGGGTCGCGACATGCGCGATGTCCTCGACGCGGGCGCGCGCCGACTCCTGCGCGAGACTCCGGACACCGCGGCGTTCGTCGACGCGCTGTGGTTGCTCGCCGATCCGTTCTGGGCGCTCCCGGGCAACGACCGGCGGGCGGAGCACGAGGCCCGGCGCGTGATGGCGCGCATCCAGGAGGACGCCCGAAACGCCTTCGGCGTCCCGTGGGGCGATGACCTCCGCGAGCTGCACGTCCGCTTCGGTTGGGAGGTGGGCTGGGAGAGGACCCGCCGCAACTCGGGCGCGATGGCTTCTTCGGCGACCGCGGTGATCGGGCACCAGCAGGACGACGGGTTCGGATTCCTCCCCGCGGGCGAGCTGCTGGTCGATCCCCTCTCCGCCGAGCGCGCGCGCTGGGTTCCGGACGGGCGGCCGAGACGCGAGGGCTACGCGCCGCCGTACCTGGACGCTCTCTATGACGCGGAGCACCAGCTGGCGGCGTTCCGCAGGGGGGACTCGCTGCTCGTGCTCGTCGCGCTCAGGCGGCCGGGGTCGGACCTGGCGGGGGACCCCTCCCGGGACCGGTCCGCGGACCGCGCGAGCGCCGGGGCGCGCGGCGTGACCGGCGTGAGTGGTTTCGGCCCCGAACCGTTCGACGCGACGGCCTTCGTCGCGTGGGGCGGGGCCCGGAAATCCGAGCCGCCGGGTCGGGTGACGGCCGGCGAGCCCGTCGTCGTGCGCGCGGACCGCGCGTCCGCGGCGGGGCCCGCGAGCGTAGCCCGGATGCGCGCCTTGCTGCCGGCCGGCCCCTACATCGTCTCTGTGGAGTCCCTCGGCCGCGCGCGGGTCGGCGCGCGCGCGCGCTACGGGTTTCGCCGGGACGCCCTGCCGGAAGGCGTCACCGACATCTCGGACCTCCTGCTGTACGCTCCCGAGGATGGGGGGGCGGGGAACGGCCCATCCGACGCCCCAGAGCCGCGTGCCTCCGACTTCGACCACGCGGTTCGGCGCATGCTCGCGCGCGCCGCGGTGCGCCCGGGGGGGGCGCTCGGCGTGGCCTGGGAGGTCTACGGCGTGCGGCCGGAGGGAGAAGCGATCGACTTCGACGTGGCGCTCGGTCGCCGCGGTGAGTCGTTCGTTCGCCGAGCGGGTCGGTGGCTGGGGTTGTTCGGCGGCGACGCGGCGGTGAGCGTCCGCTGGACCGACGTGGCGCTCCCGGTCGGGGGCGTGTACGGCCGTACTATCGTGGTCGAGACGCCAGCGGACATCCCGCCCGGTCGATATACGCTGAGGGTCGCCGCGCGCGTCGCCGGCCGCACGGACCTGGTGGCCGAGCGCGAGGTGCTCGTCGAGCGCGGCGGACGCTAGTCGCCTTAGCTTCCTTGGATTCCCGCGGGTCGGGCATACCGGACGTAGCCGTACAGGACCACCGCGACCGCGGTGGCCAGATTGAGGCTGGACACGCCGGGCCGCATCGGGATGCCGACCTCGAGGTCGGCGGACGCATGGAGATCGCGCCCGAGACCCGCGCGCTCGGCTCCGAAGAGCAGGACCGCGTCGCGCGGCAGGAGCGCCCTCGCGGGCGGCGCGCCCGGCACCACCGCGACCACAGGGCGCTTACCCGCCAGGTCCTCCAGCGACGCCCGCCCCGCCGCGGCAGCGGCGACGGCGAACTGGAGGCCGGCGCCGCCGCGCAACGCGGCGGGGTGCCATGGGTCGGCGCCTTCGAGGCAGATCACGCCGCCGGCACCGGCCGCGGCCGCGACGCGCACCACCGCGCCCACGTTGCCGTGGTGCGTGGGCCGGTCGAGGACGACGATCGGAGCGTCAGCGGCGGGCGTCAGCGGCGGCGCGGGCCGGCGAGCGAGGGCCAGGACCGGCGACGGGGGGCGGGGCGCGGCCGCCCGGAACGTCCGCTCGTCCACCTCCGCCATGGGGACGCTTAGCAGCGCGTCCTCGATGTCCGGGGCGAGCCGGCGCGCGAGTTCGATCACCTCCCCCCTTTCGACGCAGATCGCCTCGACGATGTCTCCGCCGAACCGCAGCGCGTGCTTGAGCGGGTGGAAGCCCTCGAGAATCGCCAGCGAGGAATCGCGCCGCGCGGCGCGGAAGCGCTCCGCCGTGCGCCCGGTCAACCGGCGACCGTGACCAGGGCGAAACCGGCGAGCATGATCGCCGCCCCCAGCGCGCGCCTGCGGGTGCCCGATTCGCGGAAATACACGCCTCCCGCCAGCACCGCGAAGAACACGCTGGTGCGCTTCACGGCTATGACGTAGGCGGCCGCGGTCATGGTGATCGCGGTCATCTGCGCGGCCAGGGCCACCGCGGTTACGACCGCCGCGCCCGCCAGGTCGCCGCGTGGCAGCGCGACCGCTCCGGCCGCGGGGCCCGCCGCGTCGTCGCGCGCGCGCCGTCGGGCGCGCAGGAGCGCCGCGGGAGCGACAGCCGCCGCGACGAATACGTTGAGCGCGGCCGCCCAAGTGAACGCCCCCGAAGCGCGCACCCCCACCTTGTCCACGACGGCCGACACGCTGAAGATCACCGCAACGATCAGCATTTCGCGCGCTCCGCGGTCCGACAGCAGCGCACGGTACGGTGCGAAGACGCCGACGCCCTCGGGCTCCGAGAGCAGGTACGCGCCCGCGACGATCACGACCACGCCGGCGATCCCCATGGGCGACGCGTACTCTCCGATCAGGAGCGGCGCGGTGGCCAGCATGAAGAGCGGCGTGAGGCTCTTGAGGGGCGCTACCAGGGACAGGTCCGAACGGTGCACGGCGCGCGCGATGAGCAGGGCCGCCGCGGCGTTGATCACCCCCGACACGAGCAGGGCGCTCCAGAAGCCCGGCGCCGGAGCCTCCCCCGCACGGAGCGCGAGCGGCAGGAGCAGCGCCCCGGCGCCGGCCGCCGCCCAGAACACGACCACGTACTCGTCGGCGGCCCGCCGCGCACGCTTGACCAGGATTTCCCGGGCCGCCGTGCCCAGAGCCGCGACCAGAGCGAAGATCAGCCACACGGCGCCCAACATGGGCGGCGAGGGCCGGGCGCGGTAGCAGCGGGTCGTATCGCCGGGTAGGTTACGCGCCCTGCAACCACGTACGCTCTCCGGGACGACCATGGACGAACAGCACACCGACGGGGGCCCAGTCAGCCGGTTCCTGCGCCACCACTTCCGGCACTTCAACGCCGCCGCCCTGGTGGACGCCGCCTCCGGCTATCGCGCGCATCTGGACGGCGGCGGGCGGATGCTCGTTACGCTGGCGGGCGCGATGAGCACGGCCGAGCTCGGCCTGTCGCTCGCCGAGATGATCCGGCGCGGAAAGGTGCACGCGATCTCCTGCACCGGGGCCAACCTCGAGGAGGACGTCTTCAACCTAGTCGCGCACGACCACTACGAGCGCGTGCCCCACTACCGCGACCTGACCCCCGCGGATGAGAAGGCGCTGCTCGATCGGCACCTGAACCGCGTCACCGATACCTGCATTCCCGAGGAGGAGGCGATGCGCCGGCTCGAGCGGGCGGTGCTGCGCGTGTGGGCGGACGCGGAGGAGACGGGCGACCGCCTGTTTCCGCACGAGGCGCTCTACCGGCTCATCGCCTCCGGCGCGCTCGAGGAGCACTACCAGATCGATCCCGTCGACAGCTGGATCGTGGCCGCCGCGGAACGCGACCTGCCGATGTTCGTGCCCGGCTGGGAGGACTCCACGCTGGGCAACATCTACTCGGCGCACCTGATCGGCGGCACCCTGGGGGATCCGCACACGATGCGCGGCGGGATCGAGTACATGCTGCGGCTCGCCGAGTGGTACACGGACACGTCGGCCGAGTCCTCGATCGGGTTCTTCCAGATCGGCGGAGGCATCGCGGGCGACTTCCCGATCTGCGTCGTGCCGATGCTCCACCAGGATCTGCGCAGGAGGGACGTCCCGTTGTGGGGCTACTTCTGCCAGATCTCCGAGGCGACCATGAGCTACGGCGGCTACTCCGGGGCCGTGCCGAACGAGAAGATCACGTGGGGGAAGCTCGGCGTGGACACGCCCAAGCACATCATCGAATCCGACGCGTCCATCGTCGCTCCCCTCATCTTCGCGCTGGTCCTCGACTGGTGAGGGGAGGCGCCGAAGGAGGGACGCGTCCGCTCCACCCGCGGACTCTCTGCGGGCCGTTTGGCGCGGCGTCCCCTGGGCGAGGCCGCGCGTGGTGAGGCTCGCCGGGGGAGGGGGGTTCGGGAGAGACGGGTTCGGAGGTGGCGGGCGGTACGGCTCCACCGGCCGCCGTTCGGGCGCCGATCCGGACGCGCCGCTCACCCCCAGCCCCGACGCTCACGTGTTGCGCGACCTCTGGGCGCTGCTCTCGCCCTACCGCTGGAAGGTCTTCGGGCTGTCCGCCCTGATCAGCTTCTCCGCCGCGCTCGGGACGCTCGCACCCCAGTTCATACGCTACGGCTTCGATACCGTCATCCCAAGTGGCGCGGCGCGGCAGTTCGCGCTGCTCGCCGTCGCCTTCGCGCTGTACTACCTCGTGCGCGCGCTGGTCGGATACGCCGGCATGTACTTCAGCTTCGCGTTCACGCAGCGCATCATCAGCGACATCCGGATGCGCGCGTACCGGCGCCTGCTGGCGATGCCGATCGTGCGCTTCACCGAGGAGCGGTCCGGCGTCCTCACGTCGCGCGTCGTGTCGGACGTGAACGCGCTGGAGGGGATGATCCAGGCCGGAGCGACCCGGCTGGCGGGTCAGCTCGTGAGCATACTGGTGGTCGACGTCCTCCTGGTGGCGATGAACTGGCGCCTGGCGCTGGTGAACCTCGTGGTGGCGCCGGCGCTCGCCTACATCACGCGCCACTACCAGGCGCCGTTGCGGGAGGCCGCGCGCGGGGTCCGCCGCCGGGTCGGCGAGATGACCGCGGTGGCGACCGAAGCGATCGCCAACATCCAGGTCGTGAAGGGCTTCGCCAACGAACCCCTGGAAGCGGGCAGGTTCGACGAGGAGAACGAGACCTACGTCGCCCTCAACCTCTCACGCCGGCGCGAGGTCGGCATGATGGAGGCGCTCATCACGCTCACCGCCGAGTACGGCATGGGCGCCGTCCTGCTGTTCGGCGGCTGGCTCGTCGTGGCGGGGTCGCTCACGATCGGCGAGCTGACCGCCTTCCTCCTGTACCAGCGCATGCTGCAGGGACCCGTCATGTCCGTCATGCTCTTCAACAATCAGTTGCAGGCGGGCATGGCGGCGCTGGAGCGCGTG
This sequence comes from Longimicrobiales bacterium, assembly GCA_035513295.1. Lineage (GTDB taxonomy): Bacteria > Gemmatimonadota > Gemmatimonadetes > Longimicrobiales > RSA9 > DATHRK01. The sequence goes on from DATKCH010000001.1 coordinate 47,629, forward strand.
TCCGCGCTGCTGGACGCGAAACCGGAGAGCGAGGGCGACATCGCCGCCGTGGAGGGTGGGGACCTGGAGTTCGAGGACGTGGAGTTCCGCTACCCGGGCACGGACGCCGCCGCCTTGCGAAGCGTCTCCTTCACCGTGCCCGAGGGTGGGACGGTGGCCTTCGTGGGCCCGTCCGGCTCGGGCAAGACCACCCTGACCCGCCTCATCTCCCGTCTGTACGATCCCGACGAGGGCGAGATCCGCCTGGGCGGCAGGGACGTCCGTGACTACCGCCTGGACGCGCTTCGCAACGCCGTGGCGATCGTCCCCCAGGAGCCGACGCTGTTTTCGGGCAGCGTGCGCGACAACGTGCGCTATGCGCGCCCCGACGCCAGCGACGCGGACGTCGAGGCCGCGGCTGAGCTGGCCAACTCCACCGGCTTCATCGCCGACCTGCCCGACGGCTGGGACACGCCGATAGGCGAGCGCGGAGTCAAGCTCTCCGGAGGCCAGAAGCAGCGCGTCGCGATCGCCCGGGCGATCCTCCGGCACGCGCGCCTGCTCATCCTCGACGAGGCCACCGCGAGCCTGGACAGCGAGTCCGAGGCGCTGATCCAGGACGCGCTGGAAGGGCTGTTCGCGCGCCGAACGGGGGTCACGACGCTCGTCATAGCTCACCGGCTGTCGACCATCCGGGGGGCCGATCGGATCTACGTCCTGGACGCGGGCCGGGTGGTCGAGGAGGGGTCGCACGACGACCTCATCGCCGTCCGCGGCCTGTACGCGCGCCTGCACGATCTGCAGCACGCTCCGGTGCCCGGCGCGCCACCGGCGACCCGGCTCGTGGACGGCGTGTCACAGTAGGGGAGCCCTCCCGGGTCAGCGCCCCTGGCTCAGCCCAGGCGTCCGGTCAGGTAGGTGTACCCGGCCAGTCCGGCGATGTAGTCGGCGATGAACCCGTTCGCCTCGTTCTTCTCGAGATCGGCGTTCTTGACCTTGCGGCGGAACGTGGCGACGAGCTCAGAGGAGTCGAACGCGACGTAGCGCAGCACCTCGGTCATCGTGTCTCCGCGCACCACGTCCTCCACCTCGTAGTCGTCGCCCACCACGCGCACGTGCACGGAATCGGTGTCTCCGAACAGGTTGTGAAGGTCGCCCAGGATCTCCTGATACGCCCCGGCCAGGAAGATCCCCAGCACGTACGGCGCGTCCGTCGTGTCGTGGAGCGGCAGCCCGTCCCCGCTCTCACCGATGAACGCATCGATCTTGCCGTCGCTGTCGCACGTCACGTCCTGGAGCGTGCCGCGCCGCGTCGGCTCCTCATCGAGGCGATGGATCGGCACGATCGGAAAGAGCTGGTCGATGGCCCAGGAGTCCGGCAGCGACTGGAACAGCGAGAAATTGCAGAAGTAGCGGTCGGTCAGGATCGCCTCGAGCCGCGGCAGGATGTCCTCGTAGTCGTCCGGGCTGCGGCGCGCGCGCGCCGCCAGGGCCTGGACCGCCACGCGGAAATGCCGTTCGGCGAGCGCGCGCAGCTCCAGGGATATCACGCCCGCGCTGAAAAGCGACTGCAGCTGCTCCTTGGCGAACAGCGCGTCGTGATAGACCTCTCGGACGCCGCGCCTGTCGATTTCGCCGGCCGCCTCCGCGAGGTCGAACACCTGGCGCGGCGCGTCCTCGGGCGGAGGCGCCGGGCTCTCGGCGGAGTAGCTCTCCCGGTCGATCACGTTGACGAGCAGCAGCGCGTGGTGCGCCGTGAGCGCCCGGCCAGACTCGGAGATGAGGTCGGGCATGGGCACCTCCTCCGCGCGGCACGTCTCCGCGAGCACGTACACGACGTCGTTGGCGTACTCCTGGAGGGAGTAGTTGACGCTGGCCGGCGCCGTCGACCGTGAGCCGTCGTAATCCACGCCCAGGCCGCCGCCCACATCCACGATGTCGATGGGAATGCCGAGCCGGCGCAGCTCCACGTAGAAGCGTGCCACCTCGCCCATCGCCTGCTTGATGTTGCGGATGTCGGGGATCTGGGACCCGAGGTGGAAGTGGATCATGCGCAGGGCCTCCACGCAGCCCGCGTCGCGGAAGCGCGCCACCACCTGCATGAGTTCGGGGGAGCCGAGGCCGAACTTGCTTCGGTCGCCGGCGGACAGGGACCAACGGCCGGCACCCTCGGTGGCGAGCTTGATGCGGACGCCGGCGGTCGGCTCCACGCCCATCTCGTCGGCCACGGCCAGAAGCGTATCGGCCTCCTTGACCTTCTCGAGGACGACCAGGACCTGGTGGCCCAGGCGCTGCCCCATCAGGGCGAGTCGGATGTACTCCTCGTCCTTGTAGCCGTTGCAGACGATCAGGTGACCGGTGCGCTCGGTCAGCGCCAGCACGGCGAGGAGCTCCGGCTTGCTCCCCACTTCCAGACCGACGCCGTGCGCGTCGCCCGCGGCGACGATTTCCTGGACCACGCGCCGCTGCTGATTGACCTTGACAGGGTAAACGGGCGTATAGCCGCCCTCGTAGCCGAAGTCGTTCCTGGCGGTCTCGAATCGGTCCGTGAGCGCGGCGATCCGCTCTTTCAGGATATCGGGGAAGCGCAGCAGCAGAGGGAGCCGCACGCCCTGCCCCGACAGGTCGGTCGCGAGCTCGAAGAGGTCGATGGCGACGGCCGGGTCCCTCGTGGGATGCACGATCACGTGCCCGGCCTCGTTCACCCCGAAAAAACCCGCGCCCCACCCTTCCACGTTGTAAAGCTCGAGCGCGTCGCGCGTGGTCCAGGACATGTCGTCTCGTGGCTGCTGTATCCGGGCCCCGCGGGGCGTCGGCAAGGCCGCGTAAGCTGCTGCCGCGCGCCCGAACGGGAAAGGGGGCCCGCCGAGCCGATCCGGCGTCCGGGCGCGGGGACCGTCGACCGATCGTATTTTGCGCGCGTGGAACCTACGTCCGATGGTGTCGAACTGGGTCCGGGCGCGCGCGTGAGCCCCTCGGAGCTCTCCTTCCGCGCGACCAGATCCGGCGGGCCCGGAGGGCAGCATGTCAACACCTCCGCCACGCGCGTCGAGTTGACCTGGGACATCGCCTCGTCGCCGTCGCTGGAGGACGAGGTGCGCGCCCGGCTCCTCGACCGTCTCGCCAGCCGCCTGCACGGGGACGGCGTCCTGCGCGTCGTGGCCTCGCGGAGCCGGAGCCAACATCGCAATCGGGAGGCCGCGCTGGACAGGCTCCGCGCGCTGGTGGCGGAGGCGCTGGAGGAGAGGAAGAAGCGCCGCCGGACGCGGCCGTCCAAGGCCGCCGCGGAGCGGAGGATCGCGGCCAAGAAGCGCCGCGCGGAGCGCAAGCGCCAGCGCCGTCCGCCCGTGACCGACGACTGAGGGAACCATCATGAATCGTGCGACGTCCATCGCCGCCGCCGCGCTTTGTCTGACCTCGTGCCTGGCCTCGTGCCGGACGGGACCGCCGCCGGCGAACGCGCGCAATGCCCCCGCGAGCCGCGCGCTTCCTCCGCCGCTGCCCGACACCACGGGGGTCGGGACGCACGTCCTGGCGATCCGCCGGGCGCCCGACGCGGGGGTCTGGGTGGGGACGTACGGCCGCGGGATCCTCACGCTCGACCCATCCGCGCGCGCGTGGCGGACGATCGAGGCCGCCGACGGGCCGCAGGCGATCTCCTGGGACTTCGTCAACGCCTTCGCGTTCCCCACCGACGGTTCGGTCTGGTACGGCACGGTCGGCAACGGGTTCGGCCGCTCCGAGGACGGCGGGCGCACGTGGTCCAACTGGGGGTTCCGCGACCTCGGGCCCGAGTGGCAGTACGTGGCGCCCGAGGGCATGGACGCCCACGGCGACACCGTGTACGTGGCGACCGCGGACGGTCTGCGCATGAGCTGGGACGCGGGCGAGACGTGGCGGTGCGTGCAGGCGGAGGGGGCCGGCCCAGGAGGCGCGGAGGGGTATGACGACCGCTGTGCCGAGCGCATCCTCGCGCTGCCCACCGAGTACCTGCTGGCGTTGGACTTCGGATCCGACGGGACGATCTGGCTGGGGCATCTGAAGGGCATCTCCTACTCGCGGGACGGAGGACTGACCTGGCGCACTCCCGAAGGTCCCCAGGGCCTCGCGGGCGCCCGCGTCAGGGCGATACTGGCCGAGCGCGATGCGGTGTGGGCCGCGACCGAGGACGCGCTGTTCGAGGCGGAACCCGATCGCGCCGTCTTCGACGCGATCCCGGACTCCGCCTTCGGGGGGGGCGGCGTCCCGTCGGTACGAGCGATGCTGATGGACCGCACCGTGGGCGGGCCGCGCTTTCCGGTCCTGGCGACCCACGGCGGCACCTACGAGCCGCTGCTCGCCGGTGGCGAGCTGGTCCTGCGCCACTACGGTGCCGGCAACGCGTTCGCGCTGCTGGACTGGCCGGGCGGACAGCCCACCATCGCCGGGACGGACCAGGGCATCACCGCCTCCCTTCGTGATCGGCCGCTCCTGGGGCCCGTGGATCGCGGGCGCCGATGCGCCTCGTCGGCCCGGAACCGAGGGGCGGTCGCCGGCTGCGGGACGGCCGTGGCGGAGGACCCGGCCGAGCCGCTCCACATCTGGTTCGGGCGGCCGATCGCGGACGAAGAGGGCAACCCCTATATCGACGCCACGTACCGCTACGGCTCCACCATGGGCGGCAACTTCCAGCAGCATCAGGGCGTGGAGTTCAACAACCCGGCCGGGACGCCCGTGCGGGCGATCGGGGCAGGCATCGTCGCGTTTTCCGGGCCCGCGGAAGCGGGCGCCAACACGGTTGCGATCCTGCACGACCGGCGCTGGGAGGACCGGCCGGTCTACTCCGTCTACTATCACAACACGAGCCTCGACGTCGCCGTCGGCGAGAAGGTACGACGCGGGCAGGTCATCGCGCGCGTCGGCAACACGGGCCGCGCGACGAACGACCACCTCCACCTCGAGGTGCACGTGACCGAGGTCGAGGACTCGGCCCTGGTGGTGAACCCGGAGGAGCGCTTTCCCCCCCATACCGTGAACCCCCAGCTCTGGATCGAGCCGCTTTCCGGCACGGGGGTCATCGCCGGCCGCGTGCTCGGCGTCGATGGCGAGCCCGCTCGCGGGGTGCGCATATACGGCGTGTCCGCTCCGTATCCGGAGGAAACGCCCCTTTCCTTCGTGGAGACCTACGAGGATCGCGCGCACCCGGACCCCGCTTACGGGGAGCACTTCGCGATCGGCGACGTCCCTGAGGGCAGCTATCGGCTGTACGCCCGGGCGGGCGGACGCGAGGTAGCCGGGGTCGTGGATGTCGAACCGGGTCGCTTGACCTGGGTGGAGCTGCGCTTCTGAGGCCCGCGCGGCGGATCGGAGCCGCCCGCCGCCCGCTGCGCGAAGCTCCGGGCATCCGCGGACCGGTGGCCGAAGCGCGCGTTCAGCCGCCCGCGGGTGGGCTCCCTTCAGCCGCCTCCTGGGGAGCCGTGCGTTCCCCCCGGCCCTCCCAGCCCGGCCCCCGGACAACGCGCCCCGGCGTCGCGCCCGTGTGCTCGCCGTCTTGCAGGACGCGCACGCCGTTCACCCAGACGTCGCGCACGCCGACCGCGAGCGCGTGCGGCTCCTCGAACGTGGCGCGGTCGGCGACCGTCGCCGGATCGAACACCACGATGTCGGCGAAGTAGCCGGGCTCGAGCCGCCCGCGCCGCCGCAGCGACAGGTTGTCGGCCGGCAGCGAGGTCAGCCTGCGGACGGCCTCCTCGAGCGCGATGACCCCCTCCTCGCGCACGTATCTGCCCAGGAGGCGCGCGAAGTTGCCGTAGGCGCGCGGGTGGGGGTTCGACTTGAGGAACACGCCTTCCGGCGCGGGCGCGCCGGCGTCCGAGCCGAACGAGACCCAGGGCAGCGCGATCTGCTTGCGCACGTTCTCCTCCGACATCAGGAAGTAGATCGTCCCGACGCGACTGTCGTCGGCGACGACCAGGTCCATCGCGGTCTCCTCGGGCGACGCGCCGCGCATCTCCGCCACCTCGGCGAGGGAGCGGCCCGTGAGCGGCTTCAGGCTGTCCTGCCGGAACCCCACCAGGAGCACACGCTCCGGGGATCCGGCCATCAGCAGGAGGTTCTCCCAGTCGTCGGCGGGCGTCCGCATCTCACGCGCCACCCGCTCGCGGGTCGCCGGGTCCCGCAGCCTCTCGACCCAGGCCTCGTGGCCTCCCTCCTGGACCCAGGGTGGCATGGCGGCGTCCAGGCCCGTGGCGCCCGCGACGTACGTGTACATGTTCGCTCGAACCCGCCCGCCGCCCTCCCGGGCCGCCTCGATGCGGGCGATGACGCTGTCCATCTTCGGCCAGTTCGACTCCCCTGCCGCCTTCAGGTGGTAGATCTCGACCGGCACGCCGGCCCGGCGGCCGATGGCCATCGTCTCGTCGACCGCCTCGAGGAGCCGCCCGCCCTCGCTGCGCATGTGGGTGATGTAGGATCCGCCGAACTCCCCGGCCGCCGACGCGAGCGCGACCAGCTCGTCGGTTCCGGCGTAGAAAGCCGGCGCGTAGATCAGCGACGAGCCGACGCCCAGAGCGCCTTCCCGCATGGCGGCTCGCACGAGGTCCTGCATGCGCGCGAGCTCCTCCGGCGCCGGCGCCCGGTCCTCGTGCCCCAGTTCGTGGATGCGCACGGTCGTGGCCCCGACGAAGCTCGCAACGTTGGGCGACACGCCGCGCGCCTCCAGGTGCTCGAGGTACTCCCCCAGCGTCGTCCACGGAATGTCGAAGGTGATGTCGCCCTGCTGCTCGAGCTCGCGCGCGCGCATCTCCTTGGTGAGCGGGCCCATCGACCACCCCTCCCCGAACACCTCCAGCGTGACCCCCTGGTGGATGTCGGCCAGCCCTCGTGGGTCCTCGATGAGAGACTCCGTGGCCCAGCTCAGCACGTTGATGAAGCCGGGCGCGACCGCCATTCCGGTAGCGTCCACCTCGGCAGCCGCGTCCGCTCCCGACAGCTCGCCCACCGCGGCGATGCTGTCTCCGGCCAGGCCGACGTCGGCGATCCGGGGCGGGCCGCCCGAGCCGTCGTAGACCGTGCCCCCGCGGATCAGCACGTCGAAGTCGGCCGCCGCGGCGTCCCGCTCCGAGTCCGCGCAGGCGGCGCTCGCGAGCGCCGCGCACAGGCACAGGGAAAGGGTTCTCTGCGGCGGGAACGGCGTCGATGGGGTCTCGATGTTCATGGCCGAGTCGTGCGAGAAGGAAACGGGGCGACCCGGCAAGAGGAGGCCGGATCGCCCCGAGGGCAAGGAGGGTCGATCGCGCCGCCGCCTACTCGTACCGCAGCGCCTCCATCGGGTCCACGAGCGTCGCGCGCCGAGCCGGCACATAGCTGGCCAGCAGCGTCACGGCCCCCAGCAGCACGACCACCGACCCGAAGATGATCGGGTCCGCCGGATCCACCCGGAACAGCACGATCGCGAGACCCTTGGAGAGGAAGAACGCGATCACCAGCCCGATCGCCGATCCCACCAGGAGCTGCGTGAGGCCCTGCTTCATGATAAGGCCCAGGATGTCGCCGTTCGCGGCGCCGAGCGCGCGCCGTATCCCCAGCTCGCGGGTCCGCCGGCTCACCGAGAAAGCCACCACACCGTAGAGCCCGACCGAGGCCAGGAACAGCGCCGCCGCGCCGAACACCAGGAAGAGGGTCCCGAATACGCGGTAGAACCAGTTGTTCTGGTCGATCGCCTCGTCCAGCGGATTGACGAAGTAGATCGGCAGGTTGGGATCCACGGCGTTGACGGCGCGGCGGACCTCCTGCGTGATCGCGTTCGGTGAGCCGCGGGTGCGCGCGGCGATGCTCATGAAGCGTTGACTGGCCTGGGCCAGCGGACGGTAGTACCCCTCGCGCGGCGCGTCATCCTCGTTGTCGGCGATTCCGTTCATCATGAGGTCGGGGGAAACGCCGACCACGCTCAGCCACGGGTTCAGCGAATCCGGATCCTCGCCCGCGTACACGCGGAATCGCTTGCCGAGCGGATCCTCGCCGGGGAAGAACCTGTCCGCGAAGGACTGGTTGACGATGCCGACGTCGAGCCCACCGGCGCGGTCCTGGGACGTGAAGTCCCGCCCCTGCAAGAGGGACACGTCGAAGGTCTCGAAGTGGCCCGGCGTGATCACCGCCTGCCGCGCCTGCGGGATGTCGCGCTCGGCTTCGTACGCCTGGCCCTCGATCTCCACGCGCGGAGCGGGAGCCCAGAGGCCGGGGAGGTTCGAAGTCAGAGCGGCCGCCTCCACTCCGGGGATCGCCGCGACGCGCGGCTGCACCTCCTGGTAGAAGCGAACCCGGTCCGCCTCCTCCGGATAGTCGGCGTCGAACAGGCCGATGCGGGCGGTGAACACGTTGTCGGCGGCGAACGGATACTCGATGTTCCGCAGCTGCGCGATGCTCTTCACCATGAGCCCGGCGCCGATGAGCAGCGCCACGGACAGCGCGATCTCCCCTCCGACCAGCGCCTTGTTGACCCAACCCATGCGGAAGCTGGAGCTGCCGCGCGTCTCGTCCTTCAGGATCTCGTTCACGTTCGCCCGCGACGCCTGCACCGCCGGAATGATCCCTGCCACGACCGTGGCCACGACCGCCAGGCCCACGACGAATGCGAGCACCTGCGGATCCAGCCCGATCTGAATCCAGAACGGAGGGTCCGTCGGCGCGATGGCCGCGTTGAACCCACGGATCCCGATCGCCGCGATGGCCACGCCGATCGCCGCGCCGACGAAGGCGAGCACGCCGGCTTCGGCCAGGAACTGGATGATGATGCGCCGCCGCGTGGCGCCTATCGCCGAGCGGATTCCCACCTCCTTGCTACGTTGCGCCGCGCGGCTGATGAGCAGGTTCGCGACGTTGATGCACGCGATCAGGAGGACGAGGAAGACCGCGAAGAGCATCGTGTACAGCATGAGCACGGGTTCCTGTCCGATGAACTCTTCGGTGTACGGCTTGATCAGCGGGACCACGCCTTCGTTCGTCTCCGGGTAGGCGGACGCGATGCGCGCGGCGATGCCCTGGAACTCGGCCAACGCCTGGTCCGGGGAGACGCCGTCGCGGAGGCGGCCGAAGACCTCCAGCCAGTTGCCATCGCCGCGCTCCAGCTCCAGGGCGTCCATGCGCAGCGGCACCCATACGTCCTCCGCGACCGGGAAGCGGAAGCCCTCCGGCATCACACCGACGATCGTGGTCGGCTCGCCGTTCACGGTCTCGACGCGGCCGATCACGTTGGGGTCGGACGCGTAGCGGTCGCGCCAGACCTCGTAACCGATCAGGATCACGGGCTCCGCTGTGGGCGCGTCCTCGCCCTCCCGGAACAGTCGTCCGAGGGCCGGCTGCACGCCCAGCATGCTGAACCCGTTGGCGCTGATGAACGCGCCGTCGAAGCGCTCGGGGCTTTCGCTTCCGGCCATGTTGACGGTTCCGCTGTAGAACGCCGCGAGATGGGTGAAGCTGGACTGTTGTTCCTTCCAGTCGAGGTAGTCGTGGATCGGCACGCCCATGCTCTCGATTTCCTCGGAGGGGTTCGCGCGCTCCACGTGCAGGATCCGCGCGGGCGCGTCGAACGGCAGGCCCTTGAGCAGCGCTCCGTAGACGATGCTGAACATCATCGTGGTGAGGCCGATGCCGAGCGCGAGCGCCACCACCGCCAGAAGGGAAGAACCCGGGTTCTTCGCGAGAAGCCGTGCGGCGAAGCGGATGTCGTTGCCGATGGAGTCCATGACGATCGGGGCCGGTGACTGGGTTCGGGAGCCGCGGTCGTGGCGTCGCGCGGCTGCGCTCCGCACCGACCACCTCCGGGACTGGGCTGCCCTACGGCCCGCGACCGGAAGGGGTTTCAGCGGGTCCGATCCAATCTGCCGCGGCCGACCCCGAATGAGCCGACGGGTGGACAGGCCCCCGCCGCGCCCCGGCTCGCTACTCGATCTCGACCCGCTGCTCCGCCGAAACGAACGCCACGTCGCGCAGGGACGGGAAGCGCAGGAAGGTGTCCGCGCCCGTCTCGCGCAGGCGCTGCTCCGTGAACCCCACCACGACCAGGTCGGCGGTGGAGGACCGGCGCTCGACGAGCGAGCGGAAGTCGACGCCGGCGCCGGTCGGGAGAATCCGGAGGTTCTTTCGGCTGACCGGGATGCGGCCGTCTTGGATCATCCCCTGCAGTCGCTCGGTCTGCGCCCCCACCTCATCCCGGGGTACGGCGGCGAAGATCGACATTTTGCCGTGCCGCCAGTCGTCGTGCCCCAGCAGGATGTAGCTGGTCAGGATCATCAGGGCGGCGTTCCCGTAGTCGTTCCACGTGAGCCAGACGTGCAGGTCGTGGCGGTCCCCGAAGAAGTGATCCCCGTGCCTGAGAACGACGCGGTTCATGCCGGTCGGACTGGCGAGCTCGCACGCCCGCGTTACCTCCTCCACGACGCCCCGGTCGTCGTGCACGGAGAACTCGAACATGACCGTGTTGTTCTCCATTCCCGAAACCCCCGGGACCTGGAGGCTCTGCGCGAGCGCGGAACCCATCGACGGGCTGATGATCGTGTCCACGTACACCGCGCTCGACTTCTTCTGCGCGGACTCCAACAGACGCGGGAGGACCGCGCGCGCCTCGGCGACCGTAGCGGGATTCAGGTAGCCGGGGATGTAATGGAGGTAGGTCCCGAAGCCGTAGCGGCTGCCCAGCCAGGTAAGAAACCGGAAGGGCGCCGATCGATCGAACGTGCGCGGGGTGATCATGATGACGCTCGGGCGCCAGTCCCCTCCCTGGAAACTCTGAATGCGTACCTGGAGGTAGCGGGACGTCTGCGTCATGACGCCGTGGAAGATCGCGCCCAGGTCGTCGCCGGAAGCGCCCCGCGCGGACCGGATCACGAAATACAGCCCGGACATGACGAACAGGGCCAGCAGCGCGAACAGCAGGTCCATCTGGATCATGAGCAGCAGGCACATCACCGCGCCCAGAAGGCTCAGCCACCACTTGGAGCGGAAGACGGGCCGGTAGCCCGGGCGGGCCGCGAAGTGCTCGAGGAAGCTGATCGCGCACAGCGCGCCGTAGGTGACCATGAAGAACATCGAAACCACGCGAGCGACGAGGTCGACAGAACCGAGCAGGACCACGACGAACGCGATGATCGCCGTGACGATGGTGGCGTTGCGAGGCTCGTTGGTCGCCCCATCGCCCTCGGCCAGGTAGCGATTTGCGCGCTGGAGAGGGACGACCCGATCGGCGGAGATCGCCTGCAGGGTGCGCGGCGCAACGAGGATGGATCCGACGGCGGACGACAGCGTCGCGGCGGCCAGGCCGATCGGGATGATCGGACCCCAGAGCGCTATCTGGCTCATGACCAGCGGGTCGGACGCCAGCACCGACGGCGGCGCCGAACTCGCGAGCTTCACGACCAGCGCGACGTACACGATCATGCCGACGACCGTCGCCGAAATGATCCCCAGCGGGATCGACCGGCTGGGGTTCGCCAGGTCGCCGGACAGCCCCACCCCCGCGGTCATTCCCGTGAACGCCGGGAAGCAGATCGCGAACACGAGCATGAAGTCGTCGGGGGACGCCACGCGCTCCAGAAGCCCGGCCGACTCCGCGCCCACGACCGGTGAACCGAGGAAGAAGAGGATGAGCGACGCCGCCAGGATCGCGACGACGACGTACAGCGCCTTGACGCCGAGGTTCGCGCCACGCGTCAGCATCAGCGCGACCAGCGCCACGGTGGCCGGCACCGAAACGAATCGCGGGTCGAAACCGATGCCGAGCGACCCCTCGATCACGCCCGTCAACGGCCGGAACGCCTCCGCGAAGGCGATCATGTAGAAAGCCACTGAGATCGCTTGGGACAGGAACAGCGCGATGCCGATCGCGCCGCCGATCGAAACCCCGAAGGAGCGGGAGATGATGAAATACTCGCCTCCGCCCTCGACCTTCCGGTTGGTCGCGATCTCGGCGATCGCCAGCGCCGTCGGTATGGTGACCAGGTGCCCGATCACGATGATCGCGAACGCCCCGATCAGGCCCACGTTCCCCACCGCGTATCCGAAGCGCAGGAACATGATCGCGCCCAGGATCGTGCTGATGCTCGCGAGGAACACCGGCGCGGTGCCGAATCCGTGGCCCCCCTGCGTGAGGACGGGGGCGCTGCCCGCGGGCTGTCTCTGATTCATCCAGGATCCAGTGGTATGTTTCTTTCAAAGCAATACGGCCCCGGAGTCAGCGTCGCCAACCGCGGGGCGATCCAGGGGTACAGCCAGAACGATAGCGAGGTTGCGATGGACGAGCGCGATGAGTTCGGTGCGTCGACGCCGGAGACGTCCGGATCCGGCCACGCCCCCCCGGCCGACGCGCCGCAGGAACATCGGCCACCCTCCCACGTCGAGCGAGCGCCCGCGCGGCGCGGGAGTGGCCGCGACGTCGTGCGCACGGTCCTGATCGCGATCGCGGCGTTCGCGGTCGGTTTCGCGACAGGGTTCCTTCCCCAGTGGCAGAAGGCGCGCGACCTGTCCACGGAGCTGGAGGGAGTGCGCTACGACCTCGAGATCTCGCGCCTCCAGTCGACGCTGGGAGCCGCGCTCGCCGAGGTCGATCGCGGCAACTACGAACGCGCCCGTCAGCTGACCTCGGTGTTCTACGTGGGATTGGACCGCCTGCAGGGTCGCGTGCCCGACGCGGCGCAGTCCGCGGTGATCGCGGACCTTTCGGGCGGGCGCGATGAAGTGATCACGTTGCTGTCCCGCGCGGTACCGGAAGTGCGCAGCCGGCTGGCGATCATGTACACCCGTTACTTCACCGCAATGGAGCCGCTGGGCCGCCAGTACGGGGGCGCAATGACGACCTCCCCGGAGGACGCGCCTGGCCCCGACGCGGGCAGCTCAGACGCGGCGGAGCCCGAGCCCCAGCCCGGGCGTTCCGGCTCCTGATGTTCATCGAGCCACCGGGTTGGAGGCAATCGTGAGGCGAATGTGTTGGTGGGCGGCACTGTGCGGTGCCGTCGCTACGATGACCGCGCCGGCCCCGGCCCTCGGGCAGCGTTTTCCGGGCGCGGGAGGGGCGGAAATCCGGCTCGGCAGCGCGACCCCGCGCGACCTCCGCGCGGACGAACTCTCCATCGGGCGTTCCCTCTCGGCGGACGTGGACCTGGGGTACCTGGGCCGGCCGTGGGTGAGAACCATCGCGGGCGTCCATCATTTTCGTACGGATATCAAGTCGGGGGATGCCACGCGCGGCGACGCCAGCGCGTTCGCGGTGCGTGCGGGCTTGCGCGCGGACGCATTCACTGCCAGCCGAACGGCCGCATCCGCCCTGGCCGCGGTGTCCCTCCAGACGGTCCGGGCGAGCGTGCCCGAGGATCCCACGACCGAGGGTCTGCTCGATGGGGTCTACGCGGGATTCACGCTGGGCGCCGGCGTCCGCCGCGCGCTGGATCGACAGGCGCGCGCGTCGCTCGTGGCGGAGGTCCGCCGTACGTTCGTCCCCAACCTCAATCACTGGGCCTTCGAAGCCGGGATCCGGTACATGATCCTGGGGACCGGCGCCTACGTTTCCGCGCCCGAGCCGGTTCCCGAGCCCGTCGGCTTCGCCGACCGCGAAGAAGGGGCGGACGCCAGGGCCCGCGCGCGGGACGAAGAGCGACTGCGAGCCGAGCAGGAGGCGCGCGCCGCGCGCGACATGCGCAGCGGGGCGGAAGCGGAGGCGGCGCGGCGGGAGCTAGAGGAACGCCGCGGCCAGGGACCGCCCCGCCTGGGCGAGGCGTTGCGCGACCTGGACAGGGTCCTCGTGAACATCGCGGGCGTCACGGAAACGGAAAGAGGGCTCGTGGTGACCCTCGGCAGCGGCGTGTTCGCCAGCGGCCAGCCGAGCCTGACCGATCAGGCGCGCGGCGAATTAGGCCGCATCGCGGAGATCCTGGGCGCGTATCCGGACCGGACCATCCTGGTGGAGGGGCACACCGACTCGGTCGGCGCCGAGGAGGCCAACCGGGTGCTCAGCGAGCACCGCGCGGCGGCGGTGAAGGCAGCCCTGGTGGCGTACGGCGTGGACGCCCACCGCGTCTCCGCGGTCGGTTACGGCGAGGGCCGCCCGCTGACCGACAACGAGACCCCCTCCGGGCGCGCCTCGAACCGGCGCGTCGAGATCATCGTGCTGGATCCTTGAGACCCCTGAGCGCGAGCTGCCCGTGGCGCCGAGACGCCGGCGTTGACGGCGGCCGATGGCAGTGCTACAATCGTAGCATCAGAGTGCTACGAACGTAGCATTTGGGCCGCGCCTGCCCTCTACATCGATCCACGCGCCCGGAACCATGGCCAACCACTCCACACTATCCCGCCGCGAGCGGCAGATCATGGATGTCCTCTATCGCCGGAGAGCCGCATCGGCCGCCGACGTGCGGGAAGGACTCCCCGATCCGCCCGGCTATTCGGCGGTACGGGCGATGCTGGCCAAGCTCGAGCGAAAGGGTCACCTCGCCCACGTCGAGGAGGGGGGGCGCTACATCTACCGCCCCATCGTTCCACGCGATGAGGCCAGTCGCTCCGCGCTGAAGCGTATGGTCAGCACGTTCTTCGATGATTCCCCGGCGCGCACCGTCGCCGCCATCCTCGACATGGAGTCGCTGGACATGAACGAAGACGAACTCGATCGGCTGGCGTGCATGATCGACGAGGCTCGGAGGAGGGGAGGATGACGGGCTTCGCGTTCCTGGCCGATGTGGCCTTGAAGAGCGTCCTCATTCTCGCGGCGGCCACCGCGGTAATCGCCACGCTCCGGGGTTCCTCCGCCGCGTTCCGACACATGCTCTGGACGCTGGCCCTCGCGTCGGTCGCCGCCCTGCCGGTTCTGAAGGCGGGCCTGCCGGGCTGGTCGCCGCCCGGCGCCGTCCTGCTCTCCCGGGGGGTCGCTAGCGACGGCGGTGCGGAGAGCGTCCGTGATCGGGGCGAGGCCACGGCTCCGCAAGCCGACGCGTCCGCTCCGGTGGGCGCCGGTAACGCCGAGATCGACCCGGAACGCGCCGGGGGCGTCCTGACCGACCGCCCGCGTGACGCCGCGGCGTCCGGCGGGAGACCCGCCGAGGTGGCGGCCTCGAGCGGCGGGGAAGATGCGCGACCCGTGTCGGGACCGGCCGGGGGCGGCGCCGTGGCCGCGACCGGTTCGCCCGACGACCCCGCGCGCACCGGCCACGAAGCTGGCCTAGAGGGGGCCCTTCCGTGGGCCGGCCTGCTCGTGGCGCTCTGGGGCGCCGGCGTGCTGGCGGTCCTGGGCAGGAACTGGCTCGGCCTGCGGGCGGTCCGACGGCTCGAACGACGGTGCACGCCGATCGAGGGCGGGCCGGTCCTGGCGCAGGTGAACCGCCTGGCGCGCGAGGCGGGCATCCCGGCTCCGCGGCTGCTGCGTGGTCCCGAGGATCTCATGCCCATGGCGTGGGGGGTCTTGCGTCCAACCATCGCCCTTCCCGCGGCGTTCGCCGGCTGGCACCCCGGGCGAGTGCGCGCCGTGCTCCGCCACGAGATCGCGCACGTCCGCCGCCGCGACCCGCTGTCACAGTGGCTCGCCGCCGTCGTCTGCGCGCTCCACTGGTACAACCCGTTCGCGTGGCACGCCGCGGGCCGGCTGCGCGCCGAGCGGGAGCTCGCGTGCGACGACGAAGCGATCGCCGACGCGACACGCCCGAGCGACTACGCCGCCGAGCTCGTCGGGGTCGCGCGCACGATGCGCGCGCCCGCGGCCGGGCCCGCGCTGCCGATGGCTCGCCCGTCGCAGTTGAGCGCGCGCGTGCAGGCGCTGCTCGACGACCGGCGCAGGCGCGCGCCCGTGCGCCGGGCATCGGTATTCGTCGGAGCGTGCGTCTCGGCGCTCGTCGTCGCGCCTCTCGCCGCCGCAGCTCCGACGGACGCGCGCGTGGAGTCCGGCGCGAGGCTCGACGCCGCGGCCGAAGGCGGCGCCGTCGAAGCGCCGGCTGCGCTTGCGGATGCCGCCGATCGGGCGCCGAGCACGCGCGGCCGCGACCAGCTCACGCACGGGGATCTCGACACGGGCTCGCACCCCTCCCGCTGCTGGGAAGGTGACTGGCACGGTTCGAGGACGCACAACGTCAACGACGAGAGGCACCGCCTCAAATGGGAATCGGGCGACTGCGAGCTGGACCTGCGCCTGGAGGGCGACGTTCGTTTCACCCGTGAGCTGGACGGAATCGACTACATGGGCCCGGGCGCTCGTTTCCTCCTGCGGGAGGACGATGGGGGCGTGCGCCGGGAACTGGAGGCGGCGCCCGCCCGGGACGGCGCCCCGGTATACACGTTCCGCCTGAGCGGACGCTCGGCGCCCTTCGACGCCGACGCGCGCCGCTGGTTCGCCGCCATCGTGCTGCAGCTGGCGCGGCACACCGCCTTCGGCGCGGAGCAACGCGTCGCCGGCCTCCTGCGCGATGGGGGACCCGACGCGGTCCTGGACGAGGTTCCCCTGCTCGGCGGGGACTGGGTACGGTCCGTGTATTTCGGCGAACTGGCCGACCAGGCGGAGTTGGACGGCGCGCACGTGGAGCGTGCTTTGCGGCTCGCGACGAGTCAAATCGAGTCCGACCACTACCTCGCGACGGTGGCCGGCGATCTGGCCGGAGAGGGTTCCCTGACCCCCGGTTCCCGGGACGCACTCCTGGGCACCATCGCGGCCATGGACTCCGACCACTACAAGGCCGAGGTCACCGAGCGCGCCCTGGACGGCGGTGCGCTGGGGCCCCGCACGCTCGCTACGCTGCTGGACGCGGTCGAGCGCATCGACTCTGACCACTACAAGGCGTCGATCCTTACCGGCGCCGCCCGGAGCTACGCGCTCGACGCGGGAGAGCGGGACGCCTACGTCCGCGTCGCCCACAGCATGGACTCCGACCACTACCGGTCCGAGGTGCTCAACGCGCTCCTGGACCGGGGTGGCGAGGGAGTGGCGGAGGCCGTCGCGGTGGCGACCGCGGACGCGATGGACTCCGACCACTACGCGGCGGAGGTCATGGTCCGAGTCGCGTCCCTGGGTGCGCCCGGCCGCGAGGTTCAGCGCGCCTTCGTGCGCGCCGTTTCGGAGATCGACTCGGACCACTACCGGACGCAGATCCTGCGCGCGCTGCTGGACGCGGGCGCCGACGACCCCGAGCAGGTGGCCACCGTCCTCGTCGCGGCGCGCGCGATCGACTCCGACCACTACCTCGCGGAGACGCTGACAGCGGTCGCGGAGCGCGTGCGACTGGAAGGTCCGCTGCGAGACGCGTTCGAGGAGACCATGAGCGGGATCGACTCGGAGATCTACTACGCACGGGTCTCGCGGCTGCTGAACCGGTAGCCGCGCGGAACCGCCGGACCGAGCCCCGGTATTGGCACGACGCACTTTCGCGCTACCGGAGCTCGACGATGGAGACCCACAGGTTGCCCGGGTACGGATCGCGTGCGCCGCGCCCGTTCCCTTGGGCCGGTGCGGCCGCGGCGACGCTCGCGGCGTGCGCCACCCTCGCGGCCTGTTCGGCCGACGCCAACGAATTCCGGCGCGTGGCGGTCGGGGACGAAGCGCCGGCCTACGCGGCGCCCGACCTCGCGGGGGACACGGTGGCGTTGGCGGATTTCCGCGGCGAGGTCGTCCTTCTCAACGTGTGGGCGACGTGGTGCGCGCCGTGTCGCCGTGAGATGCCCGGCCTGCAAGCCCTCGAGGACGGGTTCCGGGCCGACGGCCTGCGCGTAGTTGGAGTCAGCATCGACGCACGCGGCGCCGAGCGCGCGATCCGGACCTTCGTCGACGACCTGGGCGTGACGTTTACGATCCTCCACGATCCCGACGAGCGGGTCACCCGCGCCTACCGCACGATCGGGGTCCCCGAAAGCTTCCTGATCGGTCGGGACGGAGTCGTCGCCGCGCGCTGGATAGGCACGTTCGATCCGACGGATGTGTCCACCCTCGCTCGCGTCCGGGAAGCGCTCGGCGCGGCTGGCGGCGAAGCGGGGGTGACGGAGCGCCGCCGTTGATGGAGGGACAGAACGTCGGATTCGCCGTCGCGTTCCTCGCGGGCCTGCTGAGCTTCCTGTCGCCGTGCGTACTCCCGCTCATCCCCAGTTACGCGTCGTTCATCACGGGGATGGGCCTGGACGAGCTGACGGATACTTCGGGGCGGACGGCGCACGATCGGGGCCGACTGTTCCTGCACGGCGCCCTTTTCGTGCTCGGCTTCAGCGCGGTCTTCATCGCCTTGGGCGCGTCGGCTACGGCGTTGGGCTCGGCCTTCCACCGCTCCTCGCCCTGGATCGAGCGGATCGGCGGCGGTCTCCTCGTGCTCTTCGGGCTCGTGCTCCTGGGACTGCTCCGTCTGCCCGGGATGAGCCGGGACTGGCGAGTTCACATGGCCGACAGGCCCGCCGGCTATGCCGGGACCGTGCTGGTGGGTGTGGCCTTCGGGGCGGGGTGGACGCCGTGCATCGGTCCGGTCCTCGGCGGGATCCTGACGCTCGCGGCTGCCACGTCCTCGGTGGGGCAGGGGACGGCCCTGCTGGCGACGTACTCCGCCGGCCTGGCGATCCCGTTCGTGCTCGCGACGCTCGCCCTCGACAGGTTTCTCGTCGTGTTCGCGCGTTTTCGCGGCTGGCTGCCCTGGGTCAACCGGGTCGCCGGCGCCATGCTCATTGCGGTCGGCCTGCTCCTGCTGACGGGACAGTTCACCGTCCTATCGGCGATGTTCGCGAACTGGACCCCCGACTTCCTTTTGGACCGGCTGTGACGCTCGGTGCACGCGCCGGGGCGGGCGCTTGCCTGTTCGCCCTGACGTTCCTTTCGGCGCCGGCGACGGCGCAGCAGGATACGAGCGAGGTGGCACCGGGGCTTCGGCGCGCGCCCCCGGCCGTTCCGATCGAGGGGGTGTTCCTGCTGGACAGCCTCGCCGGGGACGGCCTCGAGGGGATCATCGACCGGGGGGTCGGGCTGCTCCCCTGGTACAAGCGCCCGTTCGCGCGCGGCAGGCTGCGCGCGACGACCAGGCCGGCCGTGTGGGTGGCGATCGAGCCCGGGCCCGAGGCGCTACGGGTGCGCACGGAGGTGCACGACCTCACCATCCCATGGCGCGGCGGTCTCCGAGGCTGGGAATGGAAGGCCGGGGACCCCGTCGACGTCACGGCCTCCTGGGACGGCGCCGATCTGCTTCAGACCTTTCAGGGCCCGTACGGTGCGCGCTACAATCGCTACGTGCTTTCACCGGACGGCCGTACGCTCGATCTTCGAGTCCGGATCGAAAGCGACCAGCTCGCGGAGCCGCTGCGCTACCGGTTGGTCTACATCCGGCAGGGCGAGCGGGAGGGCGTCGGGCGTCAGAATCGGTAGGAACTCGGCGCCCGGAAGGGGCGGAGGTGGGGACGCGCCGCGCACCCATCTTGCGTCGGCCGGACTCGGAAGAAGTCGAACACTCAAGGCCCGGAGGGTCGTATGTCAGTAGTGAAAGTCATCGAGATCATTTCCGACACCAGTGGATCGATCGAGGAAGCGGTGGAGTCCGCGGTCCGCGAGGCGTCCGAGACCGTGAACGATATCAAGGAGGTGTGGGTCTCGAGCATCAAGGCCATCGTCGACGGAGCCAGCGTCAGCGGCTATCGCGTGACCACCAAGATCTCGTTCGTTGTG
Source organism: Longimicrobiales bacterium (assembly GCA_035513295.1). Classification (GTDB taxonomy): domain Bacteria; phylum Gemmatimonadota; class Gemmatimonadetes; order Longimicrobiales; family RSA9; genus DATHRK01. Next base: position 67,238 of record DATKCH010000001.1, read on the forward strand.
AGGAGCGACCGCGACTAGCGGGACGCGCGGCGGACGGCGTCGGCTCGGCCCCGCGCCGCTGTGACGGCGCGGGGCGTATTGCGCCCGTCATGACGACCGGGCACGGTGCGCCGGAAATTTCCTTTCCCGCGCCGCGCTTAGGCGGTAGGTTGAGAGCCCCTCCCCGACACTTCGGTCACCTGCATTCCGGGACGAGCCATGTGCAAGAACTCCCGTGGGGGCACGAGCGTCCGTTCGTTCGCCCTCGCAACGCTGCTGCTGTCGGGTATGATGGTCGGGTGCGAGTCGGACGACGGCATGGGGCCGCTGGACGACTTCGACGAGGAAGCCACGGCCGCGGACGTGGACGCCGTTCTGAACGCGGTGGATGACGACATCACCGTCACGCTGCTGCTGGCTGGCGAAGGCCTCGCGACCGCCGCCGGCGCCACCGCCGCGATGCCCGCCGTGGCGAGCCTGCGTCCCGGGTCCGGCGGCATCGCCAGCTTCGGCGACCTCGGCGCCGCGAAGGTCGAGCTGGCCGCGGCGCGCCTTCTGCCCGCCCTGTACACGAGCGCTTCGCCGGCGGCCGAGCCGATCTTCCCCAGCAACCTCCTCGGCAAGACGTTCGTGTGGGGTGGCAGCGGGTACGTCGTCGATGACACCATTACCGGGGCTCCGATCGACGGCGTCCGATTCGTCGTATACGCGATCAGTCCGATTACGCGCCAGCCGGTCGAGCCGCTCGTCGAGGTGGGTTACCTGGACCTGACCGACGAGAGCAGCCCCGCGTCTTCCCGCCTGGGTCTCCTGCTGATCGACACGACCGGCGAGACCGAGGTCGCGCGGGTCGACTACTTCATCGACGTGTCCTTCATAGTCACGGAGACCGCCGCCGCGGCCACCCTGTTCGCCAGCGGGTTCGTATCGGACGGGATGGAGACGTTGAACTTCGTCCTCGACCAGACCCTCGAGTTCGAGGAGTCGGGCACGGGTTCCTTCACCGTCGATTACGACTTCATCGTCGCGAGCTCGGGAGTGTCGCTCGCGTTCGACGCGACGACGTCGTTCGACGCGGAAACGGAAGAGACGTCCGGGCTGGTCGCCACGATGACCCTGTCCGGCGGTGGGGACGTCGTCGCGCTGAGCGTGACCGAGAGCGCGACGGGAACGCTGGACGGGGAGATCACCTTCAACGGAGTCGTCGCGATCCTGGTGTCGGGGCCGGCGGTCGCCCCGGCATTCACCCGTCCCGACGGCGGCGAGCTGACCGCCGCGGAGGTCCAGGCGCTGGTCGCCATCGTGGACGCGGTCACGGAGGTGCTGCTGTTCGCGGAGAAGCTGTTCGCGCCGATCAGCGGCGTGATCGCGGCCTGACCGGTCACATCCGCCCGGCGTAGCGAACGGGGGAGGCGCCTGGCGCTTCCCCCGTTCGTCGTCCTCACGCCGGGTCGCACGCGGGCGCCCCGACGGACGGTCGTCACACGCGGAACCGTCCCACCAACTCCTTGAGGTCCAGCGCGGTCCTTTCGAGCGCGCGCACGGAGGCCACCCGATCTCCGTTGCCCCCCGCGCCGTCCTCCGCGACGAGTCGACGGACCGCGGCCCCGACCTGCGCGCTCTGCGCGGCCATCTCCTCGGCCGTCGCGGCCTCTTCCTCCGCTCCGCTCGCGAGCTCGTCCACCGCGGCGCGGCCCCGCGACACCGCGCCGTCGATATCGCGAGCGCGCCCGGAGATCGCCTGGGCCTGCCGGTTCGTCGCCTCGAGCGAGGCGACGATGCGCCGCAGGGCCTCTGCCGACCGACCGGCCTCTAGCACGGCCGCCTCGACCTGTCCGGCCTCGTCGCGCATGGCGCCCACCGATTCCGCGACGCCCTCGCGGATGTTGGCTACGAGGGCGGCGATCTGCTCCGCAGCCGCCGACGCCCGCTCGGCGAGCTTCCGGATCTCGCCGGCGACGACCCCGAACGCGCGCCCTTCCTCTCCCGCTCGTGCCGCCACGATGGACGCGTTGATCGCCAGGAGATTCGTCTGCTTGGCGATTTCGAGGATCGTCTCCACGATCGACTCGATACGGCCGGAATGCTCCTGCAGCGTCTCCACGGCGCGCGCGGTCTGTCCGACGCGCTCGCCGACGCTTTGAATGCCACGAACCGCGGCGGCCACCGTCTCGCTGCCCTCGCGCGCGACCGCGACGCTCGCCTCCGCCGATGTCGCGAGCGCGTCGGCGGCCAATGCCACTTCGGCGGTCGAGGCGGAGATGTCCCTGACGACCCCGGCCACCTCCTGGCTGCGGGCGGCCTGCTGGTGCGCGGCCTGAGCGATCTGCTCGATCGCCGCGTCCAGCTCCACCACCGCGCTCGCGGATTCGTGCGCGACGCTGGCGATCTGGCCCGCGTTGTCGGCGACGTCGTCGCTGACCGAGCGGATGCGCGAGATCACATCGCGGAAGCCGGTGAGCATGGCGTTGAAGGACTGCACGAGACGGCCGACCTCATCCCGACGATCGATGTCGCTGACGCCTTCCCCATCGATTTGTGCCACGGTCAGGTCGCCGCGCGCGAGGCTCTCGGTCTTGCGCACCGCCAGCACCAGGAGCCGCGTGATCTGGCGGGTGACCAGCCACGCGAGCGCGGACCCGATCAGGATCACGACGACGAGGCCGAGCCACGCGATGAGGCGCGTCCGGTCGATGTCCCGCTGGACGGTCATCCCGAGCCCGCTGCTCCGGGCGTCGTGGTCCTGCTCGAGCTCGTCGATGTGTATGCGGAAGTCGTCGAGGGCGGCCTGCGTGCGCTCCAGGGCCGAGCGGATCGCGGCGTCGTCCGCGCGCTCGGCGATCAGGGCGCGGGCATCGCCGCCCGCGCGCGCCATCGCGTCGCGAGCCTCGAGCGCCCGTCCGGCCACCGCGCGCCGGTCCTGCGCCAGGCCGCCGATGGCGAGGTAGTCGCCGAGGCGCGTCGCCGTCTGCTCGATGTTCTCGTCGTAGAAGGCGAGCCATTCGGATCGCGCACTATCGTCGATCGCCGCCGCCGCGTTCGACAGGCCCAGGGCAGCCTGATACCCGTCCCGGTCGATGTTGAGGATCAAGCCCAGGCCGCCCACCTCTTGGAAGGCGAGCCTGTCGACCGTGTCGGCCTCGTGCGCGGCCCTTTCGGCGAGTATCAGGACGAGAGCGGAACTGAGCGCCAGGATGGCGCCCACCATGGCGAGCAGCTTGACCAGGATCGGCCAGTCGCGCGTGGACAGCCCGCGCGCGCGTGCCGGCCTGTCGTTGGCTCGGCCGCCGTCCGCTGTCCCGGCGGGGGCGTTCGCCTCCGGGCGGGGCTGCGCGTCCGACCCGTGCGTCTCGGGCATGACTCGAGGGGGTTGTGGTCAATCCGGGGAGAGTGACCGCTCCCAACGTAGCGCCGGCAGGAGACCGCAGCCAGGGTTCGTGCGCGCCGCGAGTCCCTCGACGGCCGACTCCGACGCGGCGGCGGATTCCGTCATCCGACCGTCAGCTTCCGATATCGAATACGGTGGGGTTGTTCCGCCTCGGGTCCCAGCCGCCGCCTCCGGTCGTCCTCGTAGTCGTGATAGTTGCCCTCGATCCAGCGCACCTGGCTGTCGCCCTCGAACACGAGCATGTGCGTGGCGATGCGGTCGAGGAACCATCGGTCGTGGCTTATGACCAGCGCGTTTCCCGCGAACCTCAGGATCGCGTCCTCCAACGCCCTGAGCGTGTCCACGTCCAGGTCGTTCGTCGGCTCGTCCAGCAGCAGGACGTTGCCCCCCGAGCGCAGCAGCTTGGCGAGGTGGACGCGGTTGCGTTCCCCTCCGGATAGGACACGGACCTTCTTCTGCTGATCCGGACCTCGAAAATTGAAGCCGGAAAGGTATGCGCGGCTGTTCATTTCCGCGGAGCCCACCGGGATCGTCTCGAGTCCGCCGGTGACCTCCTGCCACACCGTCTGTTCGCCCTCCAGCGCCGCGCGCGACTGGTCCACGTACGCGAGCTCCACGGTCGGGCCCAACCGAAGGGAACCCGCGTCCGGCTCCTCGAGCCCGGTGAGCATCCGAAACAGCGTGGTCTTGCCCGCCCCATTGGGGCCGATGATCCCGACGAGCGCGCCGCGGGGAACAGTGAACGTGAGGTCGTCGAAGAGGAGCTTGTCGCCGTAGGCCTTCGACAACCCTTCCGCGACGATCACTTCTTCTCCCAGGCGCTGTCCGGGGGGAATCAGGATCTCGGCGGTGCGGATCTGCTCGCCCGGGTCCCGGGACGACAACTCCTCGAATGCGTGCAGCCGCGCCTTCCCCTTCGCCTGGCGGGCGCGTGGGGCCATGCGGACCCAGTCCAGTTCCCGCTGCAGCGTGCGCTGGCGCGCCGACTCGCCTTTTTCCTCCACGCGCAGCCGTTCGCGCTTCTGCTCGAGCCACGAGGAGTAATTGCCCTCGTAGGGGAGGCCGGCGCCGCGATCCAGCTCGAGTATCCACTCCGCCACGTTGTCGAGGAAGTATCGGTCGTGGGTGATGGCGACGATGGTGCCCTTGAACTCCGCGAGGTGCCGCTCCAGCCACGCCACCGATTCCGCGTCCAGGTGGTTCGTCGGCTCGTCCAGGAGCAGCATGTCCGGAACGGACAGCAGTACGCGGCACAGTGCCACCCTGCGCCTTTCACCTCCGGAAAGCGTCGCCACGTCGGCGTTCCCGGGAGGGAGCCTCAGCGCGTCCATCGCGATCTCCACCTTGCGGTCGAGGTCCCACAGGCCGCCGGCCTCGATTGCGTCCTGGATTCGTGCCTGTTCCTCGATGAGGGCCGCCATGTCATCATCGGACAGCGGTTCGGCGAAGCGGGCGTTGACCTCGTCGTAGCGCGCCAGCAGCGACCGCTGCTGGGCGATCGCCAGGTCCACGTTGCCGCGCACGTCCAGGTCGGGATCGAGCTCCGGCTCCTGAGGCAGGTATTCGATGCGGGTCCCCTTCGCCGCCCATGCCTCGCCCTGGAAGTCGGTGTCCGCGCCGGCCATGATGCGCAGCAGCGTGCTCTTCCCGGAGCCGTTCGGACCGACGACCCCGATCTTGGCGCCAGGATAGAACGACAGCCAGATGCCTTTCAGCACCTCGCGCTTGGGGGGGACCACCTTGCGGAGGTCCTTTATCGAATAGATGAACCGCGTCGTATCCGTCACGTCACGGAGATCGAGTCGCGCCCTGAGCGCCGCACGATGCCGTTTCCGGGATGCGCGCGTCGGCCACGCGCGCGAACAGGATCGCGTGGCCAGCGTCGTTGAGGTGGATCCCGTCGCCGGCATCGTACAACGAGGAGATCGTGCCGTCGGGCCTGGCAAGGCCCGTGTAGAAGTCGATCGCCCGGTCCCGGAAACGCGCCATCGTGGAGTCCCGCATGGCCCGGAGGGTCGCGCGCCTGGCGGCGTCGAAGTTGCGCGGCTGCGTGGTGGTCACCCACACCTCCGCGCCGGCGCCGTCCGCGCGCGCGAGGACGGTATCGTAGTTGGCCAGCTGGGTGGCGACGTCGAAGCCGAGGTTGGCGTCGTTGGAGGGCAGGCTGATGATGATCGCGTCCGAAACGGCGAGCGCCCGCTCGATGTTTCGCGCCGGGTCCGGCTGCATGTGGTCCTCCGGGCCGCCAAAGCCCAGCGGCAGGATGCGGTAGGTGTTGTAGCCGCCCCGCGCCAGGTTCGTGAGGGCATGGCCGGCGCTTGCCGCGTCCAGGTGCCGCCGATACCGTTCGACCCAGGCGTTGGCGCTGGCGGCCGGTCCGGTGCCGGCGGCGCTCGACGACCCGAGCACCACCACGTGCACGGGACCGCAGGAAGCGGGCGCCGGCCGCGCCGAGGCCGATTCCGCCGCGGCCGTCCCGGCCCTCGGGAAGGGGGGCGCCGATTGCGCGGACCCTTCGCACCCGACCGCCGCGGCGAGCGCGATGACGGAAAACCACGATGCTTCACGCACGCTCGAGCCCGGCGCGCAGGGCGGCGACATCGTCCGTCGTCAGGCTCTCGACCCCCATGTCCAGCAGCCGGCGCGCCTCGCCGGCGTCGTTCACCGTCCAGGCGGCGAGCTCGACGCCGGCGCCCGCCGCCCGCTTCGCCAGCCCCGGCTCCTCCAGCAGGATGCGGCGGTCCGGATCGACGATCGCGTTGCCATCCTCGACGGCGAGCGACAGGGCGCGCCCGTAGCGTTCGACCGCCTCCACCACGAAGCCTATGCGCAGGTCGCTCAGGCGCCGCACATGGCCGAGGGTCTCCCAGTCGAGCGACAGCACCACGGTATCCGTGGCCCAACCGGAAGCTCCGATCTCGTCCACCACCCGCGCGACGACGCTCGTCGACATCCCGGCCTTCAACTCGGGGTAGATCCGATCGCAGCGACCGGCGGTGAGCGCGAGCGCCTCGCCGAGGGACGGCACCGGCTGCCCTGCGTACGATTCGCCGAACCACGAGCCGGCGTCGAGCGAACGCAGCTCCATCAGAGAGTGCGCGTCGACCCTGCCGCTTCCGTCGGTCGTCCGGTCCAGCGTGTCGTCGTGGAGGAGCACCGGGATTCCGTCGGCGCTCGCCTGGACGTCCCACTCCACCGCGTCCGCACGCTCCTCGAGGGCGAGCCGGAGAGCCGCCAGCGTATTTTCGGGAGCGCGCGCGCTCAGCCCCCGGTGGGCGATGAGCTCCATCCCGCGAGGATGGGGCGCGAGGACATGGGGGACAAGCGGACGGCGTCCGGACGCGACCGCCGGCGAGGAAGGAAACCCGACGGCCGCTGCCGCGTATTGATCGTACCAACCCTGCCGGCCATACGGGGCATCGTAGGATCGGACCTCGCCGCCGCACGGGCGGCGGACGTTACCCGAAATACCCGGCTCCACCGATGACCCATCTCCATCGAACGCGAACGCGCCACGCGGCCCTGCTGCTCGCGGGCCTCTCGCTGCCTGCCGACACGCTCGCCCAGGACAGCGCCGTGCACGACTCGAGTCACGGCGAGAGCAGCTTGGCGGCCGCTCCGGTGACGCCCCCGGCCGGCGACCCGAACCACGAGCGCCTCGCACCCACCGCGCGCGCGATCCGCCTCACGGGCCCCATCGAGCTGGATGGCCGGCTGGACGAGCCGATCTGGGCGCTGGCGCCCGTGGTGGACGTGTTCTACCAGCGCGACCCGAACGAGGGCGAACCGGTGACGCAGCGCACGGAAGTGAGGTTCGCTTACGATGACGAGACGCTTTACATCGGCGCCCGCATGTTCGACGACATGGGCGCCGAGGGGGTGGTTTCGCGCCTGGTCCGGCGCGACAACTCGCCCGACAGCGACCGGCTCACGATCACGTTCGACACGTTTCTGGACCACCTGGGGCAGACGCAGCTGTCCATCAACCCCGCCGGCGTGCGCGGGGACGCGTTCGGCCCCGGCGGCTCCGGGTTGGACTCCTCCTGGGATCCGGTCTGGCGGGCGCGGGCGCGCGTCGATTCGTTGGGGTGGACCGCGGAGCTCGAGATTCCGTTCTCGCAGCTTCGCTTTCCGCAGGGAGTCGACCAGCGCTGGGGCCTCCAGATCGAGCGTCTCGTGCACCGTCTCAACGAATCGCAGGTCTGGTCGTTCTGGCGGAAGACCGAGTCCGGCGGACCCTCCCGCTACGGCCACCTCGAAGGCATCGAGGCGCCCGCCGTGGGGACCAACAAGCTCGAGCTGCTCCCCTACGCCGTCTCGACGACCGCGCTCAACGGCACCGTGGACGCGGCGAATCCGTTCGTCGACAAGACCGAGGCCAAATTCCGCGCGGGCATCGACCTGAAGTACCTGCTCACATCCAACCTGACGTTGAACGCCACCTCAATCCCGACTTCGGGCAGGCCGAAGTCGATCCGGCCGTGGTCAACCTGAGCGCCTTCGAGACGTTCTTTCCGGAGAAGCGCGAGTTCTTCATCGCGGGCCAGGGGCTCTTCAGCTACGGCGGGCTGAACTGCTTCTTCTGCTCTAACGTGTCGTCCCTGAGCATGGTGTTCACGCGGCGGATCGGACGTTCACCCGGCGGCGCTCACTTCGCCCGCGAGGCCGGCGAACACGCCGACGTCCCCGACAACACGACCATCCTCGGCGCGGCCAAGGTGACCGGCCGGACCGGCGGCGGGTGGTCGGTCGGCCTTCTGAACGCGGTCACGGGAGCCGAGGACGCCGATGTCGTCGGGGCGGACGGCGAGCGATTCAAAACGAAGGTCGAGCCGCTGAGCAACTACTTCGTGGGGCGCGTCAAGAGGGACCTCAAGGACGGCGATCTCCAGGTCGGCGCGATCGTGACCTCCGTCGCGCGCGACCTGGATGACCCCGATCTCGCGTCAGTGATGACGTCGCACTCGGAGGGGGCCGGCGTCGACGCCCAGTTGTGGTGGGGCGATCGCACGTATCGCCTGATGGCCAACGCGGCGCTGACGAACGTATCGGGGTCGGAGGGGGCCATCCTTCTGCGGCAACGGTCGAGCGCGCGCTACTTCCAGCGTCCGGACCGCGACCACGGCGGCAACGGCCTGTTCAGCGACCGCTTCGATCCGACCCTCACGTCGATGCGCGGATTCGGAACGTACACCCGCGTCGCCAAGGAATCGGGGGACTGGCGCTGGGAGACGTCGCTCAATACCCGCAGCCCCGGCTTCGAGAACAACGACGTCGCGTTCCTGAGTCGTACGGACTTCGTGTGGATGCACGCCAACGTCAATCGCCAATTCACGACCCCGACGAAATACTATCGCCACCTCGAATTCACGGCCGGCACGCAGCAGCAGTACAACTTCGACGGGGATCTCACGGACCGGCAATATCAGGTCTGGGCGGGCACGCGGACTCCCTTCTGGTGGTGGTTCAGCGGCTTCTACCTGACGCGTCCGTCGGTGCTGGACGACCGCCTCACGCGCGGGGGACCCGTGGTGGAGCGGGCCGGAATCGACTTCATGTCGTTGTTCGCCGAGACGGACTCGCGCAAAGCTCTCTCGGGGTGGACCGAGTTCTCCCACGGGCGCAACGACGAGGGCTCGAGGGACTACAGCTTCAACGCGGGCATCAATTTCAAGCCCGCGTCCAACGTCAGCCTGTCGGTCAGTCCGTCGTACAGCACCTCGCAGAGCAGCGCTCAGTACGTTACCGCGGTGGACGATCCGACCGCGGAGGACTTTTACGGCACGCGCTACGTGTTCGCCGACCTGGACCAGAAGTTCTTCTCGCTGAACACCCGCCTCAACGTGACGTTCACGCCGACCATGACGCTGGAGCTCTTCCTCCAGCCGCTGTTCAGCGCCAACGACTTCTCGCGCTTCAAGGAGTTCGACGCGCCGCGCCGGCTGTCCAAGAGCGTGTACGGAGAGGACGTGGGCACGGTGGACGCGGTGGACACTTCCAGTGGCCGTCGGTTCGTGATCGACCCGGACGGCGCCGGTCCGGCCGAGAGCTTTTCGGTCGCCGATCCCGACTTCAACTTCCGGTCCCTGCGCGGCAACGCCGTGTTCCGTTGGGAGTACATGCCGGGCTCGACGATGTTCTTCGTGTGGACCCAGGACCGCAGCTCGGTGGCCGGGGTGGGGGACTTCGACTTCGGGCGCGACCGGAGCGAACTGTTCGACGCCGCGGCGGACAACATCTTCCTGATCAAGGTCAACTACTGGCTCGGTATGTAGACGCCCGGGGCGTGCGAAGCGGCAACAGGGGCCGGGGCCGGCGAAGGCCCCGTCCCCCTTTTTGCCGTCCCCGGAGGCGAGCGCGCTCCGCCCCGTCCCGCCGCCGCCTCTCACCGGCCGACTGCCCTGCGTCGGAGGCAATCGCGGCCCGCGGCTTGCGACCGCCCACCCCCGATGAGCGTCCTCGTGATCATCCTCGTCGTGCTGCTGACCCTGACGGTCGCGTTCTTCGCCCTGGCCGGGGTCCTGTACATGGCGCGGGGGAACCCGGTGCGCCGCGTTCGCGCGCTCGGGGAGGACGCCGACCCCGACGTCTCGGCGGACCGCTTCTGCCGGCAGGTCGAGAGCCACGTGAATACCGCGCTCGTCGAGGGCAACCGCGTGGAGGTTCTCTACGACGACGAGGTCTACGAGCGGCTCTGGCAGGACCTGACGTCCGCGCGCGACCTGATCACCTGGCACGTGTTCTGGCTCAAGCCCGGCGCCATGGCCGACAAGCTCAGGAGCGTGATGAGGGAGCGGGCGAGAGCCGGGGTCGACATCCTGATGCTGTACGATCGCGTTGGCTCCGCCGGCATGGATGACAGCTACTGGGACGAGTTGAGGGAGGCGGGTGTCGATGTGCACATCTTCCGCCCGTTGACCATGAGCACCCTCTACAAGTGGCAGAAGCGCAGCCACATCCGGGCCGTCGTGATCGACGGCACTCTGGGCTACACCGGAGGCTTCTGCATCCACGACGATTGGTGGGGCGAGAACCCGGTCCGGGACACCAGCGTGCGCTTCCAGGGCCCCACGGTCCTCCAGCTCCAGTCGGCGTTCGCCGCCGGCTGGGCGGAGGCCACCGGCGAGCTGATCGTGGGGGAGCGCGCCTTCCCCGACGATCCGCGACACCTCGACGGCCCGCACATCGCCGGGCTGGTGTCGGGCATGCCGTCGATCGGCAGCACGGACATGGAGCGTCTCCACGCGCTCTCGATCGCCGCCGCCCGAAACCGTCTGTACATCACCAACGCCTACTTCGTCCCGGACGACGATTTCCGGAGATTCCTGGTCGAGGCGGTCGAGCGCGGCGTGGACGTCCGGATCCTGACGTCGACCAAGGACGACATCGACAGCGACTCCACGTACCACGCCGGGCGACGGCACTTCGAGGAGCTTTTGCGGGGTGGAGTGCGCATCTACGAGTACGGTCCGAACATGGTGCACGCCAAGACGCTCACCGTGGACGGCATCTGGAGCGGCGTGGGGTCGGCGAATTTCGACAACCGATCCATGTCGCTCAACGATGAGGTCGTGCTCCTGGTGCACGACGAGTCGGTGGCGGAAACGCTCGAACGCCGCTTCCTGGAGGACCTGCGCGATGCGACCGAGCTGGACCTGGAGACGTTCCTGGCCCGCGGCCCTATCGAGCGGGTCAAGGAGATCCTCTACGTCTTCTTCAGTCGCTTCCTCTAGAGCCGTCGTGACGACCACGATCGGCATGGCCGTACTGCTGCTCGCCCCACTCGGGTGCGGGGACGCCTACGGGCCAGCGGATACGGATACTCCTCCGGACAGTACCGACTCCCCTCCCGACAGCACCCCGAACTCGCTGCGCATGGTGCGGGTGGCAACCGGCCTGACGGACCCGGTGTTCTTGACCGCGCCGTCCGGCGATGGGCGCCAGTTCATCGTCGAGCAATCCGGCCGCATCCGGATTCTGGCCGACGGCCAGGTCGCCGCGGTCCCCTTCCTGGACATCGGCGACCGCGTCCTGGACGGAGGTGAGCGCGGCCTGCTGGGACTGGCGTTCCACCCCGACTATGCCTCGAACGGCCGCTTCTATGTCCACTATACCAGATCGGACGGGACATCGAGGATCGCTCGCTTCCAGGCCGGGTCCGGGGCCGACGTCGCCGATCCCGAGAGCGAAAGCGTGGTGCTCGAGGTCGCGCAGCCGTTCTCCAACCACAACGCCGGCATGCTCGAGTTCGGGCCCGATGGCCTGCTGTACATCGCCTTCGGGGACGGCGGCGGCAGCGGGGATCCGAACGGCAACGGCCAGGACACGGGCACGCTCCTCGGGTCGCTCCTGCGCATCGACGTGGACGGCGCCGATCCGTACGCCATCCCGGCCGGCAATCCGTTTCCGCCGGGCGGTTCGGAGCGCCCCGAGATCTGGGCGTGGGGGCTCCGCAACCCGTGGCGGTTCTCGATCGACTCCGTGGCCGGGCGGATCTGGATCGGGGATGTGGGACAGAACAGCGCCGAAGAAATCAACCGGCAGCCTCTGGACGCCGCCGCCGTCAACTACGGCTGGAGCGTGATGGAAGGGCGGAGCTGCTTCGAGGCCACCTCGTGCGACCAGGCGGGACTCGCCCGTCCGCTCGTCGAGTACGGTCACGACGAGGGCTGCTCCGTGATCGGCGGCTACGTCTATCGAGGCCCGGCCGCGGAGCTGCAGGGGCTGTATTTCTTCTCGGACTTCTGCTCGGGCTTCGTCAGGAGCGTCGCGGAGCAGTCCGAACCGGCTTCGCCGACCGAGTGGGAAACGCCGAACTTCGGGAGGGTGCTTTCCTTCGGCCGCGACGCGGTCGGCGAGCTGTACCTGCTCACCGCGGCGGGTGACGTCTGGCGCATCGACGGGATCGCGAAGTAGCGGTGCGTCCGAGTGGCATCGCGACGCCGGAAGCGGCTATGATCAGGCGCTGAATTTTCGACCGCGGACCGGAGAAAGAACCCAACGTGCCGGAGTACTCGTGGGCGATCGCGCTGGTCGCCGTCTTCGTCGTCGTGATACTGCTCGTCAGGGCCGGCCGTGCCGCGCGCGAACGGGAAGCGGGCTCCGGTGTCGTGAAGCCGGGAGGCCGCGCCGACGCTCCGAAGCCGAAGGCACGCGCCGGCCCTCCGATCCCGAAACGGCCCCGGGCCGGCGCCGAACCCGAGGCCGCGAAATCGTACGAGGGCGTGGTGCGTTCCGCGGGGCTTCGAGCCGCGGCGGCCGAAGCCGGCTGGGAACGGCCTCCGACGGCGCACGGACGCGCGCTGCCGCCGATCGTGGCGGGAGAGGATGTGGTCCTCGTGACGAAGTCCGGTCCGGTCCGCAGCGCGGCGTATCTTCTCGCCGCGCTGGATCACCCATCCGATGGGGACGGCCTGGAAACGCTCATCCTGTGCACCGACCGTCGCCACGCGGCCCGGGTGGCGGCGCAGGCCCGACAGTTGGCGCGGAGCGGCGACGTCTGGGTCGGGGAGATCCACGAGGAGGGCGACGAGGAGACCCAGCTGCGGGACCTCCGTGCGGGCTTCGACCTCGTCGTGGCGACGCCGGGCCGACTCAACCGCCACCTCCGCAACGGCGCGCCGGTCATGACCGATGTGAGGCTCATCGTCGTCGATGACGCGGGCAAGATCCTCGGCAGGGCGGACCTGGCGCGCCGCCTCGAACGGGTGCTGCAGGAGGCGCCCGCCGGCAGGCAGATGATCCTGGTGGCGGACGAGTCATCGCCACGACTCCGCGAGAAGGCAGCCGCGCTCGTTCCGTCGGCGCGCTGGGTGGAGGTGGCCGACCAGGGCGAGTCCGCCGCCGCCGAGTCCGCCGCCGCCGCCGAGCCGGTCCTATCCCACGACGCGGGGTCCTCCGCGGCGGAAGGTAGTCCGGAACCCGACGGCCGGGTGAGCGGCGTGGTGAAGTGGTTCAACGATTCCAAGGGGTACGGTTTCCTACTCCCCGACGGCGGCGACGACGACGTCTTCGTGCACTACAGTGCGATCGCCGGTGATGGGTTCCGGTCCCTGGAAGAGGGGGCGCGCGTACGCTTCACCATCGTCGACACCCAGAAGGGTCCCGAGGCCACGGATGTCGAGCCTCTCTGACCGTCTGACACCCGGAGGCCACGCGATGAAGGTCCGGCTCTCGCTGCTGGCGGTCACGCTGTTCGGCGCCGCGCCGCTGTTCGCCCAGGATCATTCCCACGACGCCCGGTCGGTGCCACGCGCCGAGGCGCGCCTGAGCGGGGACGAGGAGGCGGTCCTGGTGCCGGTGGACATGCTCTTCGATGGCATGCGGGCCAGGGACACCGCCATGATACGGGCCGCCTTCACGGAGAACGGCGGGCTGACCGGGCCCGCGCAGGGACAGGACGGATCGTGGTCCGTCCGGTCTACGCCGGTCGACGAATTCGTCGCGACGATCGCGCGGCTCGACCGCGTCATCGACGAGCCCCTGTTCGACGTCGAAGTACGCGTCGACGGGCCCCTCGCCACCGTGTGGGCGGAATACGATGTGTACGTAGATGGCGATTTCAGCCACTGCGGCGTGGACGCGTTTCAGCTGGCCGACCTCGGCGACGGATGGAGGATCATGACCATAGCGGATACGAGGCGGCGGGAAGGCTGCGAGCGGGTCCGAGCCGACAACTGAACATCGGGGGCCGCGCGGCCCCCCGCACGATCGGAGCTCCGATGGACCGAGCGGTACAGGACGCGATCAACGAGCAGATTCGCAACGAGCTGTATTCGGGTTACGTCTATCTCGCCATGTCGGCGCACTTCGAGGAGCAAAACCTTAACGGGTTCGCGAACTGGATGCGCCTGCAGGCGCAGGAGGAGCTCGCGCACGGCATGCGGCTTTTCGACTATCTCCTCGACCGCGGCGGACGTGTGGTCCTCGAGGGAATCGACCAGCCGCCGACCGACTGGGGCACGCCGCTGCAGATATTCGAGCACGCGCTCGAGCACGAACGCCTGGTCACCCGCATGATCGACGCGCTGTACGACCTGGCGCGGGAGAAACAGGACAACGCCACGCAGGTGGCGCTGCAGTGGTTCATCACCGAGCAGGTGGAGGAAGAGGCCAGCGCCGATGCCGCCGTCGACCAGCTTCGGAGGGCCGGCGACAACGCGGCGGCGCTGCTGATGCTCGACCAGAAATTCGGCGCACGGTCCGACGCGGATTAGCGCGCCGGCCCGACCGGGAGTCCCCTCGCCTGGTGCGGCACCGCCGATCCGTCATACAATGACGTGGTCGAACGTAATCCTTTCGGGCGCAGATGCGGTCACCCCAGGACCGCGCCTCGATTACGCTCCTGCACATCGCCGGTTCGACCCAACGACGACGCCCAGCGGAGGTCAGCAAAGATGAGGCTCGCACCACGTCACGCGCTCTCCGGCTCGCTCCTGTTCCTGGTCGCCTGCGCGGGCGGCTCGGGGCCCGGCCAGCCATCGCCCCAGCGGGCCGACGCCAAGGACAGCCCCTTCAAGCCCTACAAGGAGGTCCTGAAGGACACCGAGGCCAAGCAGGGGTTCTTCACCACGCACGTGAAGCGCGACAACGCGCTCTTCCTGGAGATCGAGCCGGAGCAGCTCGACGTGGATTTCGGGCTCATCACGCATTACTCCAAGGGCATCGGCGTCTACAACGTCCACGATGGCCTGCCGGTCGGCGGGTCGCGGCTGATGCGCTTCGAGAGGCACGGAGACAAGCTGTACCTGGTCCATCGCAATGCGCGCTTCAGGGCCGACGCCGGGTCCGCCATGCTGACGTCCCTCGAAGACAACGTCGGACATTCCATCGTGGCCGCGTTCGACATCCTGGCCCTGAACGACTCGACCGAGGCGCTGGTCGTGGACGCGACCGAATTCTTCGTCTCCGACTACGCCGACCTCGGCGACAACCTGAAGTTCTACCACGAAGACAAGCCGGTCTCCTTCGAGAAGGGTCGCAGCTACGCCTCGTCGGTCATGGCGTTCCCGGAGAACGTGGAGATCGATGTCCTGCTCACGTACAAGGCGAGCGATTCCCCCGCCTTCTCCTCGGGCGCGGGCGTGTCGGACCACCGCTCGATTCCCATCGGACTCCGGTACTCTCTCTTCAAGCTGCCCGAGGAGCCGATGATGCCGCGGCTCGCGGACGACCGGGTCGGCCATTTCCTGACGGCCATGCGCGACTTCTCGCGCGATCGCGAGCCGACTCCGATGGTGCGTTTCGTGAACCGCTGGCGGCTGGAGAAGAGCGACCCCGCGGCGGCGCTCTCCGAGCCCGTGAAGCCGATCACGTTCTACGTCGACCGCAGCGTGCCGGAGGCCTATCGCGAGTACGTTCGCGCCGGGATCGAGGCGTGGAACAAGGCGTACGAAGCGGCCGGGTTCCGCAACGCCGTGGTGGCTCTCGACGCGCCGGATGATCCGGAGTGGAGCGCGGAGGACGCGCGCTATTCGACGGTCCGCTGGACGGCCGCGCACGAGATGGGCTACGCGATCGGTCCGTCGCAGGTCGATCCCCGCACCGGCGAGATTCTGAACGCGGACGTCCTGATCTCGTCGATCTTCGTCACGGGGTGGGCCAACGAGTACGCCGAGGCGATCGGCCCCGCGGCGGCCCTCCGGAGCGCGGAGGAGGCTGCCCACGCGCCGTTCACCGGCGGGCTCTGGGGCCGGATGGCCGAGGCACAGTCGTACCTCGGGACGCTCCCGCCGAACGTCGCCGAACACGTCTGCCTGGCGGAGATGGGCAAGGCGCACCAGCTCGGCTTCCAGCACGCGGCGATGGCCGCGCTCGGCCGGATCGACGGCACCGAGCCGATGCCCGACAGCCACCTGGGTCAGATGCTCAAAGACCTCATCATGCACGAGGTCGGGCACACGCTGGGGCTGCGGCACAACTTCCGGGCCTCGTCGGCGATTCCCTGGGACCGCCTGAACGACGAGCAGTTCACGCGCCAGAACGGGCTCGCGGTTTCCGTCATGGACTACAACCCGTCCAACATCCAGGCGGATCCGAGCAAGCAGGGGTTCTACTCGATGGTCGAGGTGGGGGCCTACGATGTCTGGGCGATCCGTTACGCTTACACGCCGGTATACGACGACGGCGGGAAGGGCGCGCTCTCGGGCACCGACCCGGTGGACGATCCGGAGAACGAGCGCGACGTCCTGCTAGCGATCGCGAGTGAGGCGACCAGGCCGCTCCACGCCTACAACACGGACGAGGACACGCATCTGGGTCCGCTGGGCGTCGATCCTTACAGCAACACCTGGGACCTGAGCGCCGACCCTCTCGCCTACGCGCGCGACCGGGCCGCGCTCGTGGCGCGCATCTATCCCGAGATGGAAGACCGGCTGATCGGCGAGCACGACGGGTATCAACGGCTGCGTTCGGCGGTGCCGGGCCTGATCTTCGAGCGCTGGCAGGCGCTGGTGCCCGTCACCAAGATGATCGGAGGGGCGGAGTTCTTCCGGCACCACCGGAGTGACCCGGATGGCAAGCCGCCCTTCGTGCCGATCTCCGCCGAGCGCGAGCGCGAGGCGCTCACGCTGATCATGGACCAGGCGTTCGCGCCCGGCGCGTTCCACATCGATCCGGAGGTGCTCAACAAGCTCGCGCCGAACCGCTACGCGGACTGGAATTCCAGCCGGAACCCACCCGTGGACTATCCGATCCACGGCACTATCGGCTTCGTACAGGCGAACCTGCTGTCGCAGCTCATGCACAATGCCCGCCTGATCCGGATGATCGACAACGAGGCGCGCGTCGGCGTGGGTGAGAGCACGCTCACCGTGGCCGAGCTGTTCGACGAACTGACCCGCGGCATCTGGGCCGAGGTCGGTTGGGGCGGCCGCGGCGCGCGCGACGTGGACAGCTTCCGGCGCAACCTCCAGCGAGCGCACCTCGAGCAGCTCGTGGACAAACTGCTGAACCGCCGGTCCGGCGCGCCGTCGGTCGGCAACCCGAACACCCCCGAGGACGCCCGCTCCCTCGCCCGCTACGAGCTGTCGCGCCTTTCGGGCCGACTGGGACAGGTGATGGGCAGCGGCTCACTGGACCGGATGACGCGCGCGCACTTCGCCGAGTCGAAGGCCAGGATCGACCGCGCGCTGGACGCGTCTCTGGTGCTGGAGGGCGATTGAGCCGATAGGTTGCCGGGTCGGCGCTCGGGCGCGCCGACCCGGTCCCGACCCTCTATCGATGCCCCGCTCAGGAGACCGTTTTGGCGAATCGCACGGCCACGTTTCACACCACACACGGCTCCTTCGACGTGGAGCTGTTCGAGGGGCGCGCCCCGACGACCACCGGCAATTTCATCGAGCTGGTGGAGAAGCGCTTCTACGAGGGCGTCGTCTTCCACCGCATCATTGCGGGCTTCATGATCCAGGGCGGCGATCCCACCGGGACCGGCCGCGGAGGTCCCGGCTACACGATCCGGGACGAGTTCCAC
>DATKCH010000002.1:0-6348 GCA_035513295.1 Longimicrobiales bacterium
CCTGGGATTCCTGGCGGCCTCGGTCTTTCTCGTGATCTGGGCGAGCAGGCCCCGGAAGTCCCCGCGCGGGCGAGGCGGAGGCGATTCGTAAACCAGCCTCCGTACACCAGGAGCGCCGGGCGGCGGCGCGACCGCGAGACGCGGGCGAATCGCCGCCGCCCGGTTCCCGGGACGGGCCGCCGGTCCGTGGGACATCTGCCCCATCGACCCACCGCGCTCAGCGGATGGCGACCGCCGCCTCCAGGCGCCGCAGCTCGCGGTCCGGCCGCTCGAGCGACGCACGGTCCCACGCGGCCAGGTCCGCCGCCGCCTCGTAGGTGCTCTGCAGAAAGTCCAACAACGCCGCGTCGGGATCGGCCGCCGACCTGACCGCCTCGTAGGGGAGGAAGAACTCCCGCATTTCCTCGCTCCAGAAGGCCGCTTCCGGCTCCACCGCGGCGTCCGAAAAACCGGCGGGGTTGGGGTACGCGTACGAGTAGAAGGCCGCGTCCATGTCCGGCGAGCCCGGCCAGAAGCCGGCGCTGCTCGCCTCGTGCGAGTACGCCTCTCGGGTGACCCAGTCCGGGAGGTGAGGAAAGCCACCTGGATGCTCCGGTGCGCGCCGCCCGCTGAACCTGGTGACCGCGAGGTCGGGCGCCCCCCAGAAGAAGTGGACGGGGCTGCTCTTGCCCACGAACCGGGCGCGGAACTGCTTGAACACGCGGTCCGCCTGCACCAGCGCCCGCCAGAAGCGCCGGGCCGCCTCGGCGTCGTAGTCGACGGGCGTCGTGTCCCTGTCGAAGGGAATCGCTTCCTGGACCTCGTTGGGCGACGGGCGGATGACGACCGGCGCGCCCAGCGAGGCCAGCGTCTCCAGCACGCGGCCGTAGAAGCCGGCGACCGAGCCCGACTCGAGCGCCACGGACCCGGCGCCGCCGTCCACCTTGCGGATGTTCAACGACTCATCGAGGAAGTCGAACTCCATGTCGAAGACGCCGCCGGGGTGACCTATCGGAGATGACGTGAGGCCGCGCGCGGACACGTAGAGGACGCTGTCCCACCAGTGGTTGACCACCGGCGCGCACATGAGCCGGACCTTGCCGACGATCTGGGTCCACATGTGGAGGGCGCGGAGCGTGTCGCTCCAGGAGGAGTAGGGGATCGCCGGCCAGTCCGGATGGTCGGGGCGGGTCATGCTGGCAGCCTCCGGTTGCGGTACGTCTCGCTGTCACAACATGCGGCGGGCGTCAAGTCCCCGGCGCGCGCGGCGCGTCACCCTCGCCCGGTCCGCGGTGGACGACCGCCCCGGAAGAAGACCCGGGGCCGCTCGGCGCGACCCCGGGTCTGACTTCCCGCCTCCGGAGTGCCGGGTCCGGCTAGTAGAACACCACCGCGTCGGAGGGCTGGCCCTCGGCGTCGCGGCTCGCGCCGCCCAGCACGAGAACGTGCCCCGTCCCATCGCCCTCCAGGAAGGTCACGGCGGCCTGGTTGTACAGCGAGATGCCGATCTCCGCCGCGATGATCTCGGAGCCTGTGGCTCCGTTCCAGGGGTCGGTCGTTCCGTCGTTGTTGAGAAGCGCGAACGCATTCTCACTCGACCCCGGCTGGCCGGCGTAGACGCCGGACGTGGTGAACAGCGCTCCCCCCGCGAAGATCGCGCTGTGCTTGCTGCGAGCCTTCGCCATCGATTCGGTCGCGGTCCAGCCCGTCGCGAGGTCGCCCGTACGAACGCTGATGCGGGCGAAATGCACCGCGGCCGTTTCCGTCCCGCTCAGGCCCGCGGCGACCGGATCGACCGTGCCGGCGTCGCCGCCGATGACGTGCAGGAACGGTCCGAAGCCGATCTGCGCGTGGTGCGCCCTGGGGCCGGGTAGGGTTCCAATCGATTCCCAGGCGCCCAGCGTTCCGTCTTCGGCGATGGCCGCGCGGTAGACGGCGTCGGTGGGCGCGTTGGCCGAATCCGCTCCGCCGGTCAGGTACATGAACCCGCGGAACAACGTCGCGTCCGCCGAGTGGAGCGGCCGAGGCAGCGGGCTCGTGGGCACCCAGGAGCCGACCGAGCCGTCCAGACCGACGCGCGCCATCCACACGTCGTCCGCCGCGACGCCCGCGGTGTCCACGCCCCCGATCACGTACAGGAAGCCGCCCGTCGTGGCGGTGTCCAGCGCGGAGGTGAATGCCGTCGCCGCCACCAGCGTGTGATAGGCGCGCCCGGCCGGAAGCGGCGCCGCCATGCTCCAGCCGCCGCTAAGCTCGCCGGATTCCTGGACCGTCGATGCGTAGACCGCGTCCGTGGCGACGTCGAGCGTGTCGGCGCCGCCGACCGTGAAGACGTGATTGCCGGGCGCCGGCCCGTCCTCGATCGGCACGAACACGGCGCCGAGGGCCTGCAGCGGCTGCGGGAGCGATGCCGTCTGCGTCCAGTTGATCAGGCTCGGGCTGAACACGCCGCTCTGGATGATGCGGAATTCGATCGAGTCGCTCGCGCCGGTGACCGTCTCGACCCAGACCAGGGACGTGTCGGCGGTCTCCTGAGGGACCTGGGTGACGATGAACGAGTCGTTCCAGTCCTCGTTCGCATCCAGGATCGGCGCCGCCACGGCCGAGCCGTCCCCGGCCCGGAAGAACACGTTCCCCTGGGCCAGTGGCAGGCTGTCGCCGAACGCCGCGCCCTCGATGATCACGGTCATGCCCCGCAGCCCGGTGGGCCGGGACACACCGTTGATCCGAAACGCTTCGGGGCCGACCACGGTGAACACGCTGTCCAGGACCGCCGATCCGGCGCCGCTATTCACGACGCGGATGTCGTAGGTGCGGCCAAGCGTGAGCCCCGCCGGCGCCAGAGCGAACGCGGCGCCGCCTTCCAGCGCCACTCTCGGCGATTCGATGTCGTCGAAGAAGACCGTCACGTCGGTCGCGTCGAACCCCTGTCCGTCGATGCGCACTTCCGTGCCGGAAGTACCTACCGTCGGCGAGATCGAAACGAGATCGGGAGGAGCCGTGATCGGATCCGAGCCGTCGTCCCCGCAGGCCGCGACTCCGACGAGCAGCACCGCCAGGACGCCCCCCACACACTTCCGCACACACACCGGCATTGGATTACCCCTGCTTGCCTGTCCCGGGGAGACGGGACTGAACCCCAGAGACGATCCGCAGCCCCGCAGCGTCACACCCTGGAATCTCGAGGGAGCATCGGGGGGGGATTCCCGCCATGCCCGGCGAGGCACCAGGGGGGCTTCTGCGGCTCTCGGCCGATGCGAAAAGGCGCGAAAAAGCCCCGCGACCCGATCGGGTCGCGGGGCTCGTTCACGGGGAGAGAGCGGGCTGGTTCCCCCGCCTCCCGGGCGGGTTACCCGATTTTCCCGGCGGTCCGTTCTTCTCCGCTCCGGGTGTGGGCAAGCCAGCGGGCGGGCCGCGCTGCCCGGCCCTGCCGAGCCCGAAGCCCTGGCCGCGCGCCTGGGAGGGCAGGCCGACCAGGTCGTCCGGCCCTCGCGCCAGCGCCGCGAGCACGCGGTCGAGGGCGTTCTGGGGGGCGACGCCCATCCCCACGAGCTCCGTCAGGACGGCGACCGCGACGCCGAGGCGTTCTCTGGGCGCGCTGCGAGCGACCTCGGCTAGGTGCTCTCCGTCGACGCCCGCCAGCAGCGCGTCGGCGCCCAGCGACAGGTCCCCGTCGGACACGCCGTCCTCGGGCCCCTGGGCGCCGGCCATCAAGGCCGTCGCCTGCTGCAGCGCCGCGAGCCGCTGCTCCACCGCGGCGGCGATGCGCGCCGTCGCAATGCCCTTGGCGCGACCCTCGGCGATCTTGCTCTCGAGCAGGTCAACCGGTACGCCCGCCTCGGCCGCCCGTTGCAACGCCGCGGCGAGACGCTGCTCGGGGTCCTGACCGTGCAGGGCTCCGGCGCTCGCGACCAACAGCGCCGCGGCGAGGATGTGGATCTTCAAGTGTCTCATTTTCTCACGCGTTCGGCACCCGCCAGCCCCCCGCTTTCGGGATTCCGAGATAATGACGGATGCGGGGGCCGGTTGGTCACACGAAAAGTTACACATCATCGTCCACCCCCATCGCTCGTAGCTCCTCGCGTAGCGCTTCGCGCGCCCTGTGGACGCGCATCTTCATGGCGCTGACGGAGGCGTCGGCCAGCTCGGCCATCTCCTCGTAGCTGCGTCCCTCCAGATGTTTCATGAGGAAAGCGTCGCGCATCTCGGCCGACAGGTTGCCGAGCGCCGTGTCCAGCTTGTCGCGAAGCTCCGACAGGTGCGCGCTGACACCCGGGTTGTCCTTGTGGGCCGCCAGGTTGGCGGTCTCGATCGGCACCGATCGGCGGCGGATGTTCTTGACGTGGTCGAGCGCGCGGTTGCGGAGGATCCGGAAGACCCACAGCCCGAACCGCTCCGGGTCCCGGCATTCCCCGAGCCGGCGGTAGGCCACGATGAAGGCGTCCTGCACCAGGTCCTGGGCGGTGTCCGCGTCGCGCGTCATCCCGGTCGCGTGATGGAAGAGCCCGCGCTGATGCCGGCGGATCAGCTCTCCGTAGCTGTCCGCGTCGCCCGCGCGCACGCGCGCCACCAGATCTCCGTCGGTCGCCGCGTCCCGTTTCGCCACCCTCACCCCCGCTTCGCCAACTCACTCGTCCACGATCAGCACGGCGACCCAACCGCCCATGCCGTCATCGATGCGCCCGGGCGTACCCTCGGGGACGAACCACTCGCCCCCCGCGTCCACGAACGCGTAGTGGTACACCCCCGGGGGCAGCCGCGCCCGGTATACCCATTCCTCGCCCTCGAGCCGCATCGGGCGGGGCTCCCACGCTGTGAAGTCCCCCGCCACCGAGACCGGACCGGTCACGTCGGCGCTCAGGCGCAGCTCCGTCTCGCCAGCGGCCGACTGGACGGGAATGGCCACCTCCCCGACCAGCGAGCCCTTCGGGGAGGGCCCCAGCATCACGGAGGCCCCGAGGCTCCAGGTGGTCCGGTCGTCGCTCAAGTACAGGGGATCGAACGCCTCGCGCCGTATGCCCGCCCGGATCCAGGCGCGATCGGCCACGCGCAACGCGCCCCCGGCGTCCCAGGGCGTCGTCTCGATGAAATCGTTCAACCACGTCCCGACGGACGCCCAGCCGGAGATCCGTCCGCTCGCGCCGTACGCCCTCGCCTCCATCAGGGTGTAGCCGGCCTCCTCGGCGAAGAGGTGCCTCACGGAGCCAACGAGTTCGACCGGAGACCTCTCCGGCGTCACCATGACGAAGCCTTCCGCGACGCCCACCGTCCGGGTGAAGTCCGTGTCCGCCGCGCCGAATCCGCTGTAATACACCTGCGCGCCGCCGGAGATGCCGACCTCCAGGACCGGACTCGCGCGATAGGAGAGCACCGGCAGGACGTCGCCGCCCGCGCCCACGCCGGACGAAAGCCCGGTCGGGTCGTCCTGGCCGTACACCCGGGCGCCGATGTCCACGCCCGCGGTCCAGTCGCCCCGCACCGCACGAGGCATCGCGGCGCCCCACACCCCGCCCCAGAGCGGATCGTCGCCGGACACGGCCGGGGACAGGGAGGCGCCGAACCACACGGCCGGGCGCGAGTACTGCACCCCGAGGACGAGGTGGGATGTTTCGATATCGCGCGCCCCCACGTCGAACGTCGCGCGCCCGGCATCGAGCGAAGCCGTCCACCGCTGCGCCAGCACCGGGGCGGCGCTGAAGGAGTGCCCACCGAGCACCAGCGCCGCGACGATCAGGGCGCCCGGCCACCAGGCCCGGGCCCGCGATGACGGCCGTGGCCGGACGCGCGAAAGCGCCCCGAACGCCGGATGGAGCCGGGTTCGCGGCGCTGCCGCAGTCGACCGGTTGGCGGCCATCGGGCCGTTGCCTAACGCGGCCTCAGAGTGTCGTGTTCGGGGGGAGGAGCGAGAGACGGCTGTTCACGCCGCCGAAGCCGTCGTCGACGGAAGCGGCCAGGGGATCGGGCGTCCACTGCCTACCATCGACGACGAACGCGTAGTCGTGCACTCCCGGGGTCAACGGCACCGACACGGTCCACACGCCGGGGGCCGTCTGGTGAAGATCGTAGGACGGCTCCCATTCGGTGAAATCACCCGCCAGCGCCACCGACGTGGCGCTCGGGGCGTCGAGCCGGAAATGCACGAAGATGCGCGCGTCCGCTACGGCGGCGGTCCGGTCGATGGCGTCCTCGGTCGCTCCGCCACCGAGCGCGAACGGCGCCGCGACGGCCAGGGCGAAGAGGAACGCTCCGGCGAGCGCGAACGCGGGCCGGATCGCGACCGGGTGGGGATTCCACAGCCACCCCAGCGTGTCCCGGACAGCGGACACCGCACTACGAGGACGAGCGGAGGCCTGGCTCGGTTGCTCGATC
>DATKCH010000003.1:0-4313 GCA_035513295.1 Longimicrobiales bacterium
CCCGCCGGCCCCGGCGCCCACGAGCCAGCGCTCCCCGGCCCCGGCGCCCACGACCCAGCGCTCCCCGGCCCCGGCGCCCGCGACCCCGCGCGGGGCGCCGACGGCCCCGCGGATCCGATGACCCCCGCCCTTGCGCGCGCGCTGTGCGACCGGCACAGGGGGCTGGGCGCCGACGGCGTCCTGGTCGGCTGGCCGGACCGCTCGCCGATCCGGCTGCGCATCTGGAACCCCGACGGGACCCCCGCGGAGAAGAGCGGCAACGGGCTGCGCATTTTCGGCGCCTGGCTGCACCGCGCCGGCGTCGTCGGCAAGGATCCGTTCGACGTGGAGCTCCCGCGCGACACCGTGACCATGCGCGTCATCGGCGAGGCCGGCGGTGGCGCGCTGGACCTGGAAGTGGCGCTGGGCCGGGCGGACTTCCGCGGATCCGCGGCGGGCTTCGGCGCGCGCGACGACGTCGTGGACGAGGAGCCGCTGGACCTGGGGACGGCCGGGGAGGCGCGCGTCAACACGGTGTCGCTGGGAAACCCGCATTGCATAGTCCTCGTGGACGCGTTCGAGCGCGCCGACTTCGCGGCCCGCGGTCCGGCGCTGGCGACCCACGCCGCGTTCGCGCGCGGAACCAACGTCCAGTTCGCCCGCGCGCGCGACCGGCGTACCGCCGAGGCGTGGATATGGGAGCGCGGGGCGGGGGAGACCCTCGCGTCGGGGTCGAGCGCGTGCGCGGTCGCGGCCACGCTCGTCCGCAAGGGCCTGCTGGACGCGGGCGCGGTCACCGTCCGCATGCCGGGCGGCGCGGTGGGGGTGGACGTCGCGGACGACTACGCGCTCACCCTGCGGGGGCCGGCCCAGATCGTCTACGAGGCGCGCGTCCCCGCGGCGGTGCTGTCGGCGTGGAGCGACCCGGTCAGGTCCTGACGCGCACCGTGAGGAGTATCGCCGCCGCGAAGAACAGCAGGTTCGGGATCCAGGGCGCGAGCTCGGGCTGGATCTGCCCCGCCGATCCCATCGCCCCGGTCAGCCGGAACAGGAGCAGGTAGGAGATCGTGATGAGCAGCGAGACGCCGACGCCGAACGCCGGGCCCGCGCGCGGCGCCGCGGTGGCCAGCGGGGTCCCGAACAGGATGATCACGAGCGTCGCCACCGGGATCGCGAGCTTCTCGCCCAGCTCCACCTTCAGTTTGCGCGGCTGTCCCCCCGCGCGCTCGCTGCCGCGGATGAAGGTCTGCAGCTCCCGGTAGCTCATCTCCTCCGGGTCCTTCGCGCGCGCGAGCAGCTCCTCGGGCGGCTGGTCGAACCCCTTCCAGCGCAGCCTGTCGAAGCGGAACGCGCGTTCCGCCCCGTCCTTCCAGAGGACGCGCATGCGCCCGTTCTCCACGTCCCAGTCGCCCCTGCCCGGGCGGTAGGTGGCCGCCTCCGCGAGGACCTGCAGGGTGGGCAGCGCTTCACCGTCGCCCTCGCGTTCGATGCTGGGGTTGTGCAGGCGGCCGTTCTCTGCGTCCAGGCGCGGAACCACCAGCGTGCCGCTCCAGTTGCCCTCCCACACGAAATTCGTGCGCCCGCCCACCAGCCGCGGCCGCTGGCCGAGCACCTCGGCGCGCAACCGGGTCGTGCGCGGCACGAGCTCGCCCAGCGCCAGCCCCGCCGCGGTGAGGAACACGCCGAGCACCGGCAGCGTGAAGAACAGCCGGCGGAAGCTGACCCCTCCCGCCTTCGCGGCGGTGACCTCGAAGTGCCGCGCCATGCCGTTCACGGTGAAGACCGTGGCGATCAGCGCCGCGATCGGAAACGCCCACAGGACGAACTGCGGGTACTGGTAGACGTAGGAGACCGCGACCTCGCGAGGTCCGAGCCCTCGATCCAGCATCCGGTCGATGTTGTCGGTGAGGTCGAAGATGATGAACAGCACCGGGGCCGCGAGCGAGAACGTCAGGAACAGGCGCAGGAACTGCCGGACGACGTACCGGTCGAGGACGCGCGGGCGGAACCGCGCCATTACGCGCGCCGCTCCCGCAGCCGGAATGCCCGAAGGGGCCACGTGCCGACCCTCTTCAACGTGTGCAGCAGGTCGTCCCAGCCGCCTCCGCGCGACGTCGCCGACCCCTTGCCGATGGTCGTCACCGCCCACAGCCCGACGACGAGGAACACCAGGTTCGCGGCCCACATCGCCCAGAACGGCGTGAGCAGGCCCTCGTCGGCCAGCGACTCGCCGCCGATCAGCCCGGCGTAGTACACCGCGAACACCGCGAGCGAAACCATGATCACCATGCCCACGCCGCCGCGCGGGAAGCGAATCCCGATGGGCGCGCCGATGAGGACGAACACGATGCACGCCGCGGGGATCGCGAGCTTCTTCCAGAACTCCACTTCGTACTGCCGCACGCGCGCCTGGTGCGTGTCGGAGACGGACGCCCACTGCATCAGGCGCGAGCTGGCCTCGCGCACGACCTGGTCGGTGTCGGGCGTGGGGCGCGCCACGCGCGCGCGCTCCATGTCGCGTCGTTCCGCCTGGCCGGCGCCGGCGGGATCGAGCGCAGCGTCCTGCGCCGCGCGGGAGGTCGTCGAGCGCCGCCGAGAAACGGAGGCGGGGGACTCCGCGAGGGGGGGCGGGACCGCGTCGTCGCGCGCCATCGCCGCCCGTCCCAGAGCGCGCCCGCGCAGGCGTTCCGCCGGGCCCGTCTCGAACGCGTCGGACGGGCCTCCGGCCTCCCCGACGGGAATGGGAATGGCGCCGGTGGTGCCGATCCCGGGCTCCGCCGTCGCCCGCGACGCGGCCGCCGGGTCGGGCGCGATGGGCGGCGCCGCGGCCGGCGCCCTCCGGACCACCGCCCCGCGTTCGAGCTCGCCCGTGGCCGGCCCGGCGTCCAGCGCCGCGGCGCCGCCCAGCGCCGCCCGGAGCGAGGCGCGCGCCAGCCGCTCCGCCTGCGCCCGAACTTGCTCGTGCTCGACGCGGGCGGTGGCCACCTGGTCGGCCAGCTCGCCGAAGTCCATCTCACGGTCGGACTTGAAGTTGCGGTCCTCCTGGCGCTCGAATTGATTGCCCACGCCCGCGATGCGCACGAGTTGCCTGTCGAAGTCCGCGCGCTGGAAGCGCTGCGGGGTCATCCGCTCGGACTCGTACATCACGCCGTCCTGCAGCGTCAGGAACAGATCGGTCAACTCCGTGTTAAAAGCCATCTTGCCGCTGTCGGCGTAGATGGTCCGCCGGCGGTTCGGCTCCGCCAGGTCGTAGATCACCACGTCCCAGAGGCGGTTGGTGCCCGGCTCGATCCGGGCCGCCTTCAGGTAGTAGGTGCTCGCGCCGAAGTCGCCGGCCTTGATCTCGTTGAGAACCTGCTCGCGCAGCATCAGCGTCGGGCTCTTGCGGTTGATGTCCTGGATGAGACCAGCGAGACGGTGGTTGGTGTCGGGCAGCACCGTGTCGTTGAAGTGGATCATGGCCGCGCACAGCAGCGTCGCTGCGGCGAGCGGCGGGGCGAGCAGCCGGATCGGGTTCACGCCGCTGCCCTTGAGCGCCGCTATCTCGTTCTCGGCGGCCAGCGAGCTGAAGGCGTACAGCACAGCCACCAGCACGGCCATCGGCAGCGTGAGCGCGATGACGTGCGGCAGCGAAAGGGCGAGGACCTCCGTGATCACATCGAGCCCCAGGCCCTTCCCGGCGAGCTCGTTTTCGATACGCTTGGAGACCGCGTTGATGAAGATGATCCCGGTCAACACGGTGAGCCCGAAAATGAACGGCGCGACGTGCGCCTTCAGGATGTAGCGCGTCAGAATGGTCATTGCAGACGCGTTTGAGGGGCGTGCCTTGGAGCGCTTCGGCGCCACACGGGAGGGGCGTTGAGAGGAGCGGTGAGCCTTGGCATATTCCGGGCTTCTCCGAGCGACGAGCGACTCCACGAGACGCAGCAGGCCTGACGATTTCACCGATACTATCGCCGACCGCCACCCGGGCGCTTGCCGCCGCGCTCACGCGCGCGCGGGCCACGTGCGCACTGGCCGTGCTGCTCATGGCCGGCGCGCCGGACCCCGCGGCGGCGCAGGCGGCGCGCGTCCCGGGAGACTCGGTCCGGCTTCCGCGACTCCTACACCCGGCCCTCGGAGAGGCTCCGCCAGGCCCGACGCTGGGCCCCGCGACGCTGGAGCCCCCGTTCACGGTGAACTTCCCGCTCGCGCCCGGGCTCGACCGCCCGGACCTCTGGCCGCGCTTCGCCGACTGGGCCGACGCGTGGAGGCGGCTCGCGGAGGCGCGCCGCGCCGCTCCGCGCGTGCCGCGCCGGGGCGACGGCCCGCGCGCCGGCGAGCGCATCGCAAGC
>DATKCH010000004.1:0-29360 GCA_035513295.1 Longimicrobiales bacterium
GTCCAGTTCCCCGAAGAGTCCCCGCTTCAGGTCGAGATCCTCGGTGACCGCCTCGATCACGATGTCCGCGTCCGCGAGGTCGGCGAGATCGGTGGCGTAGGCGAGGTGGCCGAGCGCCGCGTCCCGATCGGCGCCCTCGAGCTTGCCCTTGTCCACGGCCCGTTCCAGGCTCTTCTCGATCCGGGCGCGCGCCTTGTCGGCGAACTCCAGGTTCACCTCGCGCAGCACCGTGTCATAGCCCGATTTCGCGCTCACCTCCGCGATGCCGCTCCCCATGAGGCCGCCGCCGATCACGGCGACCTTCCCGATCTCCGACATTCTTCCTCGCTGTCGACCGTAAACTAGCGGGTGCCGGGCAGCCGCTTCCCCGCGGCGGACGACTCGACCCTGTCCAGCAGGCCCTCGACTTCCGACCGCGCGACGCGCAGGCGCCTTCGAAACGAGCCGGCCGCGAGCTTGAGGCCCGTGCCCAGCCCGGCGGCGAGCCCGACCAGGCCCGCGCCCGACGCCATGATGGCGGCTTCAGGCGCGCCGAGTCCGCCCATTCCGGCCGCGATCGCCGCGAACGCGACCCCTCCCACGGTGGCCCCGATCGCGGTGCCTCCGGCGACTCCGCCCAGAAGGTACTCGCCCCGCTTGTTGGCGAGATCGACATCCACCACGACGTGTGCGCTCTGGCCGTCCAGAGGCCTCACGGCGACGTCCACCGACTCGCTGCGGGCGATGAGGTGGCGCTTTCCCGACCGCTTGAAGCCGCGCGCGATCACCGACGCGACGTCGCTCGCCGGCGCGAGCTTCATGCGGCCCCCGCGGCTGCGCACGACGCTCAGGTATTCGCGCCGGAGCAGGTGCTCCTCGAGCGCGGCGGCGACCGAGGCTTCGGGCGCGGCGATCGCCCGGGCGGCGACGACGTCCGCGTCGCCGAGCAGCCGCTCGGCCAGGCCGCCTTCCTCCGGCTCCTCGCCCGAGGGTACCTCGAACAGGGCCTGCCGCGCGAGGCGGGGAGGAAGGCCGAGCTCGTCCGCGATGCGCAGGACCTCGTCCTCGGTGAGCATGTCACCGGTGTCCGCCTCGCGCGCGTAGAGCTCCGCCGCCCGGCGGATCACCAGCTGCAGACGGTCGCGGGAGACGAGCGACTCGGCCTCGCGCGCGGAGCCGACGGGATCGGCCGGGGCGCTGTCGGCCCTCCTGTCCGGGACCCTCTTCACGCGCGCGAACGCGAACGCGTCAGATGCCGGCGTTCGCGAGCGCGATCGTCTCGCGAAGCCCCGACGCGAGTCGATCGGAGAGCGGGAAGGTCCGCGCCAGGGCGGCCGCCGTGCGCGACTCGGGGGCGGAGATCGCCGGGTCCGCCGCACGTACGAAGAAGCTCCGGTACGCCTCCAGCCGCACCGGCGACCGCTCCTCCAGGAGCATCTCTCCGGCCCGGACGGCGGCGCGCGTCGTGAGGGTCTGGACGCCGACGTCCTCGATCTCGGACGGGGCCGCGTGGCGTTCGATCACCTCGGGCACGAGCGCATACATCAGCTCGTGCAGAAACGCCCACACGGCCGCCTCCGCATCGCCATCCGGCGGCAGCTGGGTCGCCACGACGGGGCGCGTCACGTTGGTGATGAGCGAGCGTCCCTCGACGCCGAGCGCAGGCGACAGCATGAGGTCGCCCCCTTCCAGCTGTAGGTAATCGAGGAAGGTGCGGAGCTGTTCGCGCAGCGCGCGCCAGGTTTCCCGCACGGCTGCGACGGTCGCGCGGATCTCCTGGAGGTTCGACACGCGATACTCGCGATAGAAAAGCTGCGCTTCGGTCTCCAGCAGCCCCGCGAGCTCCATCGTCGCCGCCCTCACCTCCGCCTCGGGTATGAGGGTGTTCAGGCGATTCACGACCGCGCTCGCGGCCGCCGAGCCGGCCTTCGCGGGATCGCCCTCCGCTCGGCTCCACGTCGTGAGCGCCGCGGTCACCGACCAGGGCGGCGGGAGGTACAGGGGAATGAAGGACAGATTCTGAGTCGCCGCCGCGCCGCCCGCCTCTTCGATCCGTGCCCGGATCCGGGCAACGGCGGTATCCAGGGGGGTCGGGTACACGTCGCGAGCGCGTTTCGCCTGCTCGATCATCGCGGCGTATCCGACGCGGTAGGAGGGTAGCGGGAACGCCTCCTCTTCGCCCGGATTCGGCGCTCCCATGAGCGCCAGGGCGTGGTACCAGAGATCCAGTGATTCGTCGTTCTCGACCTCCCAGACGACGAGCTGCGCGCCCGGGCCCACGACCGGTCCCTCCGGTTCCGGGGCGAGCCGCTCGGGCGGCGTCGCGCAACCGACGCACGCCGCCGCCAGGAGTCCCGCGTACGCCAGAAAACGCTTCACGACTCTACCTCCTCCAGGCCGTTGCCGCCGGGACCCGTCCGTCCCTGTAAAACCCCGCGATGGAAATCGCGTGCCTCAGAGCGCCTCCACCACCACGGCGGCCCCCTGTCCCCCTCCGATGCACGCGCTGCCGAGACCGTAGCGCGCTTCCCGGCGCCGCAGCTCGTGCAGCAGGTGCACCATGATGCGCGCGCCCGACGCCGCGAGCGGGTGCGTGAGCGCGATGGCGCCTCCGTCCACGTTGGTCTTCTCGACGTCCAGCTCGAGCTCGCGGATCACCGCCGCGTACTGGGGAGCGAACGCCTCGTTGACCTCCACCAGGTCCATGTCGCCCATCGCCAGGCCCGCCCTGGCGAGCGCCTTTCGGGCCGCGGGCGCCGGCCCTATGCCCATGATCTCCGGGTCGACGCCGGCGATACCCCAGGACACCAGGCGGCCGATCGGTTCCAGGCCCTTCCCCGCCGCCGCCTCGGCGCTCGCGATCACCACCGCGGCGGCGCCGTCGCCGATTCCGCTCGCGTTGCCGGCGGTCACGAGCCCTTCCTTCCGGAAGTACGGCCGCAGCCCCGCCAGGGCCTCGGCGGTGGTCTCCGGACGCATGTGCTCGTCCACCTCGAACGTGACGTCGCCCTTGCGGCCCTGCACCACGACGGGCTCCACCTCCGCCGCGAACCTGCCCTCGTCCCAGGCGGCCCTCGCGCGGCGTTGGGACAGCAGCGCGAGCTCGTCGGCCTCCTCCCTCGTCACCCCGTAGCGGTCGGCGAGCGTCTCGGCGGTCTGCGCCATGGAGCGCTGACAGAAGCTATCGGTCAGCGCGGCCCAGAGCAGATCCTCGAAATGTCCGCCCGCTTCGCCGAGGCGCAGCGCCCCCCAGCGCGCGCCGCGCACCACGTGCGGCGCCTGGCTCATGGATTCGCTGCCGCCACACAACGCCAGGTCCGCCTCCCCGAGCAGGATCTCCTGGGCGCCGCTGATGATCGCCTGGAAACCCGATCCGCACAGCCGGTTGATGGTCAGCGCGGGGGTCTCCTGCGGCACCCCGGCGCGCAGGCCAACGTGACGCGCGAGATAGATCGCGTCCGCCGAGGTCTGGAGGGCGTTCCCGAAGATGACGTGGTCGATGTCCTCGGCGGCCGCGCCGGACTTCTCGATCGCGGACCTGGCCGCGAGCACGCCCAGGTCGTTCGCGCTGAGGTCCTTCAGGGTGCCCCCGAACGTGCCGAACGGCGTGCGGCGGCCGGAGAGGAATAGGATGTCCCGCTCGTGTCCCTGCGTTCCCATGTATCTACCTTGATTCGTCTCGTTCGTCGGAGGCGCGCCGGAGAGCGGTCACCCCTTAGGGAGGCGGGACGCAACGCGCGCTCCCGCCTCTTCCGTTCCGAGGCTACCCCTCAGGTCCTCGGTCGTCTCGCCGGCGGCGATGCAGCCGGTCACGGCATCCCGAACGGCCGCGGCTTCGGCCGCCCGCCCCGCATGGTCCAGCAGCAGCGCCGCCGTGAGGATCGCGGCGAAGGGGTTCGCCCGGTCCGTACCCGCGAGGTCGGGAGCGGAGCCATGAACCGGCTCGAAGAGCGCCGGCCCGCCCGGAGCGAAGCTGGCCGACGGCGCCAGGCCGAGGCCCCCGACGAGCGCGGCGGCGACGTCGCTGAGGATGTCGCCGAACAGGTTCGACGCGACGATCACGTCGTAGCGCGACGGCCGGAGCACGAGGTCCATCGCGAGCGCGTCCACGTACGAGGCCTCCCGCTCGATGTCCGGGTAGTCGGCGCCCACCTCGGCGAAGACCCGGCGCCACAGGGAGCCGGCGTAGCGCATGGCGTTCGCCTTGTCGGCGAGGGTCACCTTGCGCCGACTTCCCGCCTTCGCGAGCTCGAACGCCGCCCGCACGATCCGCTCGACGCCATGCCTGGTGTTCACGTCCTCCTCGATGGCGACCTCGTGCGGCGAACCGGCGCGCAACGTGCCCCCCATGCCCGCGTAGACTCCCTCCGTGTTCTCCCGCACCAGGAGCAGGTCCACGTCTCCGGGCCGCACGCCCTTGAGCGGGCTGTGGCCGGCGTCCAGGAGCCGAACGGGTCGCATGTTCACGTACAGGTCGAGGCGAAAGCGGAGGCCCAGCAGGATGTCCCTGGCGTGCGCGTCGTCGGGTACGCGAGGGTCGCCGAGCGCCCCCAGCAGGATCGCGTCGAAGTCGTCGCGCAGCCGCCGGAACGTCTCCTCGGGAAGCGTCTCTCCGGTGCGCAGGTACCGCTCGGCGCCGAGGTCCAGGAATTCCAGGTGTATCGGGCAATCGAATCGCTCCGACACGGCCGTGAGGATGCGCGTCGCGGCGCGGATCACTTCCGGCCCGATGCCGTCGCCGGGGATCACCGCGACCTTCATCGCGGACCCGCCACCTCGAGGGTTCCCTCGGCGTCGTGGATCAGGCAGACGAACGGATACGCGCCGGCCGGAGCGCCCTCCAGCGTGAGGACCCAGGCATGACCCCGCTCGAGGATCGGCGTGCTCGCCTCCTGTCCGGAGCGCGCGAGGAAGGACTGCTGTTCCGGAGTGAGGCGATTCATCCGGAACGCGAGCGCGTGCGTGTCGAGGGTCTGGCTGGTGAACCGGACGTCGTCCCCCGCGGCGGCCTCGATCGCCGCGGGAACGAACACCTCCACGCCTTCCGTTCGGCGCTCCACCGACACCTCGTGCACCGTCGTCGAGCCTTCGAGGTCCACGGTGCCGCCCTCGAACTCGACGCGGGGCGCTTGCTCCGGGGCGCCGCAGGCGAGCGCCAACGCCACGCATCCCGCCCCCGCGACGAGCGCCAGGCGGCGCCGCGCTCCGAACGAGGAAACGCCGGCGCCCTGGTCGGACGCCGGCGTTCCCTCGCCGCCCCGCGCCGTCGCGCTCACCGCGCAGCGCAGACCGGCGGCGCTCCGCGGGCCGGGGTCAGCCGCCGTGCGACAGCGACCACACGTACGCCGCGACCTGACGCACCTGCTCGTCCGTCAACTGCGCCCCGCCGCGGGGGGGCATCGGAGCTTCGAACTCGACAGGCTCCGGCACGCCGTTGGTGACCACCTGAACGATCTCCTCGTAGTCGCCGGCTTCGACGTTGATCCAGGTACCATCGGTCAGGTCCGGCGCGAGCTGGCTGCCGGAAGCGTCCTGGCCGTGACACGTGTAGCAGAAACCGGCCTGCGCGAAGATCTGCTGGCCCGCGTCGATCATGCCCTGCGTGACGCCCTCGGGCAGCATCGAGGCATCGACCCGCGGCGCCGTGCCGCCCGTCGGAGGTGGAGGAGCGGCCGTAGCGTCGACGTCCCCGGGGGCGTCGACGTCGTCGGTCATCCCGTCATCGGTGTCGGCATCCGGCGCGCACGCGGAGGCCGCGATAACGCCCGCGACCGCGAGCGCCGTGAACCATTTGCTGGTGGGCATCACAGCTCTCCTCAATGAGTTTTCCGTCGTGGACTTCGTAACCGGTTCCCGCTGCAAGCCTTCGGCCACCGATCCGCTCGGCGGCGATGTTAGAGTTCACCCCGATGGCGGTCAACGCGAGACGCAGACTAGATTTCGCTTCCGCAGGAGGGGCAGAAGCTCCACTCGGCTTCGAGGCTGTCTCCGCAGCCGGCGCAGACGCGGGGCTGCTCGCTACCGCAGTAGGGGCAGAACCGCACCTCGCGGTCGGTCGGCAGGTCCTTGCCGCAGGAGCCGCATTCCGCGGGGTGGCCGCCGAGCGAGCCGGCCGCAGGCGGCCCCTCCTCGATGGCCACGGTAAACTCCTCGGCCCCGGTCGTTTCGGCGGCCACAGCCGCTTCGGCCACGCTCACCTCGGCCGCCTCCCCCTGGAGGGCCTCCCCGGTGAGCGCGCTCGCGCGACCGCTCGCCGGGCCGCCGTGGATCACCGAGGACAGCTTCGCGAGGCCGTCGTCGAGCGCGCGCTCGGCGGCGGCGTCGGTCGGCTCCGGCGGCGCGCCGCGGGCGATGCGATCGAGCGCCTGGCCCCAGCCCAGGCCGCCGGAATCATAGGCAGCGGCCCCGCCCCCGGCCTCCGGTCCCGGCGGCGATCCGCCTGGATCGGGCGCCCGGGTCGGCCGTTCCTGAATGTTCACCCCGGTCGTTCGGCCGGGTGAGGCCGACGCCGCCAGGGGTTCGGCGAGCCGCAGGGTGGAGGCGGCGTACTTCCTGTAGAGCGTCACGTCCGGGTTGGGCGATTCCAGCTCCCGGGAGATCCGCGCCCGGGCCTCGGGCTCCTCCAGACGCGCGTACCCGCCCTCCCCTGCGAGCAGTCTCATGAGCGCGTGCTCGTAGTCGGCGTTCATCTCGAAGCCCAGATCGGCTCGCGCGCGAGCATAGGGCACCAGCGTCTGATAGATCTCCGAGACCGTCACTTCGGCGGGGCTGGCGCTTCCCGACCGGTCCGCGAGCGCCCGTTTGAGGGCCCCGTAGAGTCTGCCGACGGCGGCCGCCGACCCGGGGTCAGTCGGCACGACGGCCCCCCGCGCCCACGCCGGATGCCTCGATCTCCGCGAGCAATCGGTCCACGTAGCTCCTCCGGCCGTCGATCGCGCGCAGCCTGTCCCTCCAGGGCTCGGCGCGCGCGTCCTCGACCCCTTCCAGCGCCGCCATCAGCTCGAGGGCGCGACGCACGGCCAGGGCGTCCCAGTGTTCATCGATCGGTACGGCCCGGTAGGTCGCCAGCGCTCCCTCCCAACGGCCCGCATCGTAGAGGAGATGGCCCAGGAACACCCTGGCCTCGTGCAGGTGGGGATCCAGATCGAGGGCCCTGCGCAGGGTCGCCCTCGCCCGGCGGAGCTGTCCATCGAGGTGGAAGGTGTACGCGAGCCCCGCGTGGGCCTCGGCCAGGTCGGGGGTCGCTTCGAGCGCGTCCAGGAACGCGTCCCGCGCCTGCGGCCCCAGGCCCTCGCGATAGAGCGCCCGCCCGATGCTCAGGAGCAGCTGCGGATCCGCGCCGGACCGGCTTCGTCTCACGCGCCCGAACACGTTCAACGCCTCGGCATGGTGGCCGATGCGGAGGAGCGTCTCTCCCAGCCCTACGAGCGCGTCGTCGTTGTGCTCGTCCAGCAGGAGCGCCTTCTCGAAGGCGTTCTTCGCCCAGGCAAATTCCTCCCGGGAGAGTTGCGCGAACGCGAGGCCCACGTAGAGGTCCACCGCGTTCGGGTACAGGCGCAGGCCCTCGTGCAGCAGGCCCAGGGCGGCATCGTAGCGGCCCTCGTTGTACAACCGCTGCGCGCGTTCGTCGTACTCCTCGGAACTGAGAAACGCTGTGGGCATGCGGAGCGCCTCGGTGCTCGTGTCCACGCCTCGCGCCGCCATCGGCGCCAAAACCGTCGATTCGTTCCGGCGGGCAGCCGAACCTATGCCGCCCTCCCTGTCTCCGCTACCGGACTCCCCGCACCCGGTTCAGCGCGGGGTCACCGGGGGGGCGGCACCGGCCCGCGGCCCCCGATCCGGCAGGAGATTGTCGTAGTGCGTCGGAGCGAGGCCGGGCCACGCTGCCAGTCCCCGCCGGTACCTCTCCCGGGGCGTCGCGTAGCGCACGAACTCCTTCCCGTGCTTGCGGCTCAGGTAAAAATTCACGGCGTTGCCCACCCACCCGGAGACGTCGGACCCGTGGAGACCCTGCTCGATCAGGATGGTGGCGATGATCTCGGGCGGACCGTCGGTCGGACCGCCGATTCCCACGAACCAGCCGTGGTCGTCGCCGTGCGGGTTCTGGGCGGTGCCCGTCTTGCCCATGAAGTCCCACCCCAGGAGCTGGGTGAGCGCGGCCGTGCCACCCGGCGACGTGACCATGCGCATCGCCTCGCGCAGGACGTCGATCTGGTCCTTGCCGACATGGAAGTCGTTGACCATCGGCTGGGGCCTGTCCGTCTTCGCGAGTCGCGGCGCGTAGGCCTTGCCGTCGGCCCTCGATAGCGGAACGAGGAGCTGGGCGATCTTGAGCGGGCTCATGGTGACCAGGCCCTGTCCGATCGACAGCGACATGATCTCGTTCTCGGGCGGGCGATAGCCCAAACGCCTCTCCATCTCCTCCGGGCTCTCCGGAAAGATGGATGCGGTCTCCGTTGGCAGGTCGAGGCCGGTCCGCCCGCCGAACCCCATGGCCGTGCCGGTTTCCAGGAACCGCCGCAGGCCTATGCGGATGCCGACCTGATAGAAGTAGACATCGCAGGAGTTCTTGATCCCCAGGCGCAAGTTCTGGCGCCCGTGCGCCCCCCAGCAGCGCGCATACCGGTTCTGGTAGGACATGCCGCCGCTGCACGCGATGGGCATGTATTCGTCCGGCGTAATCACTCCCAGGTGCAGCGCCATCGCCGCGAGGGGCAGCTTGAACGTCGAGGCCGGCGGCTGGCGCGTGCCCGACGCGCGCTCCAGGAGGGGCTTCGCCGGATCCTGGTTGAGCCTGTCGAAGGTCTCCTGGTCGATGCCTCCCACAAAGAGGTTGGGGTCGTAGGTGGGATGGCTGTACAGCGCCAGGACGCCTCCGTTCTGCGGATCGATCGCGGCGAATCCGCCTCTCACCGGATGGCCGAAGTACGTCTCCGCGTCCCGGAACAGCTCGGCCACGAACCGCTGCAGATCGAGGTCGAGGTGGAGGTGAAGATCGCGGCCGGGAATCGGTGGGATTCCTAGCTCCTCGGGCTGCAGGCTCTCGATCCTGCCGCGCGCGTCGATCTCCAGGTAACGGACGCCGGGCTCTCCGCCCAGATGCTCCTCGTATTCGCGCTCCAGACCCGTCTTGCCGATCCACCGGCCCTGCTCGTACCGCTGGAACCTCTCGGCCGCGAGCTCCCCCTCGCTGATCTCGGCGACGTAGCCGACGATGTTCGACACGGCCGCGCCCGCAGAGTACTGGCGCTTGGGATACTCGTTGACCATCACCTCGGGGTACTGGTGCCTGCGCTCCTGCAGGCGCACCACGGCGGCGGGCGCCGCGTCGCGCGTTACGGTCACGGGCAGGTGTTGCTGCCTGCGCCAGCGGCGCAACGCGATCTCGGCCGCGAGCGAATCGACCTGGAGCACCGGCGCGAGTCGAGCGATCCGGGCACGGATGGAATCCTCGCTCGCGGGCATGATCTGGACTTCGTAGCCGACGACGTTCTCGGCGACGACCTGCCCGTGGCGATCGTAGATGGTGCCGCGAGGAGCGCGGACGGGAACCGGCCGGAGCCGGTTCTGGCGCGCGACGAGGGCGTACTCGTCGGCGGCTTCCACCTGCAGGATGTACAGCGCGGAGAGAAGGCCGGACAGGACGACGACGAGGGCTACCCGCGCGAGTCGTCCCCGACTCGCC
This sequence comes from Longimicrobiales bacterium, assembly GCA_035513295.1. GTDB lineage: Bacteria > Gemmatimonadota > Gemmatimonadetes > Longimicrobiales > RSA9 > DATHRK01. The sequence continues at coordinate 9,665 of DATKCH010000004.1, forward strand.
CGCCACCCCTTCGTCTGCTCCACCCTAGGCGACCCGTACATGGATTTTTCTACATTACAGTCGGCCCCGGGGATCCGCGAGGATCACGTCCGGGGTCTCGGGCACGGACCCGGGCCCGGGAAAGGAAAAGGGGCTCTCGCCCCCGTACCGGTCAGGCCGCCGTTGCGCCTTCGGTCTCTACCGCGGTATGCTCGCGGCCGTGCTGAATCACCGGCTGGCAGAAACGCGTGCCGAGGGTCCGGAGTTGGTCCAGCTCGGCGTTGTTCAGATCCGGGTACCGCTTCGCGAGAAACTCCATCGTTTCATCCATCCAATCGCTGATCTGCTCCGAGTCGGCTTCCAGAACGCCGCAGCGGTGGATGTGGCTGTACAACTCATCGCGAGCGCGGTCCATCAAGGTCGGTCCTTTGCTCCCCAACGCATCCCCCTTTCTATCGTGAACGAAGCGTGCCGCGGACGGACGCTTCGGGCGTCGTCCGGGCGCGTATACCCGCCGGGGCGCGAAATGTTTGCCGGCGAATCTACCCCGGGGCCGTCGTGAAGCAACCGTCCCCGCCCCGACCCGCCAGGATCGAGGTCTTTCGCCACCTGTTCGCCGCGCTGACCGAGGAAATGGGCGCCGCGCTCCGGCGTTCCGCGTTTTCCCCGAACATCAAGGAGCGCCGCGATTATTCGTGCGCGCTCTTCGATGGAGCGGGCCGGGTGGTATCGCTGGGCGACCACATGCCCGTGCACCTGGGGGCGATGCCGATGAGCGTGGGAGCGATCCGGGACACGCTCGGCGAGCTCGGGCCGGGCGATGTGGCCGCGGTCAACGACCCGTTCCTCGGGGGCACCCACCTCCCGGACATCACGCTGGTTTCGGCCGTCCACACCACAGAACGCGCGAAGCCGATCGGACTTGTCGCCAGCCGGGCCCATCACGCCGATGTCGGCGGGAGCGCGCCCGGGAGCATGCCGCTGGTCCGGGAAGTGTTCCAGGAAGGTCTTCGCATTCCGCCGGTGCTCCTGCTGCGCGCGGGCCTGCGGGTGGATGGCGTCTGGCGGCTGATCCTCGCGAACGTCCGGACGCCACTCGAGCGCGAAGCCGACCTGCAGGCACAGATCGCGTCGCTCGACGCCGGCCGGCGCCGGCTCCTGGACATCGTCGAACGTGTCGGCGCCGATGCCGTGACCGAGGCGATGGAGCTGATGCGCGCCTACGGGGACCGCCTGCTCGCGGAGGGCATCGATCGCATTCCCGACGGAACCTATGCGGGCGAGGATGTCCTCGACGACGACGGGATGGGCAACGGTCCGCTTCCGATCCGCGTGTCCATCCGGGTGGAGGGAAGCCGGGCCTCGGTGGACTTTCGGGAGTCGGCCGACCAGGCCGAGGGCGGCGTGAACGCCGTCGCGGCGATCGCGGTGTCCTGCGTCCGGTACGCGTTTCGATGCGTGGCGGAACGACTGCTCGGAGTATCCCTGCCGGCCGGCGGCGGGGACATGGAGCGCGTCGAGGTCCTCCTGAGGGAAGGGTCCATCGTGGCCGCGCGGCCCCCCGCCGCGGTGGCGGCCGGGAACGTGGAGACCTCTCAGCGCATCGCGGACGTCCTGTTCGAGGCGTTCTCGGTCGCGCTTCCGGATCTGATCCCCGCGCAGTCGCAGGGCACGATGAACAACGTGACGGTCGGGGGGACCGACCCGCGTACGGGGGAAACTTTCGCCTACTACGAAACCGTGGGCGGCGGAGCGGGGGCGGGACCATCGGGACCGGGCCTTTCGGGCGCCCACGTGCACATGTCCAACTCCCTCAACACGCCGATCGAGGCCCTCGAGCACGCCTACCCGGTCCGGGTCGTGGCCTACGGCCTGCGGCGAGGCTCGGGCGGAAAGGGCCTTCACCGCGGGGGCGATGGGCTCCGCCGCGAGGTGCGGATGCTGACGGACGCCGACGTGAACCTCCTGGGGGAACGGCGCGCCCGCGGGCCTCGGGGGCGGGCGGGAGGCGGGGCGGGCCAGCCCGGACGTGACGCGGTGCGCGCGGACGGGGTCGAACGCGCGGTGCCGTCGAAGGGAGCGATCCGGCTGAAGGCGGGCGACGAGCTCGTGATCCTCACTCCCGGCGGCGGAGGCTGGGGGGCGCGTCAGTCGACGCCGTCCGCCTCCTGAGCTTCCGGGGCGTCCTCCGGCAGGAGCAACCAGAACGTGCTGCCCTCGCCGACGGAGCTCGCGAGCAGCAGGTCTCCGCCGAGGATGCGGGCGAGCTTCCGCGAGATGGCCAGGCCCAAGCCCGTCCCGCCGGCCTCGCTGCCGGCGTGCACCTGCTCGAACTCGTTGAAGACCCGCTCCTGGTCCGCCGACCCGATGCCGGGACCCGTATCGGACACCCGCACGAAGCGCCAGCCTGACCCCTCCGCGGGCGGCTCCCTGCCGTCGGTTCCCTCGCCGACGATCAGGTCGATGGCCCCCTCGACGGTGAACTTCACCGCGTTCGATAGCAGGTTCAGGATGATCTGCCGGACCCTCGCGGGGTCGGTTTCCAACGGCAGCGATGGAGGCGTCTCGATCCGGAACTGCAGCCCCTTGCGCTCGGCCTGGAGCCGGAGCGACATAGCCGCGTCACGGGCCAGGTCCGACAGGTCCGCGCTGTGGATGGACGTCTCGTACTTGCCGGACTCGAGCTTGGATATGTCGAGGATGTCGTTCACCAGCTCGTGCAGGTGCTCGGCGCTGCGCGCCGTACTCTGGACGGCCTCCAACTGCCGTTCGGCCAGTTCGCCGAGGATGCCATCCTCCAGGAGCTGGGAGTAGCCGACGATCGCCGTGATCGGGGTCCGGATTTCGTGGCTGATGGACGCGAAGAAACGGGAGCGTTCGGTCATGGCCCGCTCCAGCCGTTCCGCCTGCTCCTTCAGGCGCGCCCCCTGCTCGGCGGTTCGGGCATACAGTCGGGCGTTTTCGACGGCGACGGCCGCGAGGCCCAGGAGGGCGTGCAGGAGTCGAGCGTCGCCTTCGTGCGCGAACGCGCTCGGATCCCTGGAAAAGACGCCCACCGCAGCGCGCTCGGCCGGACCCCGGTCCAGCGCGGTCGTGAGCGCGCGCGCGTATCCCCCCGCCTCCATGAAGCGCCGGGTCTCCGGCGGCGCGGCGTCCCTGTCCAGGGGCCGAGCGCCGAGCTCGACCAGGCCCTCCCCCATGCGCTCCAGCTCCTGGTCGGTGACGGGAGGGGTGCCGGCGGTCGCGGCGGCGGCGCGGTCGTCGTCCCGATTCCCCCCGCCGAAGAACGCGAATCCCGCCTGCGCCCGGAACGCGGCGCTCATGTCGTTGACGAAAGCGGAGGCGATCGCCTGCGGCTCGCGCTCCCGGATCAACGCGTCGGAGATGCGCGCTATCGCGGCGAGCTCGTCGTAGGCGCGCTTCACACGGGCCATCACGCCGACCCGGGCGATCAACTCCGACCGGCTGCCGCCTTTCGTGACGAAGTCGAACCCGCCCAGGCCGAGGCCGCGCACCACGAGTTCGTCGCGCGGGGGCTCCGCCGTGAGGAACAGTACGGGGATGGGAGCGGTCACGTCGTTGCGCTGAAGCTCCGCGAGGACCTCGAAGCCGTCCATCCCCGGCATGTTCAGGTCCAGAACGATCACGTCCGGCTGCCAGGCCAGGGCCCGCTCGATCCCGCTCGGGCCGTCCTCGGCGACCTCCACATCGTGGTCGGCGTCGACCAGCATGCCGCGCGCGGTCTCGCGGGAGATCCGCTGATCATCCACGACCAGGACGCGCGCCACTTCAGGCCCTCGCCGCCAGCACCCGACCCGCGCACAGGTCGACCAGCATCTGCGGGATCGAGTCGAGCGGGGCCACGAATTCCGCCGCCGGCCGGGCCGCGCGAGGCATGCCGTCGATCACCGTCGTATTCCTGCTCTCGGCGATGGTCCGACCGCCCGCTTCGCGCAGCGCGCGCAGGCCTTCCGCCCCGTCCTCCCCCATGCCGGTGAGGATCACGCCGATGGCGCGCCTGCCCGCCGCCCTGGCCACGCTCATCAGCACCCCGTTCACCGAAGGATCGTGGCGGTAATCGCCCGACGGCGGCCGCACGCGCGCGCGCAGGCCGTTTTCCGTCCCCTCGACGGTGAATTCCAGGCCGGCGGGAGCGATGAGGGCCACGCCCGGGCGCAGGAGGACGGCGTCGGCCGCTTCGCGGACCTCGATCGCCGACAGCCGGTCCAGCCGGTCCGCGAGGCTGCGCGTGAACCCCTCGGGCATATGCTGCACGACGACGACCGCCGCGCCGAAGTCGGCAGGCAGACGAGGGAGAATGCGGCCGAGGGCGCGCGGACCTCCGGTAGAAGTGCCCACGACGATCACGTCGTAGGCGGACTCGGCCGCGAGCCCGCGCGCCGTGGGCGGCTGCACCGCGGGCAGGCCCTCGAGCGGCGCGCGCGGGCTCGCGGGAGAGGCACCCGCGGCGCCGCGGATCTTGTCGTGCAGCGCGGGCGCGAGCGTGTGGATGTCCATGGGCGAGCCGACCGACCCCTTGTCGACGAAATCGACCGCCCCCAGTTCCAGCCCGCGCAGGGTGACGTCCGCGTTTTCCTTGGTGAGCGAGCTGAACAGGATGATGGGCACCGGGCGCTCCGCCATGATCCGCTCGAGCGCCTGCAGCCCATCCACGATCGGCATCGACACGTCCATGACGATCACGTCCGGCTCCAGCGCGGCGGCCTGGGAAATCGCGTCTGCGCCGTCGCGGGCGGTGCCGACGAGCCGGACGTCGTCCCACTCCGCAACCATGCGTTCGACCGCTTTGAGGACGAAAGCCGAGTCGTCCACGGCGAGGAGACGGATGCCGCCCAGGGATTGCCGTGCGGGCGCCTTCACCCGCCGGGCTTCTGCAAATAGGTGGCGTGAGGACGGCGTTGGACGTGGAACAGCGCCGGCGCCGCGCGCACGTTCTCCACGTGCCCGATGAAGAGAAATCCGCCCGGGGCCAGGATCCGGTGCAACGAGCGGATCGCGGCCGCCTGGGCTTCGTCGTTGAGATAGATCAGCACGTTCCGGCAGAACGCGACATCCTGCGTCGGGTAATCATCCGCCCAGCGTCCGTCGGCGATGTTCGCCCGCTCGAAGCTGACGTTCGAGCGGAACGCCGGCCGAACCTCGAATCGGCCGGACTCATCGAGCCGGAAAAACTTCCTGCGCGCCTCTTCCTCGACGCCCCGGAGGGAGTGCTCGGTGTAGATGGCCGAGCGCGCCAACCGCAGCGCGTCGTCGTCCACGTCGACCGCAAGAATCCGGACCCGGTAGCCCGGCGGGACCTTGCCTGATTCGGCCGCCGCCATCGCGATCGAGTAGGGTTCCTGGCCGCGCCCGCAGCCCGCGCTCAGGATGCGCAATTCCTTGCGGCCCTCCGCGCGCAACGCCCTCAGGCGCGCCGGAATGACCTCCTCCGCGAGCAGCGCGAGGTGCGCGGCCTCCCGGAAGAAATAGCTCTCCTTGTTGGTCAGGCGCCGGACCGCGTCGGCCGCGTACGCGTCGCGCTCCGACCCGATGCGAAGCTTTCGGTACAGATCGTTCCAGCTGCGAGTGCCCGCGAGCTCCGCGCGCATGGGCTCGAGGCGTTGACGCAGGCGCTCCCGCTGGTCCGGGGGGATGCGGGCTCCGATGTGGTCCGCCGCCCAACGCGCGAGCCGGTCGAAGTCGTCGTCCACCAGGGGCGGCGAGTCCTCGGGCCCGGACGGCGTGGGGTCCAGAGCATTCTCGGAGGCTCTCTCAGACACGGAACCTGGCCATCAGTTCGCGCAGCCGGGAGGCCTGCTCGCCCAGCGCCTGCGCGGATTTCACGACTTCGCGTACCGCGCCCTGCGCCTGGCGAGCTCCCCGGCTCACGCTTTCGGTCGCCTCCACCACCAGCGCCCCGCCGCGCTTCTGCTCGGCCGTAGCCGCGAACACGGCCTGCGTCTGCCGGTTCATGTCCTCCACGGCGCGCACGATCTGCCGGCTCCCACCCGCCTGCTCGTTGGTCGCGAGACGGGTGCTCTCGGCCGATTCGCGAATCAGGTCGGTCGCCGCCCTGACCTGCCCGGATGCCTCCACCTGATCGGTCACCGCCGTCCGGACGTCCTCCATGAGCTGCCGCGTACGGCCGGAGGAATCGATGATCTTCTCGAGGGCGCGGCCCGCTTCCGACGCGAGCTCGGCGCCTTCCTCGGTGCGCTCGCTCAGCGCCCCGACCCCGGACACCACCCTCCCGGCGTCCCCGCGGATGCTCTCGATGTTTGCGGTGATCTCCTGCGCCGACTCGACCGCGCGCTCGGCCAGACGCCGGATCTCGCCCGCGACCACCGAGAACCCTCGGCCATGCTCGCCGGCCCGGGCGGCCTCGATCGAGGCGTTCAGGGCGAGCAGGTCCGTCCGGTCGGCGAGGTCCTCGATGAGCTCGGAAATCTCGCTGACCGCGCCGGTGCTGCGGTCCAGCCCCTCGATCATCTCGACGAGCGCGCCCATCTCGGTCTGGATCCTGCGCATGCCGTCGATGGTCCGTTGCACCGCCTGACCGCCCTCCCGGGCGTCGGACTCGGCCCCGGCGGCCAGCCGGCGCGTCTCCTCCACGTTCCGGCCCACCTGTTCCGCGGACGCCGCCATTTCCTCCATCGTGACGGACGTCTCCTCCACCGCCGAGCCCAGCCGTTCCGCGTTCTCCGCCGTCGCCTCGATCGAGCGCCCCATCTGGGAGATCGAGCTGCTGGTCTGGTCCACCGAGGTCGCGAGCGACGCGGCGCTCTCGGCCACCGTGGTGATCTGCGCCGCGATTTCCTCCATGGAGCTGGATGTGTCCTCGGCCGCGGCGACCTGCGCGTCCACGGTTTCGCTGAGCCTTTCCGATGACTCCTCGATCTGGCTCGCCGCGGCGACGACCTGGCCGGTCGTGGCGTTGATCTCTCCCACGAGCGCCGCGAGGTCGGTGGCCATACGGTTGAGCGTGCGCTGCAGAGTGCCCAGTTCGTCGCGGGCGCCGACCTCCATGCGCTCGGTCAGGTCGCCCTCCGACACGCGGCTGGCGAACCGCACGGCTTCGTTGAGGGGACCGGAGATGCGGTTGGCGAGCCAGAACGCGGTGATCGCCGCGACCACCGCCGCCAGGAGCAGCAAACCGAGCGAAACCCGGAAGATCCAGATGCGAGCCCGATCGAGATCGTCGCTCGCGGTCGCGACGTCCTGGGCCTGCTCCGACAGCACCCGTTCCAGCACCTCGCGCTGCTGCGCGGAAATCCGCATGTGCAGGTCGAAGTCGGTCTGCGCCAGGATCCGCTCGAGGGTGACGTCGGCGCCGCCGATCTGGCGACGCAGTGCGATGCCGGGCTCGACGACGTCGTTGCCGACCACGGCCGCGAAGGCCGCCACCGAATCCAGGCGCGCGAGTACCCCGGGCTTGTCCTCGGCGACCTCGCGGGCCGTCGCGAGATTCTGTTCGAGCCGGTCCGTAGCCTGGCGCAGGCTCTGGAGGGCCTCGTCCTCGCCCGTGATCATGAAATAGCGGAATTCTCCCACGCGGTCCGCGAGCGCGAGCCGGACGTTCTCGATCGACTTCAGCAGCCGGTCGGCGTCCTCGAACCGGTGCGTCCGGTCCTCGATCGTCCCGGTCTGCATCAGCACGACCGCTACCGCGATCGCCAGCACCGCGAGGACGACGACGAAACCCGCCGTGATCTTCCAGAAGACCCTCAGGTCCTTGAACCACCCCATCAGCTCTCCTTCACGAGCTCGTCGATGGCCAACAACCCATCCAACCGCAGGACGACGATGACGCGGCCCTCCGCCGGGGAGAACACTCCCGACGCCACTCCCTCCGGAAAGTCGGCCGCGGCGTCGGCGGGCAGAGGCTCGATCGCCTCCGCGCTGGAGACCTGGATCATGCCGACCACGTCGTCAGCCAGCAGGCCGATCCGCCCGGCCACGCTCGGGGTCTCCACCGTGACGAGGCGTGGGGCGCCCACGGTGGGCCTGTTTCGGAGCCGCATTCCCAGATCGATCACGGGCACGATATCGCCCCGTACCGCAGCGACTCCCGCGACCGAGGACGGCGCCAGCGGGACCTTCGTCACCGGCGGCACTTCGATCACCCCGCAGACGCAATCGACCGGCAGGGCGAACTCCGCTCCAGCCAGCCTCAGCAGGAGCATCTGCGGACCGGTCGGGCGCGCCGTTTCCGCCTCCGGGGCGGGGACCACCCCGAGGCCCTCGAGCTCGGGCCGGCCGCGATCCTCCGGGCCGCCCGTCGTCGGCCGATCAGCCATGGAGCGCCCGCGCGCGCGCCGACCGGACGAGGGATGGCAGGTGCATGGCGTCCAGCAGCAGTACGACGTTTCCGTTCGGCATCACCGCCGCCCCCGAGACGCCCGCGATGGAGCCCAGGTACGCCGGGATTCCGCGCACGACGAGATCCTCCCGGTCGTGCAGCCGGGTCGCCGGGATCGCGATGGGGCCCCCGGGTCCGTTCGCCACGATCAGGTATCTGTGGTCAGCGCCATCCGCGCTCGCGCCGAAGGCCGGAGAGAGGGATCGCACCGGCACCATCACGCCGTTCAGCCGCACGAGCCCGGACCCCTCGCCCCCGGGATCGCCCCGCCTGACCGCCTCGATCACTTCGGCGGCGGGCAATGCAAGAGTCTCACCAGCGGCTTCGAAGACCACCGACGGTACGATCATGATGCGCAGGGGGAGCGTGATCGTGAAGCGCGTCCCGCCGTCCATGGGCTGCACGCGCAGGGATCCGTGCAGTTCGGTGACCGCGCGCCGGACGGCGTGCAGGCCCACTCCGCGTCCCGCCTCCTCGCCGGCGCTGTCGAGCGTCGTGAACTCGGGTCGCAGGATCGACTCGGTCAGCTCGAGCCGGGTCGCGGTCTCGCCCTCCGCGATCCAGCCCCTGGCCCGCGCCCCCCGCTCGATCGCCGCGAGGTCGAGGCCGCGTCCGTCGTCCTCCACCTCGATGCGCACCTTCTCGCCGTCCCGGCGCGCGCGCAGCGTGAGCAGGCCGTACGCGGGCTTGCCCGCGAGCGCCCGTTCGTCGGGCCCCTCGATGCCGTGCGCCACGGCATTGCGGACGAGGTGGAGGAGGGGTTCGGAGAGCGCGTCCACGGTCGATTTGTCGAGCTCGGTCTCCTCCCCATCTATCTCCACGCGCACCGACTTTCCCCCGCGCACGGCGAGATCCTTGGCCAGGGTGGGGAAGCGGCTCAGGAGGCGTCCGACCGGGACGAGCCGCAGATCCATCACGGTTCGGCGGAGCTCGTCGATGACGACGTCCGACCGAGCCGCGTAGGCTTCGAGGGCGCGGCGCACACCGCACTCGTCGAGGCCCTCCCGGTAATCATCCATCAGCGTCCGGAGGGACGCGGTCGAGGAGATCAGGTCGCCCACCCCCGCCAGGAGCGCGTCCAGGCGGTGGAAGGGAACGCGGATCACCTCGTCCAATCTCGTAGCGGCGGCGATCCTTTCCAGGGGTGCCTCGTGGGCGATCCCGGCGCCGGTCCGATCCGGTCGCGGCTCCTCGCCGGGCCGGCCTCCACCTTCCAACGAAACCTCGTCCAGGGCGGCGACGGCGGCCTGCTCGTTTTCGGTGCCGGCCGCGACGGCCGCGGCCCGCAGCGAAGCCGCGGCCTGCACGAGCGCGGGCAGCCGGTCGGCCCAGGATTCCGGGGGTTCACCGACGATGTCTTCCAACTCGTGGACGAACGACGAAACGGCGTGGAAGCCCAGCATCCCGGCGTTCCCCTTGAGCGTGTGGAGGGCGCGTGCCAGCTCTTCGCGGCGCGCTTCGCCCAGCGTTCCCGTGCTCTCCACATCGGTGAGCGCCGCGTCGAGCACGTCGAGCTGCCCGCGCGCCTCGTCGCGGAACTCCCCGTGCAGACTGCTGGGATCGAACTTCCGGGACACGACTCTCCTTCCGGGGCGACCGGGGACCGCACGCCGAAACACCAGGGTGGCGCAAAATCCTACGCCGGGCGGTCGCCGAGCGGCAAGCCGGTGCGGTGCCGTATGTTTCCCGCCGTGACCCCGATGCGGCAAAGCCCCGGCCAGGCCGAATGGCCCGCCCCCCACTCCCGCCAGCGCGCGCCCTTGCGAGACGGATGTGCTCTATGAGTCCGCGAGGGGACCCGTCGGTCGCGGTCATCCGCTACCGGCGTCCCGGTCGGGCGCCGGAGACGTTCCGGCAGGGGATCGTGCATCGCGAGCCGGGGGCGATCGTCACGTTCCTGGCCGCCGCCGCCCGGTCGAGTCCCCTGGTGCTCGGCGACCGGGTGGTGCTGCAGGACGGCTCCCCGATCGTCTGGCTCACCGTACCGGGCGCCGGCTACGACGTGGGCCGCTTCCACACCCGCGACGGCGCGTTCACGGGGTACCACACCAACATCCTGACGCCGCCGGAGTTCGCGGGTCCGTGCGAGTGGTCCACCACGGATCTGATCCTGGACGTCTGGCAGGCCGTGGAGGGACCCGCGCGACTCGTGGATGAGGAGGATTTCCTCGAGGCCGTCGAGCGCGGCCTTCTGGACGAGTCCCTGGCGCGCGCCGCGCGCGCCGAGGCCGGTCGGATCCTGCGCGCCGCCGGCAGGGGGGACTGGCCTCCCGCGCCGATCCGCGAATGGACGTTGGCGCGCGTGCGGTCGGTGATCGGAGAAGGCGCGAGCGGGCCTCGGCCGCCTCCGGATCGCGAGGCGCGCGCGGAACGTTGACGGGGCGGCGGGCGTAAGGGGCTACCGCAAACTTGCCCGGAGACCACGGATTCGGATCTCGATGATCGACACGCGGCGCCGAGCTGGCGCGCCCCCGGCCCGGCGCGCCGCCCCTGCGCTCCTGCTCGCGACGCTGGCCGCGACCTCGCTGGCGGCGCAGGACGACGCCGTCACCAGACGAGCCTCGGATGCGCGCGTCAAGGGCGCCGAGGACGCGCCCGTGACGGTGTTCGAGCTGGCGGACTTCGAGTGCCCGTTCTGCCGCCGCTTCACCGACGAGGTCCTGCCTCAGCTCGACAGCGCCTACATCGCGACCGGCAAGGTGCGCTGGGTCTACGTGAACTACCCGCTGCCCAACCACCCGCGCGCCTGGGCCGCCGCCGAGGCGGCGATGTGCGTCGGCTCGGCGGAAGGCGATTTCTGGCGGGCGCACGACGCGCTCTTCGTCCGACAGGAGGAATGGGCCCGCGGCGCGGACCCGGGCGCGGTGTTCGCCGCGATCGCCGGCGAAGCGGGGGCGGACGCCGAGCAGTGGCGGCGCTGCGTGGAAGAGGACCTGGTCGCCCCCGTGCTGGTCCAGGACCTGATGTCGGCGGCCCAGACCGGCGCCACCGGGACGCCCGCGTTCGTCATCGACCAGCGCGAGCTGTTCGTGGGCATCCGGCCCTTCGAGGACTGGGTGCCGGTGCTCGAAGCCGCACTCGAGAGGGCGGCCGCGGAGGGCGAGGAGGGCGAGGAGGGCGCCGGCGAACCCGGAGGATGACGGTCCCGGGTGGCGCCGAGCTCGCGGCGGGTATCCGCCGCTACTCTTCCGACTCTACGGCGTAGGCCGCGACCAGCCGGCGACCGTCCACGTAGAGGCGCGACAGCACTTCCTCCTCCTCGCGCAGCACGTCGATGATGCGCTCCCGGCGAGCAAGCAGCGCCGCGGGAAGCGTCACCTCCAGCTCGTGGAACGACCCCCTGTCCGCGAAAACGAGACGGACGGGGACCTTCTCGCCGCTCACGATCCGGCGCGGCCCAGAGCGGCGTCGATCAGCTGGCCGACGCCGTCGGACGTGGTGGCCTGCACCCTGCTGCCGTTGACGAAAACGGTCGGCGTCGCGTTCACGCGCAGCTCCTGGCCCAGCCTCGCGCTCGCGCTGACCTCGACGGTGAAGCGGTCGCTCTTCAGGCAGGACTCGAAGCTTCCGGAATCCAGGCCGAGCAGTCCGGCGTAATCGAGGAACAGGTCCGTCGCCCTTCGTGCCGACGACCACTCGGCCTGACGGCCGAAGAGCACGTCGTGGTAGTCCCAGTACCGGTCCTGGTCGCCGGCGCAGCGCGCCGCCCGGGCAGCGAGGACCGCGTGCTGGTGGATGCTCGTAAGGGGGAAGTCGTATAACGTCAGCCGGGCCAGCCCGGTGTCGATGTACTCCTCCTCGAGCCCGGGCAGCACGTTCCTGGCGAACGCTCCGCAGCCCCCACACTGGTAGTCGGCGAACTCGACGATCTGCACGGGCGCGTCAGGGTCGCCCTTCGTGATCCCCTGAGCCTGCTCGATCAGCGTCCGGGCGTCGGGCGCCTCGTCCTGGGCGAACTCGACCATCTCGGTGGACGCCCCGTCGCGGCCCAACAGCGCCCACGCGAGCGCGAGCACGCCCACGACGGCGACCACCGCGAGGATGAGCTTCGGCCCGTCGGTCCGGGCCTCCCGTTCGTGGCGCTCGCGCCGGTTCCTGCTCACGCAACCTCCTCGATCGACGTGTTCGACGCCGGCCCGAGCGGCCCGGGCGGCGGTCCCTACGCGTGTGTGGCAGCGGGAACACTACTGCCCGGCCTACGGCCCCGAAAGCGCCGCGGCGGCGCGACACGCTCACGCGGCGCGCGGGGAGCCGCCGCGCGGGGACGGCGGGCGGCGGGCGGCGGGCTCAGCCGAGGATCGCCGCCAGCGCTCCGGGCGTGTCTTCGAAGTTCTCGAGTACCACGTCCGCGCCGGCGGCCCGGAGCGATCGCACGCCATAGCGGCCGGTCGCGACCGCCACCGTGCGAGCCCCCGCGTGGACCCCGCACTCGACGTCGCGGGGCGTGTCACCCACGACCACGACCCTTCCGGGGCGGTGGCCGAACGCCAGCGCGCGGCGTAACGCGAAGGGCGTCAGATCGGGCCTGTGCGCGGAATCTGACCCGAAGGCGCCGAACGCGAACCGCCCCCCCAGACCAGCTGCGTCGAGCTTGAGCCGCGCCCCGGGCTCGACGTTGCCGGTCAACAGCCCGAGGGCGCAGCCCGGCCGGAGCGCCAGCGCGTCGAGGAGAGACGTCACCCCGGGCAGCGGGTACGGGCGGGCGGCGGGGTCGCGCAGGCCTTCTTCGAGCAGCGACAGGTAGCGTGCGAGCACGCGGTCCAGCCCCGCACGAATGCGCTCGGCCGGCACCCCGGCCAGCGCGAGGACCTCCCGCACGATCTGCGGATCGGTCTTGCCCGCGAATTCGTGCGCGTCCACCGTACCCGCGGTCCCGAAGACCTCCAGCAGCGAGGCGCGGAACACACGGCGGGGGAGATCGCCCGCGTGCAGGAGGGTGCCATCGATGTCGAACAGCACGACGCGGGAACCGTCCGAACCCGTCACCTGGAAGCGCCTCCTCGCTATGGCGCCGCTGGCCGCGGCGGCCTTCATCCTCTTCTACCTGTACGTCCTTTTGCCGACCCCGATCGCGCTCCGCTGGTGGCAGCCGGAACGCAGCACCGTCATGCGCGAGCGACTCTCGGACGCACGCGGCGACGGCGTCGACCTCGAGCTACGGCATACCTGGGTAGGCCTCGACCGGATCTCCCGCAACCTTCAGCGCGCGGTCGTCGCGGCCGAAGACGGGCACTTCTGGGAGCACGAGGGCGTGGACTGGTGGGCCATCGGGGAGGAGCTTCGCTACGAAGGCGACCGCGAATTCTCGTGGACCGACCCCCGCGACCGCGCCGCGCTCGCCGACGCGCTTCGGTATCTGCGGGCAAACCGCGGTGCCGTGAAGGGGCGGAGTACGATCACTCAGCAGCTCGCCAAGAACCTCTATTTCTCGACCGACCGGTCCCTGCTGCGCAAGGTCGAGGAGCTCATCGTGGCGCGCCGGATCGAGCGGTTCGTGGGAAAGGAGCGCATCCTCGAGCTGTACGTGAACTTCGCCGAATTCGGGCCGGGCCTGTTCGGGGCGGAGGCGGCCGCTCGATCCTACTTCGGCGTCGCGGCCGCCGATCTGGACCTGACGCAGGCCGCTTCGCTGGCGGCCACGCTGCCCCATCCCCTGACTTCCAACCCCGCTCACCGGCCGGGGAGGATGGCGTGGCGGAGGGACATGATCCTCGCGCGGTTGAGGGGCGGCGCCGGTTCCCGCGACGCGCCGCCGCAACCCTCGGTGCCGCTACCCGAGCCCGAGGAGCTCGGCGAATCCCTGGAGATCCCCCCGCCCGAAGACCTGGCCGGGGAACCCGCCGATTCCGCCCCCGCGCCGGACTCGACGAACGGCGTGGCGACCGACACCGCCCCGAACCGCGAACCACGCGACTCCACCTGACGGCCCGCCGTTTCAGGCGACGGCGCGCACCACCGCCTCGGCGGCCGCTTCGGCGGCCGCCGCGCACAGCGCCAGGAGGCACGCCGGGTCCGGCGGATCGGCCACTCCGGCGGTGCTCAGCGCGAAGGCCACGTCTCCGTCGAAGGGCGTGCCGTAGGGGGTCACGCGGCGGGCGAGGCCGGCCGACCCGGCGCGCGCGAGCGAGCGCAGGGAGGGGCGGTCGAGCGGCGCGTCGGTGGCGATCACCGCGAGCGTGGTGTTGACGCCGCCGCGCGGTTCCGGACCGGCGCGGGGCGCCTCGATCAGGGTGCGCGAGACGTCGGCCCAGGCGCCGTCGGCGGCGCGCGCGCCCGCGACGATCGCGCCCGCCGCGTCTCTGACGTCGCCGACCGAGTTCGCCACCACCAGGGCCGCGACGGTGTGAGAGCCGACGCGCACCGACCAGGATCCGACCCCGCCGTCCGATGGTGTCGCATCGGGAACGCCCTTGCCGACCGTCGCCCCGGCGCCCGCGCCGACCCGGCCCTCGAGGACGGCGCCGGACCCGGCCGCCTCGCATGCGGCTTCGCCCATCGCGGCGTCGGGGCGGCGCGAGGGGTCCCCGACGCCCAGGTCGAACACGACCGCTGCCGCCACGATCGGCACGCGCGTGACGCCGGCGTCGAACCCCCGGCCGCGCGCCTCCAGCCAGCGCATCACGCCGTCGGCGGCGGCCAGCCCGAAGGCCGATCCGCCCGCGAGCAGAAGGGCGTCCACGCGCCCGGCCAGGTGATCCGGCTCGAGGGCGCCGAGCTCGCGCGTCCCGGTGGCCGAGCCGCGCACGTCCGCCGCGGCGCGGAAGGGGCCCAGGATGACCGTGCAGCCGGTGCGCGCTGCCGCATCGGTCGCGTGCCCGACGGCGAGCCCGGGGACATCGGTGAGGGAAGGCAGGGGACAGTCAGGCCGCCGGGCCGCGCGCCGCGGCGCGCGCCCTGACGGCGTCGGCGAACGCGGCGAAGAGGCGCCGGTCCGGGTGCTCGGCGGGCGCGTCGTCGGGATGCCTCTCCGGATGCCACTGAACGCCCAGCACCCAGCCCGACTCCGCCTCCACCGCCTCCACGAGCCCGTCGGGCGCCCATGCGGTCGCGCGCAGGCCCGGGCCGACCTCGCGGATGGCCTGGTGGTGGAACGAATTCACCTCGAACGACCCGGCGCCGACGATGCCGCCCAGCCGCGAGTCGGGATCCACCCTGACCTCGTGGCCGGTCGCGTACCAGGCGGCGCTCTGTCGATGCGCCACGGCGCCCGGCCGCTGGGACGGCAGGTCCTGCCAGAGGTTCCCCCCGAGCGCGACGTTGAGGACCTGGACGCCGCGGCAGAGCGCCAGGACGGGCATCGCACCCGCGATCGCGAGGCGCAGCGCGGCAATCTCCAGCGCGTCGCGTGGCCCGTTCACCTCGCCGAGCCGCGGGTGCGCCTCCTCGTCGTACGTGGAGGGGTGGAGGTCCTCCCCGCCGGCCAGCGCGAAGCCGTCGGCGAGCGCCATCAGGCCCGCCACCGACGCCGGGTCGTGCGCGGGCGAGATCAGCAGCGCGGTCATGTCCTCGCGCTCGATCCAGCCGGTATAGCGGCCATCCAGGTACGTGACGGGCCCGCCGTCGATGCCCGCCTCCAGCAGGCTGGTGGTCGGCATTGCCACGAGCGGCCGGCGGGCGGCCTTCGGCGTCACGACTTCCCGCCGGCCCCGCCCTTCCTGGCCGCCGACTTCCCGCCCGACGACTTCTTCGCCGCCGATCGCCCGGACTTCCCGGCGGCGGCCTTCTTCTTCGCCGGCGCCTTCTTCTTCGCCGGCGCCTTCCTCTTCGCCGCGGCCTTCTTCCTCGCCGGCGCCCTCCTCTTCGGCGGCGCCTTCTTCTTCGGCGGCGCCTTCTTCTTCGGCGGCGCCTTCTTCTTCGCCGCGGCCTTCTTCTTCGGCGGCGCCTTCTTCTTCGCCGGCGCCTTCTTCTTCGCCGGCGCCTTCCTCTTCGGCGGCGCCTTCTTCTTCGCCGCGGCCTTCTTCTTCGCCGGCGCCTTCTTCTTCGCCGGCGCCTTCTTCTTCGGCGGCGCCTTCTTCTTCGGCGGCGCCTTCTTCTTCGCCGGCGCCTTCTGCCCGCCTGGGGACTTCGCCGTCCCGCTGGCGCCCGCCTGCCGGGCCGGCGCCTCCCTGGCCGGCGCCTCCTTGGCCGGCGCCTGGCTGGCCGGCGCCTGGCTGGCCGGTGCGTCCTCCTTCGTCGCGGCCTTCTCCCCGGAAGCCGCAACGTGTTCGGGCTCGGGCTCGGGCGCGGGCTTCGGGCTCGCCGACGGCCGCATCAGCTCCGCGAGGGAGATCTCGCCGAGCCGCACCGCCGCCGCCGCCGGATCCCAGTTGCCGCCGGAGACGACCGCGACCACCCGTCCGCCGCGGGGGTCGTAGGCGCGGGAAAGAAGGGCCGCCACCGCCGCCGCTCCGGAGTACTCCGCCACCAGCTTCGAGCGCGTGAACAGCAGGCTGGCGGCGTCTATCATCGCCTCGTCGGAGACCGTGATCATCGCGTCGACGAACCTCCTGGCGTGCGCCAGGGTGAGCTCGCCGGGCCGCATGGGGAGGAGCCCGTCCGCGATCGAATCCGGCTCCACCGAAACGAGCTCGCCGGCGTTCAGCGACCGGCGCATGGCGTCGGCGCGCTCGGGTTCGACCCCGATCACCTTGCAGCCCGGGTTCGCGCTCTTGAGCCAGGCCGCGATGCCGCTGACGAGTCCGCCGCCGCCGACCGGTACGAGCACCGCCTCCACGTCGGGCCAGTCCTGCATGATCTCCCTGCCGACCGTGCCCTGGCCGGCGATCACGTCGTAGTGGTCGAAAGGCGGCACCATCGTGAGCTTGCGCTTCGCGGCGATGCTTTCCGCCTTCTTCTTGCGGTGCTCGGAGGTGGTGCCATGAAGGACCACCTCCGCGCCCATCCGCCGGGCGCCCGCCACCTTGATCGGAGGAGCGTTCTCGGGGAGGACGACGACGGCGGGCACGTCGAAGAAGCGGGCCGCGAGGGCGACGGCCTGGCCGTGGTTGCCCGAGCTGTAGGCGATGACCCCCCGGCGGCGAATCTGCGGGCGGATGCGGGAGATCATCGTATACGCGCCGCGGATCTTGAAGGCGCCGCCGAGCTGCAGGTTCTCGCACTTCAGCCGAACGACCGCCTCCACCGTCTCGTTCAGCCAGCGAGCCGGCAGGAGGGGCGTGCGAACGACCACCGCCGGGAGCGTGCGCGCGGCCTCTTCGATCGCCGCCGCCGTGACGAAGGCGCTCATTCGACCTCCTCCACCACCACCTCGACCTCGGCGGCGGGCGGCGCATCCGCCTCGCCTTCCAGCCCCGGCCCGTCGATGATCTCCTCATCGTCGCTAGCGAGGCGGGCGACGTCCACGAGCTCATCGCCTTCGTCCAGCGCCATCACGCGCACCCCCTGCGTCGCCCTGCCGATCACGCGGATCTCGTCCGCCCGCTGGCGATTCACCACCCCGTTGCGGCTGATCAGCATCAGCTCGCCCCCGGGCAGAACCTCCTTCACCGCGACGATGCGCCCGGTCGCGTCGGTGATCCTGAAATTCAGCACGCCCTTGCCTCCCCTCTTCTGCAGCCGATAGTCCCCCACCGCGCTCCGCTTCCCCCGGCCCCGCTCGGTCACGGTCAGCAGCGTCGCGTCGGCGGCGGTCTCCCGGCGGACGACGACCATCCCGACGACGTGGTCCCCCTTGCTCAGCCTGATCCCGCGCACGCCTCTCGTCGCGCGGCCCATCGGGCGCGCGTCGGTCTCTCGAAAGCGGATCGCCATGCCCTTGTGGGTGGCGAGGATCACCTCGTCGTCACCGTCGGCGACCTGGACGTCGATCAGCTCATCGCCGTCGGTGATGTTGATCGCGTTCAGGCCGACCAGGCGGATGTGCTGGTAGGCGGACAGCGGCGTCTTCTTGATCATGCCGTTGCGCGTGGCGAACACCAGCGCTCGCTCGTCGGAGAACTCGCGCACCGGGACCAGCGCCGCGACCTGCTCGTCGTCGTCCAGCGACAGCAGGTTCACGATCGGCTTCCCGCGCGCGTTGCGTCCGGCCTGGGGGATCTGCCAGACCTTGAGCCAGTAGCACTGCCCCCGCCGCGTGAAGAACATCAGGACATCGTGGGTGCGCGCGCGGAACACGTGCTCCACCCAATCGTCGTCCTTGGTGTTCATCCCCTGAAGGCCCCGGCCTCCGCGGCGCTGGCTGCGGAAGGTGGCCACCGGGAGCCGCTTGATGTACCCGGACCGCGTAACCGTGAGGACCATCTCCTCGTCCGCGATCAGATCCTCGGTCGTCAGGTCCTCGAAGTCTCCGAGGATCTCGGTGCGCCGCTCGTCCCCGAACTTCTCGGCGAGCTCGCTCAGCTCGTCGCGGATGATCCGGTAGCGCCGCTCTTCGCTCCCGAGGATCGCGCGCAGCTCGGAGATCGTCGCCCGTACCTCGCCCAGTTCCTCGTCGAGCTTCTCGATCTCGAGCCCGGTCAGGCGGGCGAGGCGCATGTCGAGGATCGCCTTGGACTGCCGCTCGGACAGATCGAACCTCTCGCGCAGCCGGTCGCCCGCCTGGTCCGCGTCGCGCGAGCCGCGGATGATCTCGACGACCTCGTCGATGTTGTCGACGGCGACCTTGAGACCCTCCAGGATGTGCTCGCGCTCGAGCGCCCGGTCCAGGTCGTACCGGGTGCGCCGGACCACGACCTCGTGGCGATGATCCAGGAAGTGCCGGATCAGCTCGCGCAGGTTCATCACCTTCGGCACGCCGTTCACGAGCGCGAGCAGGATGGTGCCGAACGTCGCCTGCATCTGCGTGTGCTTGTAGAGCTGGTTGAGCACGATCTGCGGCACGACGTCGCGGCGCATCTCGATCATGATGCGCATGCCGTCGCGGTCGGACTCGTCGCGCAGGTCCGTGATCCCCTCGACGCGGCGTTCGCTCACCAACCCGGCGATCTGCTCGATCAGCCTGGTCTTGTTCACCATGAACGGGATCTCCGTCACGATGATGCGCGGCTTGGTGCCCTCGTCCGTCTCGATGATCTCCGCGCGCGCGCGCATGACGATGCGCCCGCGCCCGGTCGTGTACGCGTCGCGGATGCCGGTACGCCCGAGGACGTAGCCCGCGGTGGGAAAGTCCGGCCCGCGCACGTGCTCCATCATATCCTCGGAGCTCGCGTCCGGGTGCTCGATCATGCGTATGCAGGCGGCGACGACCTCGCGCAGGTTGTGGGGCGGGATGTTGGTGGCCATGCCGACCGCGATCCCGCTGCTGCCGTTGATCAGCAGGTTCGGCAGCTTCGCCGGCAGCACCGTCGGCTCCGTCAGGCGGTCGTCGAAGTTCGGCGCGACGTCCACCGTGTCCTTGTCCAGGTCCGCCAGCATCTCCAC
>DATKCH010000005.1:0-3508 GCA_035513295.1 Longimicrobiales bacterium
CACTTCCGTCCGGGAGCCGGCGCCGGCCGGCTCGATCACCCACCCGCTGAGGGGACTGCGAGATGGACCGCGAGGATCTGTACGACACGCTGAACGACCTTATCGAAACGTGCGAGGACGGCCGCAAGGGATTCGCCGACGCCGCCGAGCACCTCACCGACTCCTCCGCCAGGCAGGCGTTCGCCGAGCTGGGCAGGGAGCGCGGCCGGTTCGCGGCCGAGCTTCGCGACCTCGTCAGGCGGAAGGGCGGGGAGGCGCACGAGGACGACTCCATGGCCGCCGCGTTCCACCGCGCGTGGCTCAGTCTCAAGGACGCGCTCGGCGGCGGGGATCACGCGATTCTCGCCGAGGCGGAGCGCGGCGAGGACCACGCCGTGAGCGAGTATCAGGACGCCCTGGACAAGAACCTGCCGGACGACGTCCGGGTGGTGGTGGAGCGCCAGTACCAGGTCGTGAAGGGGTCCCACGACCGCGTGCGCGCGTTGCGCGACTCTCCGGAGATAAGCGCGACCTGACGAACGAATCGATGGGCGCGGCCCGACGGATAGGGCCGCGCCCATCGGCGTCGGGCGACGGCGGCGATCGGGCGGAGACCGGGATGGCGCCGCCGATCGCCGGCCGAGGATCACGGGGAGGCGAGTAGCCGGGCCTGGTTCCTGCGGGGAGCGCGCGTCGCAATGACACGGCGCTCGGTGCTCCTCTTCGTCCGCCGCTGGGCGGTCCTCGCGGGCGTATGCCTCGTGGCCGGACTGCAGCTGTCCCAGGTGCTCACCGGACGGCAGTCCTCCTGGAAGGGCGGCGGCTTCGGCATGTACGCCGGCTTCCATCCCAACTACGCGGAAATCTGGGCGTGGCCCGCCGACGGGTCCGAGCCGGTGCGCTTCACGCGGGCGGCCCGCGGTCCCGCGCATACCGGAAGCGGCCTTCGCCTGTGCACGGTGCGCACCACGCTCGAGTGCGTCGAACGCCGCATCCCACGCGACGGCGAACGCCCCCGCTATCGGCGCGTGGAGCTCTGGCAGCGCAGCTTCGATCCGGCGACGCGCACGCTGACGCGCGCCATGATCCTGGCCTACCCCGGGGGGCGACGGCCGTGAGCTGGACTCCCTTCCTGCCCGATCCGCGTTACGGCCGCGAGCTGAGGGGGATCACGCCCTCCGCGGGGGACCGCGAGTCGATCGTCCTCGCGTTCGTCTGCCTGGCCTACGTGGCCACCACGGCCGGATTCGGCGACCCGCCGCGCGCGGTCGCCTGGGCGGGGCTCGGCGCGGTGCTCCTGGGCGCGGTCGCCGGGCGGGGGGTCTGGGCAGGCTGGGCGCTGGTGGCCGTCGGGCTCGCGCTCGGCATCGCCGGCCGGCCCTTCGCCGTCGCAAACCACCACTTCGTCCTGACCTGGTCGAGTCTCGCGCTGGCGCTGGCGCTGTCCGCGCCGGCCGAAGAGAGGGTGGAGCTGGTGCGCCACAACGCGCGCTGGCTGATCGTCGCGATCATGGGGTTCGCGGCGGTCCACAAGCTGATCTCGCCCGAGTTCATGAGCGGGTCGTTTCTGACCTTCGGCATCGTGGCGGGGTCCTTCGGCGAGCCGCTCCTGCGCTTCTGCGGAGACTGTGCTGGGATCGTCGAAGAAAACCGGCAGGCCATCGCGGCTTTCCGCAACGCCGTGCCCGACTCGGCCGCCGCGCTCCCCCTGCGCTCACCCATCCCCGACCTGACCGCCGTCGTGCGCGGGTTCGGCGTCTCGATCCTGATCGTCGAGGCCGCGTTGTTCGGCCTGTTCCTGTTCGCGCCGCGGAGCCGCGCCGCCCACTTCCTCGTGCTGGCGTTCGCCGCCGGCCTCGGAATCATCCGGCAGGAGCTGGTGTTCATCGCGGTCGTGGTGGCGCTCGGCTACCTGAGCTGCCCGCACTCGCTGCGCTGGTTGAAGCGCGCCTACCTGGTCGCGGCGGTCGTGTTCACGGGACTGGCGGTCTACTGACGAGCGGTCCGCGGACGGGGCAGAGTTCTTGCGCCTTCCGACCGGACAGTCACTCCCTGGAGAGCCCGAGCGTGCCCGACCCGCCAGCCACCGCGATCCTGATCCTGAAGGGCGATGACGAGCCGAACGACGACCTCCGCGACGCGCTCGAGCGCTGGCGCGCCGGAGGTCACGCGATCGAAATACGCCCGACGCGCCGGAAGGGAGACGCGACGCGATTCGCCCGCGATGCCGTCGCCTCCGGCGTCGCGACGGTGATCGCCGGGGGCGGGGACGGCACCATCCACGAAGTCGTGGCGGGTTTCCTGTCCGGGGGAGCCGGTGCCGCGCCGGCGCTCGGTCTCCTGCCCCTCGGCACGGCGAACGACTTCGCCGAAACGCTGGGCGTCCCCGAGGAACCGGACGACGCGGTGCGGCTCGCGCTCACTGGGGAGACGCGCGCGGTGGACGTCGGCTGGGTGGGCGACCAGCCCGTCGTCAACATGGCGACCGGCGGCTTCGGTACGGAGGTGACACTCGCGACACCGGAGGGCCTGAAGGAGCGGCTCGGGCGGATCTCCTACCTGCTGACCGGACTCACCAAGCTCAGCGACTTCAAGGCCGAGAGGATCGCCGTGCGCACCGAAACGGATCGCTGGGCGGGCGACGTCGTCGCCGTGGCGGTCGGCAACGGCCGCCGCGCGGGCGGCTCCGTCCGGTTCTGCCCGGAGGCCAGGATAGACGACGGCCTGCTCGATCTCACGCTGGTTCCGGGGGAGGGCGAGGGGGCAATCGACGCGCTCGGCCAGCTTCTGGAGGCCGGCGCGGACTGGTTCGCCGGGGCCCTGCGCTTCCGGTCCCCCTGGATCGAAATCGACGCGCCCGGCGGCCTGTCGTGGAACCTCGACGGCGAGCCGTTCCAGGCGGAGAGGCTTCGTTTCGAGGTCCGGAAGGGTGCCCTGCGCCTGCGCGTGCCGGAGCGTTCTCCGCTCCTGGGCTGGCCGGAGGACTGATCGTCAAGATCGTCGTGGCACGTCCGGAGCCGGCGACGACGGCAGGAGCGCAGGCTCAGAAGATCGGCGCCCCGCGCCCTGGCTCTCCCGCGCACCCCGCCCGCGCCAGCGCGCGGCGCACGAACGCTGCGGCGGTGGCGGAGTCCCCGAGTGTGGCGATGCTGCCCGTGCGGTGGTCGTAGCCCAGCAGTCCGGGGAAGGGGTACAGCGAGACCTCGCGGTAGAGCTCGGTCCGCACCCCCGACCCATCGACGCGCGTCCCGGGTGCCACGACGTCGCGGCGTCCCTTCCCTGCATCCCGTCGCCGGTGGCCGTCGCTGGCGTGCACCCCGAGTCCCCGCGATAATCCAGCCGATGCGGTTTCCGCCGGGTCTCGGTTCCCAAACTTCCGGAGAAATGGAATGGCTCGGAAAGGCAAGGTCCTGCTCAACTACGTGATCCTCGCGCCCGCGGACGCAGCCGACGAAGGAAGGCGGATCTTCGCGAGCCACGGGCCGTGGATGGAGGCGACGCACCACCGGAGCGGCGCCAAGGCCCTCGT
>DATKCH010000006.1:0-32334 GCA_035513295.1 Longimicrobiales bacterium
GCGGCGATGCCTCCGACCACGTCGATGCCGACGGTGCGAGGCCCCCGGAGCTCGTGCAGCTCCTCGATCAGCCGGCCGATCTCCTCTGGCGTGTTCGGGAGCTTGCGGTCGAGCAGGACCTCGGCTCGCTCGTCCATCGCCGTCACCCAGTGCACTTCTTTGGCGATGTCGATCCCGACGGAAACCCGCATGAGAACCTCCTGAAGGGGGGATCCTCGACACCGTGGGTGACCCGCACCGGCAACGCCCTACACAGCGATGAATCGCAGAGCCTAATCAGCGGTCGGGGTCACCGCGGAGAGCGGGGGGATCTGCCACCTGAGCCATCGTGGGCAGCAAGCATGAAAACCATCCCCGCTCTCCCCGGCGTCACCATGAATACCGTCGGGTCGCAAGCACTTCTGCAAGGTAGGGCGGCATGACGGGCGGAGGGGGGTACGCATGAGCCGCGCGGATCGGAGGCAGCGCCGCAACGACGTGCGCGTCGGGCTGGCGATCCTCGCCGCCCTGGCGGTGGCGGTGTTCGGGACCCTGTGGTTGAAGGGCGGCGGCTTCGGCCGGGAGGACCGCGTGTTGCGCGCGCAGTTCCGCGAGGTGGGCCAGCTGGTCGGCGGATCGCGCGTCAAGCTGCGCGGCGTGGAGATCGGGCGCGTGGACGCGATCGAATTCCACCCCTCTGGCGAGTATGTGGTCGTATCCATGCGCGTGGACCCCGACGTCCCGTTGCCCGCGAGTCCGGTGATGGTCGCCTCGCCCGAGTCCTTCTTCGGCGACTGGCAGGCCGAGATCACCGAGCGCTCGCGCTATCCGCAGTCGGAGTTCACCGTGCCCGCGGAGCAGGACATCCTGCCCGGGTACGCGCTGCCCGACGTGGGGCAGCTCGCGGGCGTGGCGGACCGGATCGCCGAGAACATGGCGGTGTTGAGCGACCGCGTGGAGCTCGCCTTCACGGAGGAAACCGCGCTGCGCGTGCGCGATGCGATCAACAACCTGCAGGAGGTGACTCAGGGACTGATCGACCTCGTGGAGCGGCAGCAGGGCACCGTGGACGAGCTGGCCGCGGACCTCTCGGAAATGACCGAGACGCTGGGCCAGACCGTGAGCGCGATCAACCGAGTGGCGATCGAGGTCGAATCCGCGCTCGCGGACGGGCAGACGCAGGCGATCGTGGACAACGTCGCCAACGCGACCCAGCGGGTGGACTCGCTGACGGCGGCGCTGGTCGCGGTCAGCGGCGACTTCGGCCGGACGATGGCGTCCGCGGACACCGCGCTCGTCGCGATTTCCGACCTCCTGACCTCAGTCAACGCAGGCGAAGGCACGGTAGGCCTGCTGCTCCAGGACACCGCGCTCTACGGCCGCATCGTCCGCTCCACCGAGCTCCTCGAGTTGCTCCTGGACGACATCCGCCGGAACCCGCGGCGCTATATAAACCTGGAAATCTTCTGACGTGACGGCCGTGGCCCAGCGGCCGCTCGTCGTGGAGAAGTACGGCGGCACGTCGGTGGGGGATGCGGCGCGGATCCGGCTCATCGCCGAGCGGGCCGCGCGGCGCCAGCGCCAGGGCGACATCCGGGTGATCGTGGTATCCGCCATGGGCGACGCCACCGACGAGCTCATGGCCCTCGCGCGTGGCGTGGCGAGGAGGCCGCTGGCGCACCCTCGCGAGCTGGACATGCTGCTCACCGCCGGCGAGCGGATCTCGATGGCGCTGCTCGCGATGGCCATCGAGGACGCCGGCGGGCGCGCCATCAGCCTCACGGGTTCCCAGGCGGCGATCATCACCGACGAGCGTCACGCCGGCGCGCGCATCCGGGAAGTGCGCGCGGATCGCGTTCTGCAGGAACTGGAATCGGGTCGGGTGGTGATCGTCGCCGGCTTCCAGGGCATGAGCGCCCGCAGCGAGGTGACGACCCTGGGGCGCGGCGGCAGCGACACGACGGCCGTCGCCCTCGCGGCGGCGCTGGGCGCTCGCCGCTGCGACATCTTCACCGACGTGGCGGGGGTGTTCACGGCCGACCCTCGACGCGTCCCGGAGGCACGTTTGCTGCCACGCGTATCCTACGAGGACATGACGGAGCTCGCGGCGGCCGGAGCCCAGGTCGTGCATCCCCGCGCCGTGGAGATCGGCGCGCGTTTTTCGGTGCCGATGCGCGTGGCGTCAGCGACAGACGAACGGGAGGAGGGAGGGACATTGATAACGGGCGGCGTCTCGATCGAAGGACTGTCCCTGACCGGCCTCGCGAGCGACGCCGGATACGCGCAGCTCGTGTTGCGCGGGCTCGCGGAGGGGCCGCGTAACACGGCGCGCCTGCTGGTGGCGCTGGCAGAGGCGGGGGTGAGCGTGGACATGGTCGCGCACGCCGACCGAGCCGACGGGCGCCGGCAGGTCCAGCTCTCGGTCCGCGAAGCCGACCTCGAAGCCGCCGCCGCGGCGTGCGAGCGGACGCTCGCCGACGCCGCCGGGGAGCGCATCGACACGCGCCTCGGACTCGCCCGCGTCACCCTCGTCGGAAGCGGCATGCACGATCGGCCGGGCGTCTACGCGACCGCCTACGATGCCCTGTTCGCCGCCGACATCGACGTGCTGGGGGTTTCCACTTCGTCGGTCTCGATCAGCCTGCTCGTTCCGGCCGAGCGACGCGACGAGACCCTCAAACTGCTCCACGCCGCGTTCCACCTGAGCGCGGCCGAGGCGGACGGACGGGCGCCGTGAGGGTCGCCGTTCTCGGCGCGACCGGGGCCGTGGGCCGCGCGATGCTGGAAATCCTGTCCGCGCGTGTGCCCGACGTGGACGAGGTGACGCTGCTGGCGTCCCCGACGTCGAGGGGCCGGCAGCTTTTCTGGGCCGGCCGCGAGCGCACCGTCGGGGCTCCCGAGGCGGGGTGTTTCCGCGGCTGCCGGCTCGCGTTGTTCAGCGCCGGCTCGGGAGTCAGCCGGGACTGGGCCCCGGTCGCCGCCGGCGAAGGCGCGGTGGTGGTGGACAACTCTTCCGCCTGGCGCATGGACCCGCAGGTGCCCCTCGTCGTGCCAGAGGTAAACGCGGAGCGGATCCGGGAGCGTCCGAAGGGTATCATCGCCAACCCGAACTGTTCGACCATTCAGGTGGCGCTGCCCCTGAAGGCGTTGCGGGACGTGGCCGGACTCCGCCGGGTCATCTACGCCACCTACCAGTCCGCCTCGGGCGCGGGCGAAAGGGGGCTGCGCGCGCTGCGCGAGGAGCGCGACGCTCGGGCCGGCCCCGCGGCGAACGGCGGTCGGTCCGACGGATCGCCGTTCCCCGCGCGGCTGGCGGGGAACGTGATTCCGTCGGTCGGGTCGCCCGTGGACGGAGGGTGGACGGAGGAGGAGGACAAGATGCGCGCCGAGACCCGCAAGATCCTGGACATGCCGGAACTCCCGATCGCGGCGACGTGTGCGCGCGTGCCCGTGGCCGTCGGTCATTCGGTGGCCGTGACGGTCGAGATGGAGACGCCCCTGTCCGCCGAAGAGGCGGCGCGCGCCATCGCGGCTCAGCCGGGCGCGTGCGTGGATGCCCGGCCTTTCGGCCCTCTCGCGCTCGACGCGGCGGGCACGGACGCCGTCCACGTCGGCCGCATCCGGCTGGACCGCGACCTTCCCAACACGATCCATTTCTGGGTGGTCGCCGACAATCTCCGCAAAGGCGCCGCGCTCAACGCGGTCCAGATCGCCGAGCAAGTCCTCGCGGAAGCGGGCAGCGGGGTGTCCGCGTGAGCGAGGGCATCGCGCCGCGCCGGCGGGGGGCGGTCGTGGAGACCAGCGCGGGGGGCGTGGTGTTCCGTCGCGGGCCGGGAGGCACGCGTTACCTGCTCATCCGTGACCCCTACGGAAACTGGGGTCTGCCCAAGGGACACGTCGAGGATTCCGAGTCCTACGAGGAGGCGGCGCGCCGCGAGGTCACCGAGGAAACCGGCCTGCCGCGGCCGCGCGTCGTGCGCGCGCTGCCCGCGATCGACTGGTACTTCCGTTCCGGCGGCCGACTGATCCACAAGACCTGCCACTTCTACCTGATGGAGTCCGTTTCCGGGGAGCCGGTGCCGCAGGAGGCCGAGGGCATCACCGCGTGCGCCTGGGAGCACGCCGATGCGGCGCTCGCGACGATCACCTACGACAACGCGCGCGCCGTGCTGAAGGCGGCGACGGAGCTGGTCGAGGAACTCAACGCCGCATGACCGAAACGCCCCGGCCGGAGCTGAGGTGGCTGAGCCTCGCGACGGTACTGCTGGCGCTGGGGTTGTTCCTGCTGAGCGTCCGCC
The DNA here is from genome assembly GCA_035513295.1 of Longimicrobiales bacterium. Taxonomy (GTDB): domain Bacteria; phylum Gemmatimonadota; class Gemmatimonadetes; order Longimicrobiales; family RSA9; genus DATHRK01. The sequence continues at coordinate 4,278 of DATKCH010000006.1, forward strand.
CCGTCCTGTCGCCGTTCGTCCTTTTCGGCGCTCTCGTGCTGCTGATGGCCCCCTACTCGGGCACCCGGTATCACAGGGTGACCGTCGTCGGCGCCGGGTTCCTGCTCCTCATCTGGGCGCTCGCGACCACCGGGAGTCTGCTGGCGCCGTTCATCCTCGCGGCGGTCCTGTCCGTGATGCTGGATCCGACCGTCGACCGGCTGGAGCGCTGGATGCCGCGCTCGGCGGCGATCCTGCTCCTCTTCATCCCGATCATCGCAGCCGTGGTCGTGCTGCTGTTCTTCGGGCTGCCGGCGCTGGGGGGCCAGCTCCGCCACCTCATCGGGCGGCTGCCCGAGCTGATCGAACGCCTGGCGGATAGCCTGTACGAGCTACGTGCCCGATTCCTGGCCTCGGACATTCGCCTGCTCGCGGACGACGCCCTGCTCGCACGGCTGCGGGACCTCGACGCGGGGGACGTCGGCGCCTGGCTGGAGGATCGACAGGCAGAGCTCGGCCGGCGCGCCTGGGCGGGGGTGCTCGGACTCGGGAAGGGCGTGGGCACGCTGCTCACTATCCTCGCCTACGCCGTGCTCACGCCCGTGCTGGCGTTCTATCTCCTGCGCGATTTCGACACGGTGCGGGGCCGCGCCATGGGGCTCTTCCCGAGCGACAGGCGCGCGGCCTGGACGGACTTCCTGGCTGCCTACCACGGCCTCGTAGCCCGATACCTGCGCGGCCAGGTGATCGCGGCCGCCATCGTCGGGGTGATGACCTGGCTGGGGTTGTGGGCGCTGGGTTTCCCTTACGCGGGCCTGATCGGCGCCATCGCGGGGGTGTTCAACGTGGTGCCGTACCTCGGTTTGATCGTGTCGCTGATCCCGGCGCTGCTGATCGCCCTGATCAGCGGGGCCATCGGGGCGTCGCTCCTGAAGATCGCCGTGGTCTTCGGCGTCGTTCAGTTCCTTGACTCGTCGGTGACGAGCCCGAGGATCGTCGGCGACTCGGTGGGTATACATCCCGTCTGGATCATGCTGGCGCTCGCGCTCGGCGGCTACTGGTTCGGCTTCGTCGGGCTGCTGCTGGCCGTCCCGTTCGCCGCGCTGATCAAGTTGTTGACCCCGTTGGCCATCGCCCGGTACCGGCAGTCGGCCGTGTATCGCGGGAGCGCCGACTCAGGAGAAGACACCACGTGAATCCGGCCGAATCGGCGGACATCACCATCATCGGAGGCGGGCCCACCGGGCTCTTCGCCTCGTTCTACGCGGGTATGCGCGGGGTGAGCGTGCGCGTCATCGACTCGCTCCCCGAGCTGGGCGGCCAGCTCATGGCGTTGTACCCTGAGAAGTACGTCTACGACGTCGGGGGCTTCCCGAGGATCCTCGCCAGGGACCTCGCCAAGAACATGGAGGAGCAGGGTCTCCAGTTCGGCCCGGACATCCGGCTCGAGGAGGAGGTCCGCACCCTGGACGAAACCGACGACGGATTCGTCCTCACGACCACCGGAGGCGTCTACCCGACCCGTTCCCTCATCATCGCGGGCGGGAAGGGGGCCTTCGCGCCGCGCCACCTCGAGTGCCCCGGATATCACGAGTTGCTCGGCAAGGGCGTCGCCTACCACGTGCGCGATCCCGCCGTCTACGAGGGGCGGCGGGTGCTCATCGTGGGCGGCGGAGACAGCGCGCTGGACTGGACGCTCGGTCTGCTCGACGTCGCCTCGGGCATCACCCTCATCCATCGCCGCGACGGCTTCCGGGCGCACCGCGCGTCATTGCGTCAGATGGAGGAGGCGGTGGCGTCCGGGCGGATGGCTCTGCGCACGTTCCACGAGCTTCGCGAGGTACACGGGCGCGACTGCGTGGAGGCCGCGACCATCTTCGACAACCGCAGCGACGAGGATCTGCGGCTGGACGTCGACGCCGTCATCGCGCTGCTCGGGTTCAAGCCCGACCTGGGCCCGATCGGGGAATGGGGGCTGGAGCTCGAGCGCAACTCCATCAAGGTCGACCAGCACATGGAGACCAACATCCCCGGCGTCTTCGCGGCGGGCGACATCGCCCACTACGAGGGGAAGCTCGAGCTCATCGCGACCGGATACGCCGAGGCCGCGACCGCGGTGAACTACGCCGTGCACCACTTCGATCCCAGCTCCCGGATCGCGGCCGGGCACTCGACCAACCTCAAGGTCTTCAAGGACCGGGAGGCCGAGGAGGAGCGCCGCGAGATGGAAGCCGAGGAAGCGGCCGCGGCGGGCTGAGCGTCACGCGGCGGTGACCTCCGCGGAGCTCGAGGCGGCACGGCTCCGAGCCGCGGACGCGGCCTTCGCGGCGCTCACCCGCCGGCGGTACCACACCCAGGTGGCGAACAACAGCGTGAGGAACACCGCCTGGGGCAGCAGCGTCTCCGCCATGGGGTGGTAGCCGAGAAACAGCTCCAGTCCCCGGTTCGCGGGCAACCCGGCCAGCGGCGTCGGGGAGAACAGGCCGGCTTCCTGCAGGCTGTAGAGCCCCTTGCCGAGGAACACGAACGCGAGGTATAGGAGGATCGCGTTGGTGAGCCCGAACACGACCTTGATCGGCAGGCGCAGCCCCAGCCGCACCATGCCCCACGCCACCGCGACGATGGCGAGCGCCCCGGGAACGAATCCCGCCATGACCGCGCCGGCGCCGGCCTCGTTGCCGAGCGCCTGGTAGAAGAGCACCGTCTCGAAGCCCTCGCGATACACCGCGGCGAACGCCAGCGTAACCATCGCGAGGGCCGACCCCGTGGACACCGCCCCGCCGACCTTCCTCTTCAGGTAGGACATCCAGTCCTGCACGTAGGTCTTGTGGAAGAGCCAGTGGGACACGTAGACGAGAACCCCGACCGCGAGGAGCGCCGTGACGCCCTCGATGAGCTCTCGCTGCGCACCGCCGATGGGCACGAAGGTGCGCGCCAGCATCCAGGTGCCGACGCTGGCGGCGATCGCCGCGGCGACCCCGTAAAGCACGTGGCGCCTGTGCCTGGGATCCGCGCCCGATGCCCTCAAGTAGGCCAGGATCGCGCCCACCAGGAGCACCGCCTCGAGGCCCTCGCGGAAGATGATCGCGAAGGCGTTGAGCGTGACGAACCAGCGCCCCGATCCTTCCGCCAGCACCGCGTCGGCCGCGTGCAGCTCGCTCCGCAGTTCGGTCAGGACGGCCACGGGATCCGCGCTCGAGCCGCCCGACAGCGCCGGGCGCAGGGACAGGTGGAAGAGGCGCTCGATGGCGTATACGCGGTCCCCGGGCAGCAGCGACTCCAGCGGCTCGAAACCTTCCAGGTAGGCGGCCTCGACCAGACGCAGGGCTTCCCTGGAACGGCCGTCGGAGAGCGCGCCCTCGGCCTCGTCCAGGCTCCCCAGGATGGCGCGAATTTGCGTAGTCCGCGCCGCAGAGGTGGGTGCCGCGCGAGCCGCGGAGGCGCCGGAAATCGCGGCCGTCCCCCCCCCGCCGCCGCCCTCGCCGGCGACCGGTTCGCCGCGGCCCTCGTCGATCGAGCTGCGCGACGCGCCCGGGGGCGCCGGCGGGACCCCGTCCACCTCCGCGGCATCCAGCACCACGTCGAGCTGGCCGTTCAGCTCGTTGATGAGCTCGGCGACGCGTTCCCGCGCCGGAGGGGGATCCTGCCCGAGGACCTGCATGAGTTCGTGGAAGCGCGCCTCCGCCTCGTCCACGGAGGCCACCAGCTCGGCGCGCGGGGCCAGCCGCCCGCCGGCGCCGTAGTACATCTCGATGAACTCCTGCCGGCCGATGTAGGCGTCCAGGACCCTCTGCCGGGCCACCGCGGGGCTGTCCACCGGCAGGTGGTCCAGGGTGGCGCGGATGTCGTCGATCCAGTCGGCGAGGCCGCCCTCCGGCGTGCCCGGAACGCGCTCGCCGTCCGCCGCCGGGGCCACCTGTCCGGAGCCGTCGAGCGATTCTGCGGGCTCCGCGTCGCTTCCGCAGGCGGTGAGCCAGGGCAGGGTGGCCACCGCGACGGCCAGCAGGGCGGCGTAACGGCGGGCCGTTCGCGGCGCGGCTCGGGATCGGTTCGTGTTCGGCATGATGCACGCAAATGAGACTCGTTCTCAACGAAGGCCGAAGGTAGCCCACGAGCTGGCGGCGGGCAACGGCCGCCGTCCGGGACGGCCTGCACGATCGCGGAGAGCCGAGGGCGACGGCCGGCGGATCGTGTACGGCTGGCGGATCGCGCGGCGGGTGGGACCGAGGCAGGGCGAGATCGCCTGGGTCGACCTCACGGTCGATGACGCCCCCGCGATCCGGGATTTCTACGGCGGCGTCGTGGGCTGGACGCCGTCTCCGGTCACCATGGGGGACTACGACGATTTCAACATGCACGCACCCGGCGCGGGCCCGGTGGCCGGGGTGTGCCACGCGCGCGCGGGAAACGCCGACCTCCCGGCCCAGTGGCTGATCTACGTGGTCGTTGCCGACCTGGACCGGAGTCTCGCCGAATGCGAGCGCCTGGGCGGCCGGGTCCTGGGGGAGACCCGGCGCGCGGGGGGCGGACTTTACGCGGTCATCGCCGATCCGGCGGGTGCCGTGTGTGCTCTGTTTCAGCCGTCGTCGGGCTAGCGGCCCCGCCGGCGTAGCCGCGCAGCTCGTCGTAGCGCTCGACCTGGGCCTCGTCCAGCAGGACGCGCGTGCGCAGGTGCGCGGACAGGTGGATGGCCTGGAGCTCCCCCCGAACCCCGGCGAGAACGGAGGCGAGCCGGTCGACTTCGGATTCGGTCGCCGCTCCGGACCGGAAGAGCTCCGTCAGGGCGCGGTCGGCCTCGATCACCTCCTCGCCCTTGGCCGCGGCGGCCTCCGTCATCGCCGCGCGTACCCGCTCGACCTCGGCGACGACGCTTCCGCTCAGGCCGAGCGGACCCGCCATGTCGAGGACGTGCCTGGGCCCCGGATAGCGGTTCAGCTCCGCGGGCAGCGCGAGCCGCATGCCATCGGCATCGCGTAGCTCCGCAACCTCCTCGGGGGTCAGCGATGTGCCCTCCGCGGTCTCCATTCCGGCGTAGGGAGAGTGGTCGTGCTGGGCGAGCCCGGGCGAGGCGGCGATGAGCGCAGCGACGAACGAGGCGAGGACCGATCCCACGCCCTTGGACAGCATGACCTTCACGGCTCTTCGGTGCTCCACGGTTCCCCCCTGGCGGCGTGATGTCTATGGTGTCGAACGTGCCGAATGCTACCGAGCCCCGGAACGCGACGCTGTGATGGAAGTCACATGAACGTGGACGAACTCGCGGCCGGGCTGGCCCCGGCCGATCTGTACGCGGACCTGGGTCCCCGGGACCTGGCGGACCTCGCGGCCGCCGCCGCGGTGCGCCGCTTCCGGCGCGGGCAGGTGCTGTGGCGGGCGGGCGCTCCGGCACGCGGGCTCGTCGTGGTCCTCGACGGGGAGATCCGGGTGTTGAGAGCCCGCCGCGGGCGCCAGCATCTCGTGCACGTGAGCGGGCCGGGGGCGACGATGGGCGAGGTCCCGCTGTTCGCCGGATCGGGGTACCCGGCGACCGCCGTCGCGTCGAGCGACGGCGCGTGCATCGTGATCCTCCCGGACGCCGTGCGCGCACTCGCCGCCCGGAACGCCCCCTTCGCGAGCCGCCTCCTGCGGCGCGTGTGCCGGCGGCTGTCCGCGCTGATCGACCGCCTCGAAGCGAACACCCTGGGGGACGTCCGCACGCGGCTCGCGGCGTCGATCCTGGGCCTGGCGGCGGAGGCCGGCGCCGCTCGCGACGTCGCCGTACCGACGCAGGCGGACTGGGCGGAGGACCTGGGGACCGTCCGCGAGGTGCTCGCGCGCGAGCTGCGCTGGCTGGAGGAAGCGGGTCTGGTCGAGCGCGCCGGGCGTGGTCGGCTGAGGATCCTCGAGGAGGCGGGCCTGGAGGAGCTGGCCCTCGCGCGGTAGGCGTCCGTCCCAAGTGTACACTACCTTCGGTCGAGCCGCCTCGGCTCGTTGAACGGGAGCGCGAACTGGTGCAGAACGTCCTCGTCGCGCTCGGAATCCGCGACATCCACGCCGTACACGACGTCGCGCGGATCGCCGTACACGAACGTCCCGAAGAGCCGGTCCCAGATCGACAGGATCCCGCCGTAGTTGGTGTCCGTCCAGGGTCGCTCGAAGTGGTGGTGGAACTTGTGCATGTTGGGCGTGACGACCACCCAGCTCAGCGCCGCGTCGAGCCACGCGGGGGGCGATACGTTCGCGTGCGTGACCAGCGTGAAGAGGATGGTCGTCACCCGGTACACCAGGTAGAACGCCAGCGGAGCGCCGGTCACGAGCACCGCGGCGAGCGCGAACGTCTCGCGCACCGCGTAGTCGCCCGGGTGCAGGCGGACGCCGGTGGTCGCGTCGACCTTGGTGTCGCTGTGGTGCACGACGTGCAGCCGCCACAGCCATTTGATGCGGTGCAGGAGATAGTGCGCGACGTACTGCGCCATCAGGTCCAGCGCGGCGAGCGCCAGCAGCAGCTCCGCCCAGAGGGGGAGCTCGACCAGGTGCAGCAGGCCGATGCCGTTCTCCCGGGTCCACGCGACGGCGGCGACGGTCGCCACGCCGAAGACGGCGTTGATGAGCAGGCTGGTCGCCAGGAATGCGCCGTTGACCCCTGCGTGCCGGAGCTTGCGGTAGCGGAGCGGAACCAGCGGGATCGCCGCTTCCAACACCCAACTGAAGCCGAGCACGAGCAGCACCCACGCGACTTTCTGCCACGCGGGCATCGCTTCCACGAAGGTCAGAAAGGCTTCGAGCATGGGATCCGGATTCGGGGCACCGCTACCTGATCTCTACGCGCGGCGCGGGTGTCTTGCAATATATACGAAGATCTTCGTAGAATTGAGGCCATGGCGTCTCTCAACCCGACGGACTCCGAGCTCGAGATCCTGCAGGTCCTGTGGCGGCGCGGGCCTTCGACCGTGCGTGACGTGATGGAGGAACTCGCCGACGACCGGGATCGTGTCTACACCACCGTGCTCAAACTCCTGCAGATCATGCACGGGAAGGGCCTCGTCGAACGGGACGACAGCAGCCGGACGCACGTGTACGCACCCGCGGTAGGGCGAAGGACGACGGAGAGGGCGATGCTGGCCGACCTGGCCGACCGCGCCTTCGAGGGGTCGGCGGTGAGGCTCGCGATGCGCGCGCTGTCCACGAAGCGGGCATCGCCGGAGGAGCTGGCCGAGGTGCGTCGCTTGCTGGAGGAGCTGGAGGGAGAGGGGTGACGAGCGCGATCCTGGCGGCGGCGCTCGTGCACGCGCTGTGGCAGGGCGCCGCGGTGGCGGCGCTGGTGGCGGCCGTGACGGGGGCACGGCATTGGAGCGCCGGCGCGAGGGCCCGCGTCGCGTTCGCCGGGCTCGCCGCGCTGCCCGCCTGCATCGCGTCTACCGCGTACCTGCTGTCGGCGGGGGCGTCGCGTGCGGGGTCTGCTCCGGGCGCGGGAAACGCCGTCGTCGCCGGCGCGGGCGCCGAAGCGGTGGCGCGGATCCTGGACGCCGCCCTCCTGGCGGTAGCCGGGGGAGCGCGAGCGGCGGCGGGGATCATCATCGCCGTGTGGGCGTCCGGCGCGGTGATCGTCCTCGCCCGGGTCGGGCTCGGGCTCGTGGGCGCGGTCCGCATGGTGGCGGACGCGACGCCCGCTCCGGCCGCTGCGCGCGCGATCGCCCACGGGGCGGCGGGCCGCCTCTGCGTCCGCACCCCGATCGCCGTACTCGCGACGGATCGCGTCGACGTTCCCGTGGTGATCGGCGGCGGCGCTCCCAAGGTCCTGATCCCGGTCGCCGCGCTCGGCGGCGCGGGCACCCGCGAGCTGGGACCGCTCATCGCCCACGAGGTCGCCCACGTGAAGCGGCGCGACTGGACGATGAACCTCGCCCAGTCGGTCGTGGAGGCGCTTGTCTGGTACCATCCGGCCGTCTGGTGGCTGTCGACGCGCGTCAGGCGGGAGCGCGAGTTCGCCTGCGACGACCTCGCGGCGGCCGCGTGCGGCGGGGCGATGCCGCTGGCGCGCGCGCTGTCGCGGCTCGAGGAGATACGTGTGGGTGGGCCGCGGCGCAGGCGTGCGTTCGCGCTGTCGGCGGCGCGCGGACCGCTGCTCGAGCGGGTGACGCGGCTCGTGCGGCCGAGGCGGTCCGCTCGCTCGGCCGGAGCGCGTGCCGTCGCGGCGATACGCCTGGCGGTCGCCGGGACGGCGCTCGCCGCGACGGCGTGGGTGACCGCGGCGGTGCTGCCGGCGACTGGCCTCGCGGGGGTGTTGCCGGCGACGGGGCTCGCCGGGGGAGCGACGAGTACGCTGACCGCGGTCGACGATGCGGGCGCGTTCACCATCACCTTTTCGGGCGAGCGCGCCGTAGCGGCAACGGTGGCAGGCGCCTCGCTCGCTCCGGACCTGCTGCGCCAGAGCGCCGACTCGCTGTATTTCCTGACCCCGACCGGCGACGTCTCGTTCGGCGTCCGCCTCAAGCCCGGCGGTGGCATCACGTGGACCAGCCGGCCCGCGCCGCCCGCGCTCGCCGGCACCTGATCTGACGCGCTGAATCCCCGATGGAGAGTTCCGAATGAAAGTCCTGCGCCGGTATCTACGAAATACTTCGTACTCGCTTCACACCCGTCGATCGGGCCAGGCGTCGCACGCGCGACGGGGGAGCGGGCACCGGATCCTGTCGGCGGCCGTGTGCGCTCTCCTCCTCGCACCGCGGCCCGCCGCGGCGTCCCAGGCGCGTGACGACCTGGCGGGGATCTCGCCGGCCGTCGCGACCGCCGTCGACGCCGCCGAGGCGATCCAGAGCATCGGTCCGCGCGCGCCCGCGGAGATCTGGCCCGGGTTCCGTCCCGACACGCTGGCGGTCGTGTTCGGCTTCGCCCAGGTGGGCTGGTTGTTGAGCGGATGGGGGGGGCCTGCGCCGGAGGGCTTCGCCCCGCTGTCGGACGTGCCCGGCGCCGCGTGGCGATCCTACGCGCCGGGCGCGCCGGAGGAGGCGAACACGATCCGGCTCGATGGGCGGCCCTGGATCTTCTACGGGGGGAGCGGGGAGCGCGCGGTCGATCTCGGCAACGGCGTTCACGAGGCGTTTCACCTGTTGCAACGAAGCCTGCGCGCGGAGGGCCGCTATCCGCCGGGGGAGAACTCCTTCCGCGTGGTTTCCTATCCGGAGTTCGACGTGGAGAACGAGGCCGGGCTGGCGCTGGAGGGCCGCCTCCTTGCCGCGGCCCTCGCGGCGCTCCCGGACACCGCCGCGGCGTCCGCCGCCGTACGCGAGTTCGTGGCGGTGCGGGAACGCCGGCAGCGTCGGCTGGCCGCGGACGATGCCGTGTTCGAGGCGCGCACGGAGTTGAACGAAGGAATCGCCCAGTACGCCTATGTCCGGGCGCTCCAGCTCGCCGCCCGCGACCAAGCCCTCTCCTGGCGGCGCGAGGCCGCGCGGGAAATCGACCGTCAGCGCGAGCTGCTGGAGGATCTCATCGGGGGCCGCCGGCGGTCGGTCCGATTGCGCTTCTACGCAACCGGCTTCGCCCAGGCGCTCCTCCTGGACGCGCTGGCCGGCCCGGGGTGGAAGCGCAGGGTCGCGATCGAGGGGCCGGCGCTGCAGGACCTGCTGGCGGACGCCGCCGGCTCCCGCGCGGAGGAAGCGCGGCTCGCGGCGCGCGCGCGCGCCAGCCGGGGAGCGGACGTGGACGAAGCCGCGAGGATCGCCGTGCGCGACCTCCGCGCGGAGCGATCGCGGCGCGTGGCGGAGGTGCTGGACGCCCCGGGCACCCGGATCGACATCGATGTCGCGGCGTTGCCCGGCGGCGACGTCGACTTCTGCGGAATCGACCCGCAGAACTTGCTGCAGGCGGGCGACGGCCGGCTTCTGCACGCGCGCTGGTTTCGCGCCTGTGGTCCGGGGTTCGACGCGGAGTTCGAAGTGCCCGTCCTGCACGACCGCAACGAGGGCCGGCTCACCGCGGTCGCCGCGCCCGGCGATCTGGAGGTGCTCCTGGACGGCCGCCCGCTGGGGAGGCCGGGTGGCCCGCCGCCGGACCCGGGGACCGTGCGGGTTCGGGCCGCGGGCGTGTCGATCGACGTGCAAGCGGGGCGCGTCGAACTGCGGGACGGCCGGCTGATCCTCACCGTTCTCGCCGGGGGCGACTGAGGCGTGAACGGCGGCGTCCGGCCTGACGGTGAAGCGCCGGCTTGCAGACCGGCCACCCGAGCCGCCAGACTGTGGCGCCATGAACTGGGATGCGGTGGGAGCCATCGGGGAGACGGTCGGCGCTATCGCCGTGGTCGTCACGCTCATCTACCTGGCGTTCCAGATCCGCCAGCAGAACAGGGAGTCCCGGATCGCCTCGGTTCACGAGTTGAACGAGGCGTTCCGGGCGTCGATCTCGGCCTTCCAGGACCCCGGTCTGGCGGACGTCTTCTCGCGCGCGAAGTCCGACTTCGCCGACCTCGGCGAACCCGAGCGCCTCCGCTTCATCGCCATGGTCCAGGGCGTGTTCCGCGTCTGGGAGGACGCGTTCTACCAGTTCGATGCCGGCCGTCTCGACCCCCGCATCTGGCAGGCGATGGTCACGCAGTTTTCGGCCTACCTGAGCCTGCCCGGCGTCCAGCGAGTCTGGGAGATTCGCAAGCGGGCCTACAACGCGGCGTTCCGCGACCTCGTCGATCGAACGACCCCGATCGAATATCTCACCAAATGACCGCGGCCTGATGGAGCCCGCGGTGCGCCCGCTCACGGAGCGCGAGGTGCGCCGCCTCCGGGGCCGGCTGCGCGCCGCCGAGAAGCGCGAGCGCTCAGGCCGGACGGGGCCGATCGTCGCGGGCGCCGCGGTGTCCGCGGTCCTTTGGGCGCTCACCCTGCTCGCGTCCGACGCTCCCGCGGGCGCCATCACCGTGTTCTGGCTAGCGGTCGGAGGGGGGATTACCGTGTGGGTGCTGCGCGAGCACGGGCGCGAGCTGGCCGGCACGGTGGAACCGCTCAGGTCCGCGCTGCGCCGCCGCGAGGCCGAAGAGTACCGGTTCGCGGCGACCGAGTTCGCCGAGGTGGAAGAGGCGGAGGACGAGGGCGCCGCGTACGCCTTCCAGATAGACGCGGGCAGGCTCGCGTTCGTGGTCGGGCAGGAGTTCTATCCCGAGGCGGACTTTCCCTCGCTCGACTTCTCCATCGTCTACGCGATGGCCGAGGGCGGCCACGCCGCGACGATGGACATCGAGAGTCGCGCGGACCGGGGAACGCCCTCCAGGAAGCTGCCCGCCCGCTTCCGGTTCGTGGACGATTTCCCGGAGCATCTGGAAGTCCGTACGGGCACCATCGAAAACCTGGAACGGATCCTGGATCCGGAGGTCATGGGGACATGAGCGGCAGACTGGAGGCGATCTGGGTCAAGCGGGCGCGCAAGGGGGTCATGGACCCGGCCGGCAGCGCACGATTGCTGCCGGATCACGGCGTCGCCGACAACCCGCGCCACGGCAGCCGGCGCCAGGTCACGATCATCGAGAAGGAAGCCTGGGACGCGATGATGGAGGAGCTGGACGCCGACGTCGATCCGTCGGCGCGGCGCGCCAACCTCATGGTGAGCGGCGTACGCCTCCACGACACCCGCGGACGGTTGTTGATCGTCGGGCGGTGCGCGATCCGCATCGGCGGCGAGACGCGCCCCTGTGAGAGGATGGACGAGGCGCTGCCGGGGCTGAGGGAAACGATGAGGCCCGACTGGCGCGGGGGCGTGTTCGGCCGGGTGGAGGTCGGCGGTGAGGTGGCCGTCGGGGATCCGGTGGAGCTGCGCGACGCGGAGTGAAGCGTGACCGGACCGGCGCCACGCGCGCACCGTGGTGGCTGGTCGCGGTGGCGGCGGCCTTCCTCGCGTTCATCGTGGTGCTGCTCCTGTCCTCGCTGCTGCGTCCGGAGGTCGCCACGTTCCGTCCGACGGACCCGGCCGAACGGGCGCCGCCGACGGGCCTGGCCGGGCCCGATACCGTGACGCTGGACGCCCGCGCCGGAGAGGGCTGGATCGGACTCGATCTGGAGCGGCGACGGGCGGGCCCGGTCGCCGAGATGGCGGAGAGCTGGGACCTGGCGGCCCAGCGGCACCGCCTGGCGATCAACGGAGGCGAGGGCTTCCTGGGCGCGGCCGGCGTGCTGGCGAGCGGCGAATCCTTCCCGACACTGGCCGAGGCCCCGGGCGACATCGGCGGGGCGAGCCGCGTCACTCCCGGCGCCGATACAGTCAACGCGACCCTGCGGGACTGGTACTCCTACAGCTTCCTGTCGCACCTGCTGGAGCCGAAACCGGTGACCTACGTGATCCGGACCGCGGAGGGACGGTACGCGAAGCTGCGGATCCTCGGCTACTACTGTCCGGGCGCGGAGCCGGGCTGCGTGACCGTGGAGTACGTCTATCAGGGAGACGGTAGCCGGCGGCTGCGACGCTGAACGCCCGGCGGCAGGGATCTACGCCGAAAGCCAGCGTTCGATCGCCCCCAGCGCCGCGAGACACGCCGCCTCCTCGTGGGAGGGGTCGATAGCGGCGACGGCGGCGAGACGGGCGGTCCGCCGGTCGTCGGAGACCGCCTCCACCGAGAGCGCGATGTGAAGGCGGCCTCCCAACTCCACGATGCGCAACCCTTCGAGCCCGAGCGATCGTCCCGGATAGGCCGCCTCGGCCGCGTTCAGGGTAGCGCGGGCGGCCGCGCGGGCCCGTCCGGCCTGGGTGTCGAGGTCGGCGGCTTCGGCGGCCACGACGTCGCCCTCGTGGAGGAGCTCCACCCGGCAGATGGCGCGCCGGTCCCCCCGCAGTATCTGCAGGTCGTGGCGCACGAGCGGGCGCGGCCGGTCACCCCGAGCCGGCCGCCCGCCCGGATCGCGGGTCTCGAGGACGGCGAGGCGCAGGGCGGAGTCCTCCAGCCGGAGTCCCCGTCCCCGGATGGCGTCCATGATCTGGCCACGGACGAGTTCCAGCTCCGCGTCCGCGTCCACCGCGAGCACGAGCTCGCTGACGACGCCGGCGTCGATGCGCATCCAGGCGGCGTGCACGCCGCTGATCCGCTCGATGACGGCGAGCGCTCCGGGAGGTGCTCGCTCGGCGGCCGGGAGCGGCCTCTCCACCGGCCCTAGCCCGCCATGTCGGACGTGAGCCAGCGGTCCAGCGCCTGGAGCGTCGCCAGCACGGCCGCGTCCTCCACGGCTCCACGCATGCGCGCTGTGCCCACGAGCTGCACGCGCTCCCGCCCGGCGAATCCGCGCGCGAGGACGAGCACGTACCGGCCCGCGTCGGCGTCCACGGCGGTGACTCCTTCCAGCGCCGCCGGCGCTTCGCCGAGCGCGGCCTCGAGGGCGGTGAACGTCGCTCGCGCCGCGGCCCCCAGCCTTCCGGTCTCGGTGTCCGGCGCCTCCTCCCGTCCCATGAACTCGCCGCCGTTGAGGGTGAGCCGGACCTCGCAGGCGACGGAGCGAGAGGAGTGCGTATGGGTGCGGATGCCGGCGAAGCGAACGCGTGCGACCGGCCCCGCCGGCTCGGTCGGGCGCAGCGGGATGACCATCCCGGCGGAGCCGTCGCTCGCCCCGGCGCGGCGGGAAGCGTTCGGCTCTACGAGCGCCGCGCGGGAGGCCGGGGACGCGCCGCGCCGCGGCGCCGCGGTCGACCCGCTTTCCGGTCCTGAGAAGGGATCCCCCGGCGCCTCGGCCCGCTCTTCCTCTCTGGGGGGCGGCATGTCCGTTTCCAGCTGGCTCACGCTGATGATACGACGGTCGACGTCCAGGCGGAGCGCCGCGCTCAGCGCGGATTCCACGTTGCGGACCACCTGCTTGGGATGGAACTCGGGGGTAGAGAGGACGTGGATCTCCACGACGCGCCCGTCGGACGCCATGATCACCCGGCTCGACCGCACCCCGCGCAGCGCCCCGAGAAGGCGCTCGATTTCCGCTTCCGACCGCATCTGCCGCCCGGTGCCGTCCAGTCCGCCATCCTCGCAGGAGAACGTATGCGTGGGGTTTCGAGGGCGCCAGCGGGGAAGGTGGCGGCGCCCGATGCCGTTCCGAGGGACGTGGAGCCGCGCCCCGGCGTCACGCGCGGCGCGCGCCATGCTGCGCGCGCGGCGACCGCGATTCCCCCCGGCGGGGTGACGGACGTGCTACATTTCCGTGCCGGCCGCGGCGCGAGAACCGCCGCGGAGGGCGTCCGCGCAGTGCTGGTCCGGCGAGGAGACTCCGGTCCTCAGACGGCGAGGTGTCGATGGACGATCGAAGGATCGAGCGGATCGTGATCATAGGGTCCGGCCCGGCCGCGTGGACGGCCGCCGTATACGCGGCGCGCGCCCAACTGGAGCCACTGGTGTTCGAGGGCGCCCCGAGCGCGGACATGATTCCGGGCGGCCAGCTCATGTACACGACCGAGGTCGAGAACTACCCCGGCTTCTCGAAGGGCATCGACGGCCAGAGGCTCATGATGGAGATGAAGCTGCAGGCCAAGAGGTTCGGGACGCAGGTTCGGACCGAGGACATCCAGAGCGTGGATTTTTCGGCGCAGCCGCTCCGGCTTCTGACCGACGGGGGCGAGGAGATCCTGACGAGCAGCGTCGTCGTCGCCACCGGGGCCGTCGCGAAATGGCTCGGACTGGAGCACGAGCAACGGCTGCGCCGCACGGGCGGCGGCGTGAGCGCCTGCGCGGTGTGCGACGGGGCGCTGCCGGCATTCCGGGACAAGCCTCTGGTCGTCGTGGGGGGCGGCGATTCCGCGATGGAGGAGGCGAGCTTCCTGGCGCGCTACGCGAGCGTGGTGACGATCGTGCACCGGCGCGACGAGTTCCGCGCCTCGAAGGTAATGCAGCAGCGCGTTCTCACCGATCCGAGGATCAACGTGGAGTGGAACCACGTCGTGACCGACGTGCTGGGGGACGACTTCGTGGAAGGCGTCCTGGTGGAAGACGTCCTCACCGGGGAGCAGAAGGTGATCGAAGCGGCGGGGCTGTTCCTGGCGATCGGCCATCTCCCCAACACCGATTTCCTGGGCGACGCGCTCGAACTGACGCGCGGCGGCTACATCGTCGTCCATCCCGGGTCCACGCGCACCAGCGTGGAGGGAGTCTTCGGGGCGGGGGACGTCATCGACGACCGCTACCGGCAAGCCGTGACCGCGGCGGGGACGGGCTGCATGGCGGCGCTGGACGCGGAACACTGGCTGGCGGCCCGGGCGGACGAGCTCGCCGGCGGAGACGCCTCGGTGGGGGCTTCCGGCACGGTGCCCGCGGGCGTGTAAGGCGGGCTCCGACGACCGCGGGCGGCAGCGACCTGCTAGAAGCTCCGCCTGACGCGCCGCCAGATTCTGTCGAACAAGCCCC
The DNA here is from genome assembly GCA_035513295.1 of Longimicrobiales bacterium. Lineage (GTDB taxonomy): Bacteria > Gemmatimonadota > Gemmatimonadetes > Longimicrobiales > RSA9 > DATHRK01. Next base: position 19,588 of record DATKCH010000006.1, read on the forward strand.
GCCGGTCGTGCGTCGGGCAGTACGAACGCGGCTCCGAGCCGGGCACGAAGTACTCCGTCCGCACCAGGTCGCCGGGACAGTCCGGGGTCGCCACCCGACCCGTGGACTCGTCGATCGGCAGCGCGATCACGCTCCCCGGCGGTTGCCAGGGAAGCGGAATCCGGCGGTTCTCGTAGTAGTCTCCCATCAGCTCGGCCCATACCGGCGCGGCCAGGCGGCCGCCGCTCGCGCCGGCGCCGATCGGCTTCGGCTGATCGAAGCCCAGCCAAACACCGGCGACCAGGTCCGGGGTCATGCCGATGAACCACACGTCCTTGCCCTCGTTGGTCGTGCCGGTCTTGCCCGCGGCCGGGGCCCAGAAGCCGGCGCTGCGTACCGCGACGCCGGTGCCGCGGTCGATCACGTCCTCCAGCATGGTCAGCGTCACGAACGCGGCGGCCTCGCCCAGGGCCCGCACGCGGCTCGTGGGGACGACCCACAGGATCCTCCCGTCGGCGTCCTCCACGCGCGCTATCAAACGGGGCTTCACCCTCCAGCCGCCATTGCCGAAGGCCGCGTAGGCGGCCACGAGCTCGGCCGGAATGACCTCCGCCGCCCCGAGGTGTAGGCTGGGATACGGCTCCATCGGCGTACTGATTCCGAGGTCCCTGGCGGCGGCGACGACCACCTCCTCCCCCACCCAGCGGCCCACCCGCACGGCGGCGTGGTTCGAAGACCTCACCAGCGCGTCCCGCGCCGTGAGCATTCCGACGTCGTCGGCTATGTGGTCTGCTGGACGCCAGACGGGCGCGCCCGCGGTCCGGATCTCCACGGCCGCCGTGGGGATCAGGGCCGTGGGAGGCATGCCGAACTCGATGGCGGCGGCGTACACGATGGGCTTGAACGCGGATCCGGGCTGTCGGCGCGCCTGCAGCGCGCGATCGTATTGCGAGTGCGCGAAATCGCGGCCCCCGACCAACGCGCGCAGGATCCCCGTATGCGGGTCCATGGCGACCACCATGCCCTGCAGGTAGGGCGACGCTCCCGGGGCGGCGGGCAGTGAACCCGGCGCGTCCGGGATGGGATGCTTCCAGGGGCCGTACGTGTCGGACTCGATGCGGCCGATCTGGCCGCGCAGCGCCGCCTGGGCCGCGGTCTGCAGGTCGGGCTCGAGGCCCGTGAACACGCGCAGGCCGCGGTCGTCGGCGCCCTCACCGAAGAGCTCCTGGAGTTCGCGCCGGATCGCGGCGATGACGTACGGCGCGGGCGCCGCCGACGCGTAGGGTGGCGCGAGCAGCAGATCCGTCGACCGGGCCGCGGCGGCTTCCGCGTCGCTCAACACGCCGCGCTCCGCCATCAGCGTGAGCACGAGGTCGCGCCTCTCCCGGGCGCGTTCGGGGGCCCTGCGCGGGTTGTAGCGCTCCGGCGTTTTGATGAGCCCGATCAGCAGCGCCGCCTCGGCGACCGACACGTCGGCGGCCGACTTCCCGAAGTACGCCCGCGCCGCGGCCTCCACCCCGTAGATCCCCGAACCCAGGTAGATCTGGTTCAGGTATCGCTCCAGGATCTCGTCCTTGGAGAGGATCGCGCCCATGCGCGTCGCCAGGAGGACCTCCCACACCTTGCGGCGCCCCCGGTCCGAGAGGGGCAGGGTTTCGGGGAACACGCTGCGGGCGAGCTGCATCTCGAGCGTGCTGAAGCCTTCTCGCAGGCGTGCGGAGGTCGTGTTGCGCCACGCCGCTCGCACGACGCCGCGCGGGTCGACGCCCCCGTGCTTGCGGAAGCGCTGGTCCTCGATGGCGATGACGCCATCGCGAAGCAGCGGCGCGATTTCCTCGAGCGAGACGACGACGCGCCTGTAAGGCGAAAGGTCGGCGAGTATTGTCCCGTCAGCGGCGAACACCCGGCTGGCCTCGGGGGGCCGGTAGGCGACGATCGCCTCCACGGAGGGGCAGTCGTCGCCGCGGCAGGCCAGGACGGGGAGGACGAGCGCCGCCGCGAAGGCGCTGGCGCCCACCGCGAGCAGGAGCGGCGCGAGGAGCAGCGCCCGCGCCGGGGTCAGCCCCGGGCGGTCGAGCCGAGCGGCGGCGCGGCGCAGCGCGGCCAGGGCCGCGCGCCAGCGCGGCCGAAGAGTCGCCAGCGCGTCCCCGCCGAATGCCCGCAGCGTCGCCAGCGTGTCCCTGCCCAGCCGACGGAGCGCCGCCTGCGCGCCCACGCCCCCGCGCCGCAGCGCCGCCGCCCAGGCCGCGGCGCCGAGGCGCGCGTCCGCCGCGCACCGGAGGGCGCGAGCGCGCAGGGCGCACGCCCATTCGTACAATGCCATGCCAGGTATACCGATCCCCGATGGAGTTGGGTCCTGACGCTCGGACCGGTGGCGAGCCGCCGCCCCCGGAGGGTAGTGTAGCCTGCGGTCGCCCGCCCATCGTGTGTCGGGTGCCGGCCAGGATGGAAACGGTTGCTTCACGCCGCGCCTCGGATCGGGGAGGCACAACGATGGAACGGACACTGGATCTCGCCGGAAGGCGGATCCTCGTCACCGGTGGGACCAGGGGCATAGGGCGCGCCGTCGCGGAAGGCGTGGCCGCGCGGGGGGCGTCCGTGGCGGTCGCGGCGCGCTCCGAGGACGACGTGCGCGCCTTCGCCGCGGAGCTGGCCGATGCGGCCGCGGAGGGGGCGCGCGTGTCGGGCATCCGCTGCGACGTCCGCGACGCGCGCCAGTGCGCCGAACTGGTCGAGCGCACCGTTGAGGCCCTCGGCGGGCTGGACGTGCTCGTGAACAACGCCGGGATCGGACGCTTCGAGGCCGTGGCGGACATGGACCCCGACACGTGGGACGCGGTGATCGAAACGAACCTCGACAGCGTGTTCTACTGCAGCCACGCGGCGATTCCGTACCTGCGCGAATCGAACGACGCGTGGATCATCAACATGGCCAGCCTGGCGGGCAAGAACGCCTTCCCGCGGGGCGCCGCCTACAACGCGAGCAAGTTCGGGCTGGTCGGGTTCAGCGAGGCGCTGATGCAGGAGGTCCGTCACGACGGCATCCGCGTCAGCTACATCATGCCGGGCAGCGTCGCGACCGACTTCAGCCACCCGGAACCGGGCGCCGACGACTCCTGGAAGATCCAGCCGGGCGATCTAGCGCAGGTGGTCCTGGATCTGCTGGCCACGCCGGCCAGGACGCTGCCGAGCCGCGTGGAGGTTCGTCCGGCGCGGCCGCCCAGGAAGTGAATCGGGAGCCGCTTTACGACGCGTCGATCCGCACTCCGGCCTGAAGCGTCCGCGGCAGACCCGGACGCGCGCCGGCCGGCCGGCGCGCCACGATGTAGTGCTCGTTCGTCAGGTTCTCGACGCCCGCGAACAGCGACGCGTAGGGCGTGACCTGGTAGTCCGCCATCAGGCCGAGCACCCAGAAGGCGTCGGTTCCCTCGGCAGGGAGGATCGGGCCCTGACCGGCTCGGGTCCGCATGGCGCTGCCGTGGGTCCCGGAAAGGCGCACGCCCCACCGCGACGACTCGATACCGGCCGAAAGGTGGAGCTGGTGCTTCGCCAGGTAGGGCAGCTTGTCGCCCGGCTCGACGGTACCCCAGGGCTCGAAATCGCTCTCGAACGCCGTCCGGAATGTGGCGTCCGTGAAGGTGTAGGCGAGCTGTAGCGGCAGCCGGATGTCGCCCAGGGAGGGCAGGCCCAGCGGGGCATCGTACTCCACCGAAACCTCCAGACCGCGCACGTCCACCGCGCCGCCGTTGAAGAGCCGGCCGGACCCCGCATCGCCCGTCGCCAGCGTCGACGCGCCCAGGATGTTGTCGTAGTCGCTGGAGAAGCCCACCACCTGCCCGGTCAGCCCGCCGCGCCGGACACGCGCGCCCAGCTCGTAGTTCAGGCTGCTCTCCGGCTCCGTGCGCTCGTCCGCGCCCGGCCCCGGCGGGCCGAAGCCTTCGTGGACGCCGCCCAGGAGCCGGATCCCCGGCGCCAGGAGGAAGCTCGCTCCGACGCCGGGGATCCAGGCCTCGACTCCGTTCTCGCGCACCTCGGTCGGGTCGGTACGGTCCGGATCGTCCCCGCTGTAGTCGGTCCGCGTGAAGTCGATGCTCTCGAACCGGATGCCCGGAACGAGCGTGAGCCGGCCCAGTTCGAAGTGATCCTGGACGAAGAACGCGAGCGCATCCGCCGCCGCGACGCGGTTGGCCTGGCTCCCGGGCGCGCCGGCCCGGGTCAGCACCATGCGCCCGGACTCCATCCGGAACGCGTCCTCGTGCTGGAACCGGTCCTCCTCATCCTGGTGGTAGCGCAAACCGAATTCGAGCGCGTGGGAGGCCGGGCCGGTCTCGAACCGGACACCGAGCGTCGACTGGATCCCCTGGGAGAAGTACTCCCGGTTGTTGGCCCGGACCAGCAACGCGCCATCCTCGCTGGTGGCACCCCGGAGGATCGCCATCTCCGACGCGAATTCCTCCGGATCGGCCACCACGGCGCCGATCCCCGACCCCTCCACGCTCTGCAACTTGAACCAGTTGCGCGCGAACTCGTTGCGGTAGAGCGTGGCCGTGACGTCCACCGACCGCGCCGGCTGCGCGAAGTACCGGAGCTGGTACTGCTGGTGGTCTGCGGCCATCACGTCCCGCTGGGATGCCGCGTAGCGCCGCAGCGGGGTCGCCTCGAAGTCGGCATCGGTCAGGCCCAGGTAGGTCTCGTCCGACGTTTCCTCGTGGTGGCCCAGCTTGAGCTCCAGCTCGTGGTAGAAGCCGGGCGCCGCCCGGTCGCTGTTGGCCCTCAGTTTCGCGACATAATCCTGGATTTCGAACCCCGTATCGCCGCCCACGTCGAGCCGCTTGAATCCGTCCGTCCGGATCTGGTACGTCTCCACCATCCAGCCGAAGTTCCGGTATGCGTCGCCCGCCGACACGCGGACCTTGCCCGTCCCGTTCTCGCCGCCACCGAGCTCTCCCGCGACCCGGAAGCGGTCGGGGATCGACGTCGAAACCAGGTTGAGCGCGCCGCCCACCGTGCGTGGGCCGTACTTCACCTGGCTCGAGCCCTTGCGGACCTCCACGGCTTCCATCCGGCCGGCCACGGGGAAGTAGTACGCCGCCGGCGCCGCGTACGGGGCCGGCGCGATCAGCACGCCATCCTCCATCAGCGTGATCTTCGAGCTGCGCTCCGTACCCGTGCCGCGCATCCCGATGTTCGGACGGAGCCCGAACCCGTCCTCTTCCTGCACGTTGACGCCGGGGACCCGCCGCAGCATCCCGTGCACGTCGTCGTACAGCAGCGGCTGGGACGCCAGCTCTTCGGCGCCGATCACGTGCACCGACCCCGGGACCGAGCTGGCCGTGCCCCCCGCGCCCAGCCGCGTCCGGTCCATGAGCACCATGAGCGGATTCAGCGCGATCGCATCGCGCTCGAGGGCGACGTCGATCACGGTCGCCTCGCCGCCCACCGGCACCCGCCGTTCGTGCGTGGCGCGCCCCAGCAGCGAGAAGCGCAGCGTGTACTCGCCCGGCTCGACCCCGTCGAACGCGTAGCGGCCGGCGCGGTCGGTCTGACGGAAGCGGCGCAGCTCCACGAGCTCCACCGTCACGCCAGCGAGGGGCTCGCCTTCCTCGACCGTGATCAGCGTTCCTCGCAAGCTTCCGCGCTCCTGCGCGAAAGTCTCCGCCGGCGCCGTCAGAAACAGGGCGCCGGTCAGCACGACCAGGGCCAGGCTCGACAAAGTCATTGGAACACCTGTGAATAACGATTCTTGATACGATTGAGAATCATTCTCAAAGAGAACGAAGCAAGAATAGGACGCCCGCGGGCGGGCGTCAACGGCGGACATTTCTACTCCTCCGGTACGCCGACGCTCGCACCCTGCGGCAGGGCGCGGGGCCGCGACGTTGCGCGTGGCCGACCCCCGTGGAGACATTCCGTGCAGGTTCGAGCCACTTCTGTCCGAGCGAAGTCGATGACCGACGGCGACCACAGGATCGAGAAGGACTCCCTGGGAGAGATGAGGGTGCCCGCCGACGCGCTGTGGGGTGCGCAGACGCAGCGCGCCGTGGAGAACTTCCCGATCAGCGACCTGCGTTTCCCGCGCGAGTTCATCCGCGCGCTGGGGCTGATCAAGAAGGCGTCGGCGCGTACGAACTCGGCCTTGGGGCTGGTCGATGCGGGCGTCGCGGACGCCATCGAGCGAGCCGCCGACGAGGTCATCGAGGGTGAGCACGACGCGCACTTCGTGCTCGACATCTTCCAGACCGGCAGCGGCACCTCGACGAACATGAACGCCAACGAGGTGATCGCGACGCGCGCGTCCCGCCTCCACGGCGGCGGTCCGGTCCACCCGAACGACCACGTCAACTTCGGGCAGTCGTCCAACGACGTGATCCCGACCGCGATGCAGGTGGCGGCGGTGGAGCGCATCCACGGCGGGCTGCTGCCGGCCATGGGTCGGCTGCGCGAATCGTTAGCGTCGAAGGCGCGCGAGTTCGACGACGTGATCAAGTCTGGGCGGACGCACATGATGGACGCGACCCCCGTCCGCCTGGGGCAGGAGTTCGCCGGCTTCGCGCGACAGGTGGAGCTGGGGATCGAGCGGGTCCGCGCCGCCGCCGATGACCTGGCCGAGCTGCCGCTCGGCGGCACGGCGGTCGGCACCGGCATCAACACCCACCCCGCGTTCGCGCGCGCCGCCATCGACCGCCTGAGCGAGTATACGGGCCTGGCCTTCAGGGAGGCCGCCGACCACTTCGAGCGCCAGGGGACGCGGGACACCGTCGTGTTCGCGCACGGCGCCCTGAATGCCGTCGCCGTGTCGATGGCCAAGATCGCCAACGACCTGCGCCTGCTGGCGAGCGGTCCGCGCGCCGGGCTGGCGGAGATCACGCTGCCGGCGATCCAGCCCGGGTCGAGCATCATGCCGGGCAAGGTCAACCCGGTGATCCCCGAGGCGGTCCACATGGTCGCCGCCCAGGTCATGGGCAACCACACGACGGTCACGGTGGGGGGGCTGGGCAGCTACCTCGAGCTGAACGTCATGATGCCGGTCATGGCCCACGCGCTGCTGCAGTCCGTGCGGCTGCTGACATCGGCATCGGACGTCCTCGCCGACCGGTGCGTGCGCGGGATCGAGGCCGACGAGGCGCGCGCGCGCGAGCTCCTCGAGCGCAACCTGTCCCTGGGCACCGCCCTGGCCCCGCACCTGGGCTACGACCGTGCGGCGGCGCTTGCCAAGCGTGCGTTTCACGAGAATCGGAGCGTGCGTGAGGTCGCGCGCGACGAGGGGGTCCTGGAGGAGGAGCGTCTGGACGAGGTCCTGGACGCCCGCGGGATGACCGAGCCCGGGATCCCGGGCGACGGCTAGCGTACGCTAGTGAGCCGCCGGGTCGCGGTCCCGGCCCGGCACCCCGCTCACGAAGATCGAGAACGCGGAGCCGCGCTCGCCGCCGGCGGTAAGCTGAAAGTCGTAGCGGCCCTCCGCGGGGAAGACCACGTTCTCGAGCGGCATGACGAGCCGCGTGTGGGCCGGCGGGCCGCTCGCGGCAGCGTCCACGTCCGTGTGGCCCTGGATGGTGAGGACGGTTTTCCCGGAGGAGGCCTCCACGAGGTCCGCTCGCAGCGGCTGGCGGCCCGCCTCCCCCTTCGTCCATTCCATCACGAAGACCGCCGTCATCCTGTCCTGCGCGGCGGGGAACCCCGGCGCGGCGAGCTGATTGAACACGCCCTCCACGTCCAGTCGGCCGTCCGGCCGTACCTGCGCGTTTTCGCATGCGAGCGCGAGCACGAGGCGCATCGAACTCCGGGGTTCGGGGTATCCGGGAGGACCCACGGCGGGCGCCCAACATACGGCGCGTCGGGAAGGTTGACACCCGTCTCGGGGTGCCCCTAGTCTCGTGCACCGCCGGCCGCCGCTACGGTCCGCCCGGGTCGGGCCCGCGAGCGTCAAGCCGCCATCCGGCCCGCACCGACGGCGAGCGGGCTTCTTCATATCGAGAGGCGTCGATGTCCAGCTCCTTCATCCTCACCAGCGAGTCGGTTTCGGAGGGTCACCCGGACAAGGTGGCGGATCGAATCTCCGACGCCGTGCTCGACGCCTACCTGCGCGAGGACGCGAACGCGCGCGTGGCGTGCGAGACGCTGGTCACCACCAACTACGTCTGCATCGCGGGCGAAGTGGGGTCGGTGGCGGAAATCCCGCCGAACCGGATCGAGGAGCTCGTCCGCGCCACTATCGCGGACCTCGGCTTCACCGGAGAGGACGACCGGTTCGGTCCGGAGACCGTCGACGTGGACGTTCGGCTGCACGCGCAGTCGCGGGAGATCGCGAACGCCGTGGTGCGGGCCACCCACGAGGCACAGGGAGCCGGCGATCAGGGCATGATGTTCGGCTACGCGACCGACGAGACCGACGCGCTCATGCCCGCTCCGATCACCTGGGCGCACGCCATCACGCGCCGCTTGGCCACGCTGCGCCGCTCCGGTGAAGTCGCGTGGCTGCGGCCGGACTCCAAGAGCCAGGTCTCGGTGCGCTACCGGGACGGACAGCCGGTCGAGGTGACCCAGCTCGTGGTTTCGACCCAGCACCGTCAGGACACGGACCCCGCGACGATCCGGGAGGCGATCCTGGAAGACGTCGTGCCCGCGGTCATCGACGCGGCCTACCTGCCGCCGGGGTGGCAGGATCAGGCGCTCGTGAACCCTTCCGGATCGTTCGTCTCCGGCGGCCCGGCCGTGGACACCGGGCTGACCGGCCGCAAGATCATCGTCGACACCTACGGCGGCGCCGCGCGCCACGGGGGCGGCGCCTTCAGCGGCAAGGATCCCTCCAAGGTGGACCGCAGCGGGGCCTACGCGGCGCGCTGGGTGGCGAAGAACGTCGTGGCCTCGGGCCTGGCCAGCCGCTGCGAGATCGAGCTGGCGTACGCGATCGGCGTGGCGGAGCCGGTGGCGATCCTGGTGGAGACGTGCGGGACCGGCGCGCCGGGAGAGGAACTCGAGGAGTGGATCCGCGCGCACTTCGACCTCACGCCGCACGGCATCATCGCCGAGCTGGACCTGCTCCGTCCCATCTACGAAGCGACCGCCGCCTACGGACACTTCGGCCGTGAGCCCGGCGAAGACGGCGCGTTTCCGTGGGAGCGCGTGCGACAGGCGGCGGGGGTCGGCTGATCCGGCAAGCTGCACCAAACTGGCGATATGCGGGAAAAAAGTAGCCCGATCCGGAGCCTTCGGTGATTCGGCAAAGATCTCCCAAGTATCTACGAGGAAAGATTTTGGGTCGGTTTGGCCCGATCTGGACCCGAACCTGCCCACCCACCCCGTGCAGTACCGCGGTGAACGGGAACAACGGGGAGAGCGCCGCGGTCCGAAGCGGGCGGTCGTCAGAATCTGGCGGCCGCCGCTTCTTTTTCTATCTTGCCCGCTCCATGTCATCCTCGCCTGGCCGCGCCCGCGCGCGGCGCAGACGGCCCGCCACGCCGGGCCTCCTGGCGGCGTTGTCGCTGGTCGCGGCGCCCGCGTGGGCACAGGCCGCCGGCACGCCGGGCCCCGTCGAGCGCACGTACCACGTCGCGGTGCGGGTCGGCGTCGCGGTGTCGTCGCCCCTCGTGGAGGACTCCGTCGCGCCCGGCGCGAGCGTCGTCACGGCGTCCCCCGACGTCGGGCCCACGGCGGGGGTCTCGGCCTGGGTCTCCCTGCGCGAGCGCATGGACCTCGAGGTGGAGCTCGGCTGGAGCGGCGTGGACCTGGGTGGAGACGACGGGATGGCAGAGTGGACCGTCGATGAGCTCGGGATCGTGCACGGCGCGGTCCTGCTGCGCGTGCGCGCAACGTCCGGCCTCTACGGCCGGGGCGGGTTGGGCTTTATCCGGTACACCGGCGACCGCGCTGGCGGCTTTCTTCGAGACGACGCGCAGATACACCCCTACGTGACCGCCGGCCTGGGCGCCCACACCTCCGTGGGCCGCTTCCTCCTGTTCGCCGAGGCGAACGCCCAGGCGCACCGCTTCTCGTTCCTCGCCTTGCGCGAGGCCGGCGGGCGGCGCGGCGTGGTCTGGAGGGGTCTGGTCCAGGCGGGCGCGGCGCTCCCGCTTGGAGGGGCGCCGTGAGGGCCAGCGCGGCCCGGCGCGGTCTCTCGCTCGCCCTCCTGGTCGCGGTGAGCGCGGCCGGCGCGTGCGATTCGCCGACGGTCCCGGAGCGCTCGGGAGGTTATGACTTCTCGCTCCCGGGACCCGATCTCGTCTTCCACTGGGGGCCCGGCGCGCACGTGCGCGTATTCGTTTCGGATGAGCCGGGCGGACGGGCGGCCGCCCTCGCGGACGCCTTCGACGCGGCGACCGCCGCGTGGGCGACCGCCGCGCCGTTCGGAGAATTCACGATCCGGCGGGCCACATCGGCGGCGGCCGCCGATGTGGTCATGGCGTGGGCCGACGGACCGTTCCCGGTGCAGACGGCCGAGTGCCTGCCATCGGGGGGAGGCCTCGGGCTCACTACGTTCTGCCTGACGGCGGACAACGAGGACTTCGTCCGGTTTCCGGTTTCCGGCGGAGGGCAGAGCGACGTGTTCTTCCTGGTGACCATCTCCGCGTCCATCGTCGACGACCAGGCGCTGCTGCGCCGTCTCGTCACCCACGAGCTCGGTCACGCCCTGGGGCTCTTCCGGCACTCGCCGAACCCAGGCGACCTGATGTTCGGGGGTGAGCTGATCCCGGACCTCCCGACCGAGGCCGACCGGGCGACGATCTTCGCCCTCTACCACTCGCCCCGCGACCTGCGGCCATGACGAAGGGCGGGGCCGGAGCGCCGTTGACCTGCGGCGCCGCCTTGCCTACCATCATCCCATGGCATCGCGACGTTCTCCGGGGTGCGCCCCGGGCCGCCGCGATGCCGCCAGGGGAGCGTGTCGGAGGGTTCATTTTTGAGCCGACACTACAGAAGCCGGGACCCCTCTCCCGGGCAGGAAGCCATGCCCTTCGGGGAAGGCGGAAGCGTTCGGGGAGGTCACCACACGTTGTAACCCGGGGCTTCAAAAACGCCCTGCGGCGCGTCTCCCTAGCCGGCCCGCCCTCGCGGCGGGCCGGCGCTTTTTCCCCATGGACCGGAGGACCTCGATGGCCCGTGTGCGCGTGACGCGCCGCGTCCACTTCTCCGCCGCGCACCGCCTGGGACGAGAGGATTGGAGCCAGGAGCGCAACCTCCGGACCTTCGGCGAGTGCGCCCGCACCAACTGGCACGGGCACAACTACGAGCTGGACGTCACGGTGGCGGGCTCGGTCGATCCAGACCTGGGTTTCGTCATGGACCTCAAGGACCTGAAGCAGCTCGCCGAGGAGCGCGTGGCGGCCGAACTCGACCACCGCAATCTGAACGTGGACGTGCCGTGGCTCGGCGACTTGAACCCCACCACGGAGAACCTCGTCGTGGCCATCTGGAGGCGGCTCGCGGGCGCGCTGCCCGATGGCGTGACCCTGGAGCGCCTGGTCCTGTGGGAGACCCCCCGCAACTACGTGGAGTTCACCGGGGAGGGCCTGGAATGAGCGCCCTCGGCGAAGCGACCATCGCGGAGCTCGTTCGGGCGATCGTGCTCCGGCTCGGAGAGGATCCCGACCGCGAAGGGCTGGTCCGCACGCCGGACCGCGTCGAGCGCGCATGGGAATTCCTCACGCAGGGATACGGGCAGACCGTGGAGGACGCCGTGGGCGACGGCGTCTTCACCGAGGAGCACCACAACATGGTCGTGGTGAAGGACATCGAGATGTACAGCATGTGCGAGCACCACATGCTGCCGTTCTTCGGGCGGGCGCACGTCGCCTACATTCCGGACCGCCGAATCCTCGGCCTGTCGAAGATCCCGCGTATCGTGGACGTGTACGCCAGGCGGCTGCAGGTGCAGGAGCGAATGACCGAGCAGGTGGCGCAAGCCGTCTGGGACATCCTGGATCCGCTGGGCGTCGGCGTCGTGATCGAGGCCTACCATCTCTGCATGATGATGCGCGGCGTCCAGAAGCAGAACTCCAAGACCGTGACGAGCGCCGTGCGCGGCGTCTTCCTGGAGGATCCCAAGACCCGCGAGGAGTTCCTGCGGCTCTGTACGATCAACGGCATCGTGGGGTGAGCGGCCGGACGGGAATCATCACGGGGGCTTCCAGCGGGATCGGGCGCGCGGTCGCGGAAGCTCTGGCCGGGGCCGGCGACCGGCTCGCCCTCGTCGCGCGCGGGGAAGCCGGCCTGGACACGGTGGCGCGCACGACGGGGGCCGTCCCGCTGTCCGCCGACGTCACCGACCCCGACGCCGTCGCGGCGTTGGCCGATCGCTTCGGCGTGGCCCTGGGCGCCGCGACTCCGGATTACGTGGTGCACTGCGCGGGCAACTTCTCGATTGCCCCGTTCGCCGAGACTTCGCCGAGGGATTTCCGGGCTATGCTCGAGACCAATCTCCTCGGCAGCTTCCTTGTGATACGCGCGTTCCTGCCCGGGATGCTGGCGGCCGGGTGCGGGAGAATGGTGCTCATGGGCTCCGTCGCGGGCCGCCGGGCGTTTCGGGGAAACGCCGCGTACGCGGCGAGCAAATACGGGCTGCGGGGCCTGTTCGAGGTGCTCGCGCTCGAGACCGCGGACACCGGCGTGGAGTGCACGCTGGTCGAGCCGGCCGCCACCGCCACGCCGCTGTGGGACGGCGTCGGCGGCGGCGACGTTCCGGGCAGAGACGCAATGCTCGCTCCCGCGGACGTCGCCGAGGCCGTATCCTGGCTGCTGGACAGGCCCGGGCACGTTCGCATCCCCTACCTG
>DATKCH010000007.1:0-37058 GCA_035513295.1 Longimicrobiales bacterium
CCGGATCCTGGCGGGAGCGTGGCGGGCTGCTCGAGCTGCCGTCGTCGGACACGTGGTCCTTCCCGCCCCGCCCGGACACCCACCACGTGCGCTGGATCGCGTGCCATCCCCACGAGGCGGGGCGGATCTGGGTCGCGATCGAAGCCGGCGCGCTGATCTCCAGCGAGGACGACGGCCGGACCTGGAGGGATCGCGTCGAAGGATCGCCCTACGACACGCACGAGCTGGCGATCGACCCGCGGCGTCCGGAGCACCTGCGCGTCGCGGCCGGGGACGGCTACTTCGAAAGCCCGGACGGCGGCGCCACATGGACATCCCCCATGGACGGCCTCGAGGTCGCGTATCTGCGCAGCGTGGCGATCGATCCCGACGACCCGGAGGTCGTGGTCGTATCCGCGTCGTCGACGGCGCGCACGGCGTACGCCGCGGGTTCAGCCGATGGGCGCGTCTTTCGCCGCGCGGGCGCCGGCCGGTGGGAGCGCGTGGTGGACGGCTGGCCCGAGCCCCCCTCCACGATCGCGCCGATCCTGCGTCCCGATCCCGCGGGCGGCCTGCTCGCCGCCGACGAGCGGGGCGTCCACCGAGCGGTCGACGGCGTCAGCTGGCGTCTCCTCGCGGCCTACCCTGAGGCGCCGGGCTGGGTGAGGGGCCTGGAGGTTACGGGCTAGTCGATTTCGAGTCTGCTCGCGCGACCATCGGAGGAACCGTGCAGAGTCCCGGTCACGCCGATGCCGAAGCGGAAGCCGATGAGATACGCGTGCCTGCTCTACCTCGATGCGATGGAGCTGGAGGCGTCGACGGACGCCGAGCGGGCCCGCCTGCGCGGTGAGTCCGACGCCTGCGAGACGGACCTGCGCCGGAGCGGGCACCTCGTGGCCGCGGAAGCCCTGGAGTCCGTTGGCGCGGCCACGACCGTGCGCGTCCGGGATGGCCGCTCGCTCGCCGTCGATGGCCCCGCCATCGAGGGCCCCGAGCAATTGACCCGCGTGCTGGTGATCGAGGCGCGCGACCTGAACGAGGCAATGCGGCTGGCTGCGAAGCACCCGTTCGGACGCTTCGGCAGCATCGAGATCCGCCCGGTCCGCAGCGATCGGGGAAACGCGGGCGCGGACGCCGGGTAGAGGGCTGGCGCGGCCCGAGGCGGGCTCCCAGGCGGGATCGCGAGCATGGGCGGAGAAGGCGAATGGCACTCGAATCCCCCGAGGCGGGCGATCCGGCCACGGCGGCCACCGGCGAGGTCACCCCTTCGGTCCACGACGCGGTGGACGAGGTCTACCGCGCCGAGTCGCGGCGCGTGCTCGCTACGCTGATTCGCCTCCTCGGCGACTTCGACCTGGCCGAGGAAGCGTTGCACGACGCCTTCGAGGCGGCGCTCCGGACCTGGCCGCGCGAGGGCGTTCCGAGCAACCCGCGCAACTGGCTAATCTCCGCCGGTCGGTTCCGGGGCATCGACCGCATCCGGCGCCGGTCGAGGCTCGAGGACTCGCGGGCCGAGGCCGAGATCGCCCACCAGTTCAACCTCGAGACTCCCGACGGCGCGGACTGGGCCGAGTGGCTGGACGACGACAGCGGCCTCGTGGACGACCGCCTGCGCCTGATCTTCACCTGCTGTCATCCGGCCCTGTCCCCCGACGCCCGTCTGGCGCTGACGCTGCGGGAGGTCTGCGGCCTCACGACCGAGGAGATCGCGCACGCCTTCCTGATCCGGACGCCGACCCTCGCGCAGCGCATCGTCCGCGCGAAGACGAAGATCCGCGACGCCGGCATCCCGTACGAGGTGCCCGCGCGCGCGGAGCTGCCCGAGCGGCTCGACACCGTGCTGCACGTCATCTACCTCGTATTCAACGAGGGCTACTTCGCCTCGGGGGGCGATGGTTTGACCAGGCCGGACCTGAGCGACGAGGCGATCCGGCTCGGCCGGCTGCTGGTCGAGCTGATGCCCGAGCCGGAGGTCGAGGGCCTGCTCGCCCTGATGCTGCTCCACGAGGCGAGACGGCCGGCGCGCACCACCCCCGAGGGCGAGGTCGTGCTGCTCGAGGACCAGGACCGTTCGCTCTGGAGCGCGGCCCTGATCGAGGAAGGGACGGAGCTGGTCGAGCGGGCCCTGTCGTCCCGCCGGTTCGGGCCGTTCACGCTCCAGGCCGCCATCGCGGCCGTGCACGTCGAGGCGCCGTCCGTGGCGGAAACCGACTGGGCCCAGATCGTGGCCATCTACGACCTGCTGCTCCGGATCGAGCCCTCGCCCGTGATCGAGCTGAACCGCGCCGTGGCGCTCGCGATGCGCGACGGGTCCGAGGCCGGGCTGGCCGCCATCGACGCGCTGCTCGACGCGGGCGAGCTGGCCGATTACCACCTGGCCCACGCCGCGCGGGCGGATCTGTGCCGCCGGCTCGGGCGCGACGCAGACGCTGCGGCGTCGTACCGCCGCGCGGTCCGGCTCACGACCGAGGCATCGCAGAAGAGGCTCCTGGAGTCCCGGCTGGCCGAGGTGACCGCGGGGCCCTGAGACCCATGACTTTCAGCGAGGAGCGCCCGATGCAGTACCTGCTGCTGTGCCGGTTCAACGAGGACGCGTGGGAGGCGCTCCCGGAGTCCGAGCGCGAGGCCATCATGAAGGCCTATTGGGAGATGCTCGACGATCTCGATCGCACGGGCCGGCACGTGACCACCGGTCAGCTCCAGCCGCTCGCGGCCGGCCGGACCGTCCGCCACGCGGAGGGTCGAGCCGTGGTCACCGACGGGCCTTTCATGGAGACGAAGGAGCACCTGGGCGGGTACCACCTGGTCGAGTGCGACAGCCTCGACGAGGCCGTCGCGGTGGCGGCGCGGATCCCGACCCTCCCCGCCGGCGGGACGGTCGAGGTGCGCCCGCTCCTGGCGCCCTGACGTCGCGCCAGGTGACGAATCTCCGCGGACGGGGAACGCGTGTCGAATTCGCCCGACCTCGCTCGACCAATGGGTGAGAAGGGCATCCCGTGGCCGCCCTTCATCCCGGACCTGCTGGCGGCGGAGGCGAAATGAGGCAGACGGTCGATCGCGTGGAGGCGCGGCCCGAAGTGGTCTCGCGCGAGGAATGGAAGGCGGCGCGCGACGCGCTGCTCAGGAAGGAGAAGGCGCTCACCCTCCGGCTCGACGAGCTGGCCGCCGAGCGCCGCCGCCTGCCGATGGTTCGGATCGACAAACCGTACGTCTTCGAGGGTCCGGACGGCCGCGCGAGCCTCGTGGATATGTTCCACGGACGGCGGCAGCTCGTGATCTACCATTTCATGTACGGCCCCGACGGCCACATCTGCACCGGCTGCTCGATGCTGGTCGACAACATGGGTCATCCGGCCCACCTGAACGCTCGCGGCACCACGCGCGTCCTGGTTTCCCGCGCCCCGTTCGCGGACCTCGAGGCGTACCGTCGGCGGATGGGCTGGAGGGAGCCGTGGTACTCGTCGCACGGCGGCGATTTCAACTTCGACTTCGGCGTCTCGAGCGATGCCGGCGAGACCTTCGGCCTGAGCGTCTTCCTGCGCGATGAGGACCAGGTCTTCCACACCTACTTCACGGACCGGCGGGGCGTCGAGCACCTGGGCCCCAACTGGAGCTATCTCGACCTCACCCCCTTCGGCCGGCAGGAAACGTGGGAGGACTCGCCGCCGGGCTGGCCGCAGGGCCGACCCTACGTCTGGTGGCGAAAGCACGACGAGTACGATCCGCCTGCCCGAGCGGAATCGGTCCACCGATCCGGCGGCGGCGTTCCCGGGGGTGCGGGCGGGTAGCTACCCGGCGCTCGCGGCGGGGCCGTTCCCTGGCTGGTTCGCCGTCGTCGTGTCCTCGCTGGAATGATCGGCCCCCGGCGGGGGGTCGAGGCGGCGCGGTTCCGCCGGCGCGACCGGCAGGTCGAACCAGAAGCGCGTCCCGCGCCCCGCCCAGGTCAGCACCTCGAGCGACGACCCGTGAGCTTCCACGATCCCGCGCGCTATCGCCAGTCCCAGGCCCGCGCCCGCTCGGCGGCTCGACCGGACCTGATAGTATCGATCGAAGATCCTGGGCAGGTGCTCGGCCGGGATGCCGGGCCCGGTGTCCTCGACCTGGAAGCGCACGGCTCCGTCCACGGCGCTCGCCGTCAGCTCGACCGAACCGCTCTCGGGGGTGAACTTGAGCGCGTTGCCGACGAGGTTGCCGAGGACCTGGAGAATGCGCTCGGGGTCCGCGAAGACCGGCTCCAGTCCCTCCGCTACGTTGCCCTGCAACGTCACTTCCCTGGCGACCGCTTTCTGGGTCCAGGCGTCGACGGTATCGACCACGAGGCGGCCCGGTTCCACGGCGCGCCGCTCGATCGTCAGATGCCCGGCGTCCAGCGTCGATGCGTCGAGCAGGTCCGAGATGAGGCGGGTCATTCCGGCGGAGGTGCGCTCCGCTACGCGGAGCTGCTTCGCCTTCAGCTTTTCCGGCAGGCCCGGTTCACGGACCAGGGCGATCGACGCCACGACCACGTTGAGCGAGTTGCGGAGGTCGTGGGATACGATCGCCAGGATCTCCTGGCGCTCCTCGAGGGCCTGCTCCAGCTGGCGCGCCTTCATGCGTGCATCCTCGCTGCGAACGTACAACCGCTGGCGATAGATGTACGCGGAAGAAACCGAGGCGATGGCCAGCAACGCCATGAGGGCCGTGACCAGGGCGCCCGCGCGGTAGATGCGGACGATCGCCGCCCGGCGCTCCGCGCCGCTCAGCTGAGCGACCCCGGCGAGATCCGAGATCACCGCCAGGAGGTCGAGCACGCGGGCTCTCTCTTCGTCCACCTGGGCCAGCGCGGCCTCCCTGGGCTGCACCTCGCTCAGAACTTCGTCGTGCCTCTCCTGCCACGCGTCGCGCAGGAGCACGACGGTGCCGAAGTTCCGGTTCGTGATCGAGCCGAACTCCCGAGCCGAGACCTCGAGGCGCGCGACGAGCGTGTCGCCCTCCAGGCGGGCCGCTTCGTACTCGTCCAGATGGCTCGGGTCCCCTGTCAGCAGGTAGGCCTGGAGGTTGATGGCCTGGTGCGCGACCGTGAACGCCACGGAATCCGAGAGCGCGCGGACGGACTCCGACTGGGCGAGGATCGAAGTGCGCAGGCGCTCCGTGCGGCCGACGATCACCCAGTTCACGACCACGAGGCCGGCTACCGCGATCAGCGCGCCGGCGAGCGCGAGCCGGTCCGTCAAGCGCCGCCGCTGCGGCGGGCGATCCCCTGCGCGCCCGCGGCGCTCCGTGCGGGTTTCGCGGCTCACGTCGCCGTCCATCAGAAGGCCTTCACAGGGCTCTCGAGCGGGCCGCGGTCCGATCGGGCCGCGCCGATTTCGCCGGCGCGCCGAAGTCCCTCCTGCAGCAGAACGGGGCCGAACAACTCGTGAATCGCGACCATCGCCACGAATATCGTCGTGAACAGCTCGGCCCATTGCGGGAACGCGCGCGCCGCGATGACCACCATGCCCAGCGTTACACCGGCCTGGGATATGAACCCGACCCACGCGTACTTCCGGACGGACTCGTCGGCATCCGTGAACCGGGCGCCGATCCACGTTCCACCGAACACCGCGAGGGCCCGGACGGATACCAGCGCGAGGACCGCCAGCCACAGGTCGGCGAGGCCGGACAACGCGAGCCCGGCACCCGCCAGCCCGAAGAACAGGGCGTACAGGGGCGTGGAGTTCCTCTCGATCGCCTGGATGAAAGGCTCCCCCTCCACAGGACTGATGTTCTCCACGAAGAAGCCGGCCGACAGGGAGAGGAGAAGCACCTCGAGGTGCAGCTCGGCGGCGATCTGGGCGTTGACGAACGCGACTCCCAACGTGAACAGGACCATCCGGGAGGCGACGCGCCTCAGGTACACGGAAACCAGCCAACCGATTACGGCCCCGACGATCAGGGAGCCGAAGATCGCGACGGAGGTGGATATCAGGAACTCCGAGGTACCTCCCGCGCCCTCGCCGAGCACCGTCCTGCCGATCGACAGCGCGACCGCGAAAAGGACGATGACGACGACGTCCTTGAGAATCGTCACCGCGAGGATGGTCGACGCGACCGGTCCCCGCGAACGCGAGTCGTTGATCACCGCGATAGCGACCGACGGGGAGTTCGCGATCGCGATGGATCCGAACACGACCGCCAGGATGAGCGTCTCCGCGAGTGTCGCGTCGGCCGTGAACGGCAGCAGGGGGGAAGCCAGCAGCACGAAGCCGACCACGGCCACGAAGACGGTCGCCATCTCCCCCGACATGATCCCGATGAGCGAGCGCCCCTGCCGCCGCAGCTCCGCCACTCGCAGCTCCCCGCCGGCCGAGAGCGCGATCAGGCTGATGGCGATGTCGTCGATGGCCTTCAGCCGGCCCACGTCGCTCGCCGTGACGAGGTTCACGACTTCGGGTCCGACGAGCATCCCGACGAGGATGTAGCCGGTGATGCGCGGCAGGCGGAATTCGCTCGTGACGCTACCCGCGAGGTAGGTCGCCAGGAGAAGGAAGCCCAGGGCGACCGACGTCTCGCCCGCGAACCCCGTGTCCGTGGGGACCGATCCCCCACGCGCGCGCAGCCCGAACATCAGAGCTCCGAGCAGGGTCAACGATCCCAGCTGAAGGAGAAGCCGGGACGGGTTGCCGATGCCCTTTCGCGTCCGGGAGCGGGCGGGGCTATCCAACGAAGCTCAACCTCCTGGTGGGGCGACTCGTTGTTGGTTGACCGGAACGGGGCGCGGGGCTGCGGCCACTGATCGCCGGCCCCGGCAAGGCCCGGAGATGATCGCCTCCGGAATGGAATACGTCAAAAGCGAACGCCGAGCGGGCTGGCGGTAGTTCGGCGGCTGGAGACCCTTCCGGCCCTTGAGGTGCCCTCGCTCCGGCCGCAGATTGAACCGATCCAGCCCCAAAGGAGCGTCGATGAGGCCGCGCGTGCCCGCGGAACGAATCCCCGAAGGCCGCGTTGCGGCCATTCCGGCCGCCGCCTGTCGCGCGCCGTGAGGATCTGGGTCGACGCCGACGCCGCGCCGCGGGAAATCAAGGACGTCGTGGCGCGGGCGGCCGCGCGGCTCGAGCTGTGCGCCGCCTTCGTCGCCAACAAGCGCCTCTACACGCCCGCTAGCAACGCGTACGTCACCGCCGAGCGCGTGGAGGGCGGTCCGGATGCGGCCGATGACCACATCGCCCGCTCCGCCGCCCCCGGTGATCTCGCGATCACGGCGGACATCCCGCTGGCCGCCAGGCTGGTCGAAAAGGGAGTGGCCGTCATCGACCCCCGGGGGACGGAGTATACACCGGCGAACGTGCGGGAACGCCTGTCGGTCCGCGACTTCATGGAAGGGCTGCGGGGGTCTGGGGTCGAGACCGGCGGGCCCGGCGGGTTCGGGCCCAGGGAAAAGCGCGCGTTCGCGGCCACGTTCGACCGCGTGCTGACGCGCCTGCGCAGGACCGCCGGCCCGGCCGACTAGCTCTCGGCGTCCACGGAGGCGCCGGAGGCTAGCTTGCGATCGTATTCGTGGATGTCGGCCAGCCTGCGTACCGCGCCGCCGAGCTCGGCGAGCTCCGATTCGATCACGGCGAGGCGCTGATGCAGGCCGTCGTCCACCCGCCGCCCGGCCAGCCCGTCACGCAGCCCCAGGATGGCCTCCACGATGGGCTTGAGCGTGAACCGGGCGGTGAGGCGAGCGCGGGGATCACCACGAGGGCGAAGACGGCCATGACGGCGGCGTCGCCGTTCCCCTTGGGACCGCTCGGTCAGTACCGCGACACCTCGGCGGACACCCGGCCGTCGGGGCGGACGTACACCCGGTACAGGCGGTCGTATTCGTCCTCGGGCATCGAATCGGCCGGCTCTCCCGTCAGCTCCGCGACGAGGGCGGGTGTGGTGTTGGAGTGCCCGACGACCAGGATCGCCCGCTCCGGCGCGTCCAGGAGCAGCCGCGCCAGTAGCGGAATGTCGCTGGGATCGTACACCTCGACCTCCACGCCCGCGGCCGACGCGAGCGGAGCGGCCGTCGCGCGCGTGCGGACGTAGTCGGAGCTCAACACCCTCTCGATGTTCGCGTCGGCGAGCAGCGCCGCGAGCGCCGCCGCCCTGGCCGCGCCCGCGGGCGAAAGGGCGGGGTCGCGGCTGTCGTCCATCTTCTCCGCGTGCCGTACCGCGACGATCAGCCGGTCGGCGGACGCGCTCGACGAGGCGCCCGGCGCGCCGGGCGATCCCGCGCCGGAACACGCCGACGCGGCCGCCACGGCGAGCAGCGCCGCGGCCCGCGCACCCGCGGCCCTACGCCACACGGTCCACCACCCACTCCACGACGCGGTCGATCGCCACGCGCTCCTGCGCCAGCGTGTCCCTGTCCCGGATCGTCACGGTGCCGTCCTCGTTGGTCTGTCCGTCGATGGTCGCGCAGAACGGAGTGCCCGCCTCGTCCTGGCGGCGGTAGCGCTTCCCTATGGACCCGCTGTCGTCGTAGAACGATGGAATCCCGCGCTCGCGCAGGTCGCCGTGGAGCCTCGCGGCCAGCTCCGGCAGGCCGTCCTTCTTCACCAGCGGGAAGACCGCCAGCTTCACCGGGGCGAGCTTGGGGTGCAGCGACAGGACGACGCGCCGCTCGCCCTCGACCTCGTCCTCCCGGTACGCGTCGGCCAGCACCACCAGCGCCGTCCGGTCGGCGCCCGCCGAGGTCTCGATCACGTACGGGATGTAGCGCTTGTCCCGGTCCACCGGATCGACGTATTCGAGCTTCTTGCCGGAGTACTCCTGGTGGCGGCGCAGGTCGAAGTCCGTCCGGTTGTGGATCCCCTCGAACTCCTGCCAGCCGAAGGGCAGCTCGTATTCGATGTCGAACGCGCTCTTGGCGTAGTGGGCCAGCTCGTCGGGGCCGTGCTCGTGGAAGCGCAGCTTCTCCGCGCGGATGCCGAGCGAGCGCACCCACGCCATGCGCCGCTCCTTCCAGTGCTCCATCCACTCCTCGTCGGTGCCGGGCTCGACGAAGAACTGCATCTCCATCTGCTCGAACTCGCGCGTGCGGAAGATGAAGTTCCCGGGCGTGATCTCGTTGCGGAACGCCTTGCCGATCTGCGCGATCCCGAAGGGGATGCGCTGCCGGCTGGTGGTCAGGACGTTCTGGAAGTTGACGTAGATGCCCTGCGCGGTCTCGGGCCGCAGGTAGACCGTGGCGGCCTCCTCCTCGACCGGCCCCATGAACGTCTTGAACATGAGGTTGAACTGGCGCGGCTCGGTGAAGGTGCCGCGCTTGCCGCAGGACGGGCACTGGCCCTCCTGCACGTCCTCGTGGTCGGCGCGGAAGCGGCGGTGGCAGTTGCGGCACTCGATCAGCGGGTCGGTGAAGCCCTCCACGTGGCCGCTCGCTTCCCACACGCGCGGGTGCATGAGGATCGCCGCATCGAGCCCCTCGATGTCGTCGCGGGCGCGGACCATCGCGTTCCACCAGGCGTCCTTGACGTTTCTCTTGAGCTCGACACCGAGCGGGCCGTAGTCCCAGACCGACCCGGTGCCGCCGTAGATCTCCGAGGATTGAAACACGTACCCGCGCCGCTTGCACAGCGACACGAGCTTGTCCATCAAGGAGTCGTCGTGAGTCATCCGCCCGATCGGGGGTTCACCCGGCGCGCGCCGGGGTACGTGGTCGTCCGCGTCGAAAAAGTGGGGCGCGGAAGGTAGCGGATGCCCCGCGGCGGGGTCCAGCCCGGACTCCGGAAATTCCCTGTCCGAACTCCGGTGGAGGGGCAGCCCGCCAGGGCCCATATTGGAGCCATGAGCCAATCGACAGATTATCCGGTGACCGCCTCCCGGATGAACGGACACTCCACGCTGCCGCCCGAGGCGGAGATGTACCGGGCGGTGGAGCGAAACGACTCCCGCTACGACGGGGTGTTCTACGTCGCGGTCCAGACGACCGGCATCTTCTGCAGGCCCTCCTGCGCCGCGCGCACGCCGCTGCGCGCCAACGTGGAGTTCGTGGCCGACGCGCGCGAAGCGCTGCTGCGCGGCTATCGAGCGTGCCTGCGCTGCCGGCCGCTGGAGCCGGCGGGAGCCGCGCCCGCGTGGCTGCGACCCCTGCTCGCGCGCGTCGAGGAGGCGCCGACGCGCCGTTGGCGTGACCGGGACCTGCGCTCCCTCGGCGTCGAGCCGGCGCGCGCACGGCGCTGGTTCAGGAAACACCACGGCATGACGTTCCACGCTTACCAGCGCGCGCGCCGCCTCGGGGCCGCCCTGGGCCACCTGCGCTCGGGCGGGCGCGTGACGGAGGCCGCGTTCTCGCACGGCTGGGAGTCGCTCAGCGCGTTCCACGACGCCTTCCGCGACGCCATCGGGACCACGCCCGGACGCGCCGAGGACGGCAGGGTCGTGCGCGTGCACCGGATCCTCACGCCGCTGGGCCCGATGCTCGCGGGCGGCACCGACGAGGGCCTGTGCCTCCTGGAGTTCGTGGACCGCCGCATGCTCGTGGCCCAGATCCGCACGGTCGCGCGCGCCCTGCGTTGCACGTTCGTGCCGGGCGCCAACGGCGTGATCGAACACGCGGAGGCGGAGCTGCGCGCATACTTCGAGGGCCGCTTGACGCGCTTCACGGTGCCCCTGGCGACCCTCGGGACGGACTTCCAGCGGCGCGCCTGGAACGCCCTCCTGGACATCCCTTACGGCGAGACGCGCAGCTACGCCGATCAGGCCGAGGCGATCGGCCAGCCCACGGCGGTGCGCGCCGTGGCGCGCGCGAACGGGGCCAACCGGGTAGCGGTGATAGTCCCCTGCCACAGGGTGATCGGCAAGGACGGCAGGCTGAGCGGGTACGGTGGCGGCGTCTGGCGCAAGCGTCGCCTGCTGGAGCTGGAGGCGCGCGCCGCGGCAAGCTGACGGCCGCGGCGAGCGGCGGTCAATCCCCCGGCTCGCCGAGCGCCCTCGCGAGGCCCCGGGCCGCCAGCTCGGCCAGGTCGTCGAGGGTCAGCCTCCCGCCTTCCCCCGACAGGACGATGGCGCCCCGTCGCGGCTCCGCGGACGCCCGCCCGCAGACGACCACGACCGGCACGCCGGCGGCAGACGCGCGCTCCACGACCGCCCCGACGATCTTGCCCATGGCGGTCTGTCCGTCGTAGGCGCCCTCTCCGGTGACGACGGCCCGGGCGCTCGACAGGCGGTCGGCGAAGCGCAGCTCGTCCAGCACCCAGTCGGAGCCCGAAACGAGGCGCGCGCCCAGGAACGCCACGGCGCCGGCGCCGAGCCCGCCCGCGGCCCCCCCTCCGGGCATCTCCCCCACCTCCACGCCGAGGTCGGCGCGGACGCGCTCGCGCAGGTTGGCGAGACCGTCTTCCAGGATCGGCAGGGCCCGGTCGCCGGCGCCCTTCTGCGGACCGAAAACGGCGGCCGCTCCGGCGGGGCCCGTGAGCGGCGTGCGCACGTCGGCCAGCGCGAGCACCGCGGGCTCGAGGACCCCGCCGGCGCCGCGCGGGGGGTCGGGCCAGCGCCCCGGCGGGCGGGCCGGGGGCAGGATGCGCCGGAGGGCCGCGAGTCCGGCACCGCCCGCCGGGATGCCTCGCCCGGCGGCGTCGAGCAGGCGCCAGCCCAGCGCGCGCGCCATGCCCGCCCCCCCGTCCACCGTCGCGGAGCCGCCCAGCCCGAGGATCACGCGCGCCCGGGCCGCCCCCGGTCCGTCTACGGCGGCCCGCAGCAGCTCGCCGACCCCGAAGGTCGTGGCGGCCAGCGGGTCGAGGCGCTCCGGGGGGACGAGGTGCAGTCCGCAGGCCTCGGCGGACTCGATCACGGCGCGCCCGGGTGCCGACAGGAACGCAGCCTCGACGGCGTCGCCGAGGGGTCCGGAAACGCGCACGGTCCTGCGCGTCAGCCGGGGGTCGCTCGCGGACAGGGCGTCGAGCAGGCCGTTCCCGCCGTCGGCCAGTGGAAGTACGTCGACGCGCACACCGCCGGAGCGGGCCGCGCGCGCGCCGCGGGCGAGGGCCGCCGCGGCGTCGGTCGCGGAGTGGGTGCCCCTGAACGCCGTCGGGCAGATGAGGATGCGATCGCGCGAACGGGACGGTGGAACACCGCGAGCCGCGCGGCCCGCGCCCGCGTTCGGAGCGTCCGTCAGCGCGCCGGCGGGGGCACGCCGCGCGCGGTCCTGGGGCTGGGCTCGGGTGGACCCGTCTCGAGCCGGAAGAGCGCCAGGCGCTGCGCCGAGACCATGTAGCCCATCCATGACACGACGAGGCCGAAGGCCGGAACGGCGAGGAAGCCCGCCGCGGGGATGACCAGGACCGACGCGAAGAAGAACACGACGCCGGCGCCGAGGACGCTGAAGTCCAGCTCGCCGGCCGTCTGCCGGCGGAACCGGCCGAGGGCTAGAGCCGCTCCCGCTCCCGCGTAGAACGCTCCGCTCATCAGAACGAGGATGATGCGCCAGCCGGGGGTGATCACGCAGCAGACTCCGGTACCATTCGCGCAGGCCTCTGTTTCAATCTCACCGGTACGGCCCGCGAGGCAAGTCGCCGCCCCGGCGCAACCGGTTGCCAGGCGCCCGCGAGCGAGGCAACTTGTTGGTCGTACCGACCAGCCCGCGCGCCGTTCCAGGATACCCCTTCCCGGCAGGAGACCACCGTGCACAACCGTCTCTCTCCTTCGGTCTTCGCGATCGCGGGCGCGTTCGCGATCGTCGCGGCGCCGGCCCCCGTCGGCGCCCAACAGGAGCCCGCACCGCAGGAGGCGCTGGCGCCGGCGCCGCTCGACACGGCGGGCCTGGACACCCCGCTGCCGCTGGACCCGGCCGTGCGCACGGGGGCGCTCGACAACGGCCTCCGCTACTTCATCCGCGCCAACGACGAGCCGCAGGACCGCGCCGACCTGCGCCTGGTCGTCAACGCGGGCTCCGTGCTCGAGGACGCCGACCAGCGCGGCCTGGCGCACTTCGTGGAGCACATGGCCTTCAACGGGACCGCCCGCTTCACCGGTCTCGAGCTGCGCACCTACCTCGAGTCGATCGGCATGCAGTTCGGCCCCGATGTGAACGCGTACACGAGCTTCGATGAGACCGTGTACATGCTGCACGTTCCCACCGATTCCGCCGGGCTCGTCGAGCGCGCCTTCGACATCCTGGAGGACTGGGCCGGCGGCCAGTCGTTCGATCCCGGACAGGTGGAGCTGGAGCGCGGCGTCGTCGTGGAGGAGTGGCGCATCGGCCGCGGCGCGAACGCGCGCATCGCCGACCGGCAGGTCCCCCTGATCTTTCGCGGTTCGCTGTACGCCGAGCGCCTTCCCATAGGCACCCGTGAGTCGCTGGAGACCTTCGATCCGGCGGCGCTGGAGCGGTACTACGCCGACTGGTACCGGCCGGAGTTGATGGCGGTGGTGGCGGTGGGCGACTTCGATCCCGACCGCATCGAGGAGCTGATCCGGGAGCGATTCGCCGGCCTGGCGGTGGATCCGGGCGCGCGCGAACGCCCGCGCCACGAGATCCCCGGGCACGACGATGTCCTGGTCTCGGTGGCGACCGACCCCGAGCTCACGCAGACGCAGGTCGTCGTCTACCACAAACTTCCACGCGACGAGGACCGGACCGTCGCCGACGCCAGGCGCCAGCTCGTGGAGCGATTGTACAGCCCGATGCTCAACCAGCGGCTGGACGAACTGCGTCAGGGGCCCGACGCGCCCTTTCTCTTCTCCTTCACAAACAAGGGCCGACTCGGCCGCACGCGGGGCGCCTACACGATGGGGGCCCTGGTCCCCGAGGGCGGCGTCCTGCGCGGGCTGGAGGCGGTGCTCACCGAAGCCGAGCGAGTCGACCGCCACGGGTTCACCGCGACCGAGCTGGAGCGCGCCAAGGCGGGCATGCTGCGCGGGCTCGAGAGCGCCTTCGCCGAACGCGCCAACCAGCCCTCGGGGCGCCTCGTCTCCGCCTACACCGCGCACTTCCTGAACGGCGACGCCGTGCCGGGCATCGAGGCGGACTACCGCCTGGCGCGCCGCTTCGTCCCGGACGTGACGCTGGATGAGGTGAACGCGCTGGCGTCCTCCTGGATCACCGAGGGGAACCGCGTGATCCTGGTGTCCGGGCCCGAGAAGGAGGGTCTGGAGATGCCGTCCGAGGGGGAGCTGTTGGCGGTCTTCGACGCCGTCGAGGCGGACGAGATCGAGCCCTTCGTGGACGAGGTGGCATCCGGCCCGCTCGTCGCCGAACCGCCGGCCCCCGGAGCCGTGACGGACGAGTTGCGCCACGAGGACGTCGGCGTGATCGAGTGGCGGCTTTCCAACGGCGCGGTGGCGTTCCTGAAACCGACCGAGTTCCGCGACGACCAGGTGCTCTTCCAGGCGATGAGCCCCGGCGGGAGCTCCCTCTATGGGGACGAGCACGTCGACGCCGCCACCTACGCGGACGCGGTCGCCGCGGAGGGCGGGCTCGGTGAATTCAGCGAAATCGAGCTGCGGAAGGCCCTCACCGGCAAGGCGGCGAGCGTGCGCGCGTTCGTGGGCACGCTGTCGGAGGGGATGGGCGGGGAGGCCTCGCCCCGCGATCTCGAGACGCTGTTCGAGCTCGCCTACCTGACCTTCGTCGCGCCGCGGGAGGACGCCGACGCGTTCGAGGCCTGGAGAACGCGGATGGTCGAGTTCACGCGCAACCAGGGCGCGACCCCCGCGCGGGCCTTTTTCGACACCCTCAACGCCACGCTCACGCAGAACCACCCGCGGTTCAGACCATCGACCCCCGAGACCTTCCAGCGCCTCGAGTCGGCCGAGGCGCTGCGCATCTACCGGGAACGTTTCTCGGACGCGGATGATTTCGCGTTCTTCCTTACGGGCGCGTTCGAGCCCGAGGCGGTGCGCCCGCTTGTCGAGCGCTGGATCGCGAGTCTTCCCTCCCGGCCGGAGTCGGAGACCTGGGTGGACCTCGGGATTCGCCCGCCCGAGGGGGTGATCCGCAAGCTGGTCCGCAAGGGCAGGGAGGAGCAGGGTCGCACCCAGATCGTGTTCACCGGGCCGATGGAGTGGACGCGCCAGGACGCGCACGACCTGTCCTCGATGGCCGAGCTGCTCCAGATCCGGTTACGCGAGAAGCTCCGCGAAGACATGGGCGGAACGTACGGAGTGGGCGTGAGCGGAACGCTGCGGGATGACCCCTGGGAGAACTACGCGGTGCGCATAAGCTTCGCCGCGGATCCGGCCAGGCTGGACGAGCTCACCACGGAGGTGTTCCGGCAGGTGGAGCTCCTGCGCGCTTCGGCTCCGGGCGAGGAGGAGGTCGCCACGATCCGGGAGATCCAGCGGCGGAATCGGCAAACGGCGTTGCGCGAGAACGGGTTCTGGCACGGCGCGCTCGCGAGCCTCTGGTGGGACGGCAGGGACTTCAGCGAACTGCTCGACCACGAGACACTCGTGCGGGACCTGTCGGCGGATGGCATTCACGAGATGGCGCGCCGGGCGCTCACGCCGGAGGACTTCGTGCAGGTGACCCTGATCCCCGAAGGGGAATCGCCCTGAGGCCGGGCGCGGCGACGCGCGCCCGGTCGAACTCGCCTACCGGATGGCCAGCCGGCCGCCGTAGGTCCGTTCCTCTTCCACCGTGCCGTCCAGGCGGCGGATGATGACCTTGCTCGGCAGGTTCGCGCGCGCGAGGCCGGCGCCGCGATCCTCCGCGGCCTGCCGCGTGTAGTGGAAGCTGTCGGTCTTGGAAGCCGCCGTACGCACCGACCACCGGCCGCCGGTCGTGGGAACGATTTCGTAGAGACTGCGCACCATCGCGATCCTCCCTGCGTTCAGCCGGCCTTCGTCGGCCGGTTCGCTTCCGCCCCGACGGGGTGCGAAGACTGCGTCCGGCCCCGTCGGGTGTCAAGCGACGTGCCAAGCGCCGTCGCGTTGGTCAATTTGCTGTCCGTAAGCAACTTAAGCGGCTTTCGCCCGGCTCGTCCGAGCGTGTTTCGTAATGCTTCGATACGCCGCCTGAGGAACGATTCGTTCCTCCTCGACCGCCGGCCGCGGCGGGAGAAGCCACGGCGGCGTGCCGGAGGGAGAGGCTCGCGGAAGTGACGAGCGAGTCGGCCCGGGCGTCACCGAAGTCGGACGCCGTTTCCGGCGGTCGCCCGGGCGCATACCTTCCACCGTTCACGGAGCCCGCCCGCCGTCGCGATTCCGACCGGTTCCCAAACGCGAACTGCACAGCGATGTCGCAACTGCCCTTCGATCAGGTCAGGATCATCGATTCCGTGAGCGGGCTGCTCGCCGGCTTGGCGGTGTTCGCCTTTCTGTTCCTGTGGACGACCATCGAGGTGCGCCGTCAGGGCGCTCGCGTGAAGCACCCGTTCCGTACGGTGCTGCGGCACGCCATCCTCGGGGCGATCGTCGGACTGCTGGTGGCGATCGACACCTGGACGCTTCTGGGCCCCCTGCGCTGGCCGGTCGCTTTCACGGTGATCGGGATCATCGCGCTGGCGACGTTCACCGCTCTGGGCCGCCGTCTCTGGTCCCCGCCCCCGAAACGCCCGCCCGGACCCGGGTGACGTCTTGAGCCGGGAATCGTCTCTAGTACGGCAGGATTGATTCCGACCGCCGGCGGCGGTTAGATTCGAAGTCCGGCCGCGTTTCGCGGTCTCTCCCCTTTTACAGACACGCGGATGGGCGAAGTACGTCCGCCGGTGCCGCGCCCGATGGCGCGGTCGCCGCGGGGACGACGTCCGCACGCGCGCCTTCGGTGCCGCAGGCCTGGCTCGGTCCACGGCGGGCGATCGACAGCCTTGGAGGTTCCCATGAGGGTACGGTCATCCTCCCGTGCGATGACTCTCCCCGTACTCTTCGGTGCCTTCGTCGCATACGGCTGCGAGAGCGCGACCGACCCGGTTGCCACCGGGCTGGAGCCCTCGCTCGCCGGCGCCGACGCGGGGTACTCCCTGCAGGACATCGGAACGCTCGGCGGAGCGTTCTCCAGCGCGTTCGACGTGAACGACGCCGGCCACGTGGTGGGCCGCTCGCAGACCGCCGACGGGCAGACGCACGCGTTTCTGTTCGCCGACGGCGTGATGACCGATCTGGGTGCGCCCGGGTCCGGCAGCAGCGAGGCGTGGCTCATCGGTGATGGTGGCCACGTAGCGGGCATATACAGGGACG
The DNA here is from genome assembly GCA_035513295.1 of Longimicrobiales bacterium. Classification (GTDB taxonomy): domain Bacteria; phylum Gemmatimonadota; class Gemmatimonadetes; order Longimicrobiales; family RSA9; genus DATHRK01. Next base: position 17,089 of record DATKCH010000007.1, read on the forward strand.
GGGGCGCGACCCGTACCGCGGTCTGGTTCGCCGGCGGCGTCACCGACGTCGGAGGCTTCGGCGGGTCCTTCACGGCGCCCACCGGCGTCGACCCGTCCGGGACGGTCGTGGGTTGGAGCGAGCTGGCCGATGGCAACCGGAAGGCGTTCCGCTGGAGCGCCGGCGGCGGGCTCGAGGATCTGGGCACGCTCGGGGGGCTCGAGAGCGCGGCCATGGGCGTGAACGCCACCGGGGACATCGCCGGCTGGGCGCGGGACGCGTCCGGATTCGAGCGCGCCGTCCTGTGGCCGGCCGGTGGGGGCATCGTGGACCTCGGGACGCTGGGCGGCCTGTTCAGCGAGGCGCTCGCGATCAACGGAGCGGGCCAGGTCGCCGGCACCGCGCAGAACGCCGGCGGCGCCGTGCACGCGTTCCTGTGGACCTCGGCGGGTGGCATGATCGACCTCACGCCCGCCGTCGCGGGCGCCGCCGAAGCGATCGCGCTGAACGCGGCCGGCCAGGCCGCCGTTCGGGTGATGGCCACGAGTGACCGCGCGTTCCTGTGGGACGGCGCGCAGCTCGTGGACCTCGCGACTCTCGGGGGCACGTTCGCCGACGTGATGGACGTCGACGACGCGGGCGTGGCCGCAGGCGTGAGCGAGACGGCCGACGGCATCTTCAGCGCCGCTGCGTGGCCCGACGCGACTCCCGCGCAGCTGCCACTCGACGGCGCCGACGCCGGGGCCGCTGCGGCGTCGAGCGGCGGCGGCACCGTGGTGGGCAACATCCGCTTCGGAAGCCTGCTCCACGCGGCGATCTGGACGTGGGAAGGCGAGGGCGGCGACGGCGGCGACGGCGGCGATGTCCCGTCGGCGGACCCGCTGCATGCGCTGATCGAAGCGGTCCAGGCGCTGGCGGATGCAGGGGCCATATCGGAGGGGCGGGCCAACGCGCTGCTGGTGTCCCTGCAGCACGCGGTGCGCATGCGCGACGGCGGGCGACCCGCGAACGCGTTGCTCCAGCTCAAGGCTTTTTCGCACAAGGTCCAGGCGATGATCCACGCCGGCGACATTGCCGAGACGGACGCATCGAACCTCTTCGGGCTGTACGTGCAGGCGGTGGCGTCCCTGTAGTCCGCGCGGCGCGCCTGGTGTACGAGGCCCCCGCGGGCAATGCGTCCGCGGGGGCCGTTTTCTGGCGTCGGGTCCGATTGCCCGGGCGTCGTGTCCGGGAAATCGGGTCGCCGGCGCGGGCCGGGGACGCCGCTACGCGGCCTCGACGAGGCCCTGGAGCCGGGACTTTTCCGCCGCGGACAGGAGCGGCGAAGCCGTGATCAGTCGTACGCGCTCGGCCAGCTCTCCTACCTCCGAGGAGCGGCCCCGCACGGACGCGACGTGAGCCGCCTCCACGAAAGCACGCGCCGCGTGCGACAGGTCCCCCCGCGCGAGCGCGAGCTCCCCGGCCGCCTCCAGCGCGGACTGCGCCTTGGGATAGCTCTTCGCCTGGGCGAAAACGCGGCCCGCGAACAGCATCGTCCGGGACGCCTCTTCGGTCGCGGGGTCCAGCTCTTCGGCCGCGCGCTTCAGGAGCACGGCCGCGTCGTACCAGCGGTCCGGGCGATCCAGGTAATCCATCGCCTGCGCGCGGTATCTGGCGGCCTTCTCCGGGTCCCCCGGATCGTCCGCGGCGAGCGGCTGCCCCACGAGCAGCGCGATCGCGAGCATCCAACCGATTCGCTTGATCATTTTTTCCGGTCCTTCACCTCTCGAGAACGCCGGCCGCCGGTCGGAACCCCCGACTCTCCCCCAGGAACGGCGCCTGGTCGCGGACGGACTCGCCTTACCTATTCTGACGGCACCGGCGGCCGTGGAGTTTCCCCGGAATACCCGCCATCCGGTCAGGGAAAGGTCAGGGACTCGACCTGCTTATCGTAGCCGCTCGCGCGGCGGCGTCCGGTGGCGCGAAAGCGGCCGCTCTCCTACCATCGGTGCGCCCGGGCCTGGCGCCCGGCGGCCGAGGTCCGGCAGCGGAGATTCTCCCACAGACACGGAGAGCGTCGTGGCTTCTTCTCCCGGTGCACGCGCCGCGTCGTTCTCGTCCCGGTGGGGCATGCTGCTGGCCATGCTCGGCATGGCGGTCGGCACCGGAAACATCTGGCGCTTCCCGCGCATCGCGGCCTCCAACGGCGGCGGCGCCTTCCTGGTCGCCTGGGTGACCTTCCTGGTCCTCTGGTCGGTCCCCCTGATCATGGTCGAGTTCGCCATGGGCAAGGGTATGCGCGCGGGGCCGGTCGGGGCGTTCGTCCGGCTTCTCGGGCCGAAATTCGCCTGGATGGGGACGTGGGTCGCGTTCACGGCGACGGCGATCATGTTCTACTACGCCGTCGTCATGGGCTGGACGATCCGGTACTTCTGGGCCTCCCTGACCGGGGAGCTGTCCGGCGCGGCCCCCGGGGCCCTGTGGGACTCCTTCTCCTATTCCCCTCTGGTCCTGCTCTTCCACGGCCTCGCGCTCGCCCTCGCGGGCGGGGTCGTGTGGAGAGGGGTGCGAGGGATCGAAACGGCCGCCCGCATCCTGATCCCGACGCTGTTCGTGCTGGTCGTGGCGCTCGCCATCAAGGCGCTCACCCTTCCGGGCGCCTCCCGCGGGCTCGAGTTTCTGTTCGGCTTCGAGTGGTCGGAGCTGGCCGACGCCAGCGTCTGGCTCCAGGCGCTCACACAGAACGCGTGGGACACCGGCGCCGGCTGGGGTCTGGTGCTCACCTACGCGATCTACATGAAGGCCCGCGAGGACACCGTCCTGAATTCGGTCGTGCTCGCGTTCGGCAACAACTCGGTGTCGCTCCTGGCGGGCATCATGGTCCTGTGCACCGTCTTCTCGATCATGCCGGACGCCGCCACGGAGATCGTCGGGGCGGGGAACGAGGGCCTGACCTTCATCTGGGTCCCGCAACTATTCCAGCAGATGCCCGGCGGCCGCTTCTTCATGAGCATCTTCTTCCTGGCGCTCGTGTTCGCGGCCTGGACGAGCCTCATCGCGATGATCGAGCTGGCCACCAGGGTGCTGATCGACGGCGGCGTCGCGCGCGGCCGCGCTCTCGCCCTCGTCCTCATCTTCGGGTTCGGCCTCGGCGTGCCGTCGGCGCTCGACGAGGGCTTCTTCCAGAACCAGGACTTCGTGTGGGGTGTCGGCCTTATGGTGAGCGGCCTCTTCTTCGCGTACGCGGTGATCCGCTACGGCGCGCGCCGCTTCCGCGAGACCCTCGTGAACACGCCTGACTCCGACGCGCGCGTCGGGGTCGTCTGGGAGTGGGCGATCTACTTCGTGGTGATCCAGGCCCTCGCGCTGATCCTCTGGTGGTTCTGGCAGGTCCGCGGGGAGCCACAGTTCTCGCCCTTCGGCGCGGGGCTCATGGCCGTGGAGTGGCTGGCGGCGCTGGCCCTCTTCATCGGCGCGAACCGCTGGCTGGCGCGCGCCGGCCGAGCCGGGCCGGCCGGCCGCCAACCGCCCGCCTCGATACCGTAGGCTGGCCCGGCGCCTCGAACGGTCGTCGCAACATTTTGCGGGTCGCGCAGGTAGAAGCGGACCGCCTGGAGGCAGGAGAACGGGTGCAGCCGCCCGGGATCGCCCTCGTGTACCCCCCAGCCGCCGCCGATGCGAAAAAACGCCCTTGCAACCGTCACGGCATGCGCGCTGCTGGCCGGCGGCGCCTGCGCCCCGGGGGCCGGCAGGACGGAGACGCCCGCGCGTGACGGGTTCGAGATGGCCGCGGACGCGAGCTACACGGTGTACGTCGCCAACGAGTCTTCCGACCTGGTCTCGGTGGTCGAGTTCACGCCGGCCGGCGGAGCGCGCGTGTTGCGCGACGTGCCCGTCGGCCTCTTGCCGGGAGACATCGACGGAGCCCACGGGCTCCAGGCCTCTCCGGATGGCCGCTTCTGGTACCTCACGATCGCGCACGGGCAGCCGTTCGGGACCGTGTGGAAGTTCGACGCGGCGGCGGACACGCTGATCGGGCGGACCGAGGCCGGGATGTTCCCGGCGACGATGGGAATCACGCCCGACGGGGAGTACCTCTTCGTCGTGAACTTCAACCTCCACGGCGACCCGGTGCCGTCCACGGTGTCGGTGGTCCACACCCCGACGATGACCGAGGTGGCGAGGACCGTGGCGTGCGTGCGGCCGCACGGCAGCCGCGTGAACGAGGCCGGCACCAAGAACTACGTGGCCTGCGTGGGCAGCGACCAGGTGGTGGAGATCGACGTTCGCTCCTTCGACGTGACGGCCCGTTTCAGCGTCGCCCCGGGCCGAGAGGGTGTCCCGGCGGACGGTGACGCCCCCGAGTCCGTGGTGGCGAGCGAATGCGGGCCGACGTGGGTCACACCCGGCGTCGCCCGCCGCGCGGGGCTGATCTACGTGCCCTGCAACAAGCGCGGCGAGGTTCTGGAGATCGACACGCGCGATTGGCGCGTGACGCGCAGGTTCGCGACGGGGGCGGGGCCCTACAACCTCGACATCACTCCGGACGGCGAGACCCTCGTGGCCTCCCTCAAGGGCGCGCAGCAGATCGCGCTCTTCGACCTGTCCGCCGGGCGCGAGCTGGACCGGCTGGCGACGAGCCAGCCGATCACCCACGGCGTCGCGATCAGCCCCGACGGCCGGTACGCCTTCGTGTCCAACGAGGCCGTCGGCGCCACCCCCGGCACGCTCGACGTATTCGACCTGCGAGCCCGGCGGCTCGCCGCGAGCGCGCCACTCGGACTGCAGTCCGGTGGGATCGCGTTGATGAGGGCGAGGTAGCGTGGTTCCGGCGGACGGCGCGGGAGGGATGGCCCGCGGGTGGGGGCGGAGCCCGCGCCTCGATGATCTCCAAGCGGCGGCGCTCGCCGCGCTCGCGCTCGCGGCGTGCGCGGGCGCCGCACGGGACGCGGCGGCGCCCCCGGCGGCCGGCCCGGACGCCGCCGCGTCCGGCGAATGGCTGGGCCGGATCGACCCGTTCCCGGTGTTCGACGCCGACGGCGCCGAGTACGCCTTCCCCTTCCTGGGCGGGTTCAACGCGCCGCGGCCGCAGCTCGTCGACCTGGACGGCGATGGCGACCTGGACCTCGTCGTCCAGGAGCGAAACGACCAGCTCCTGTTCTTCGAGCGGACGGGCGACGGCTACGTTTACGCGCCCGATCTCGGCCCCGCCGTCCCCGTCGGCGAGTGGTTCCGGTTCGTGGACGTGGACGGAGACGGCGACCCGGATCTCCTCGCCGAGCAGCCGTTCAGCTACGTGCGGCTGTACCTCAACGAGGGAGATCGGGGCTTCCGCCTTGCCGCGGACACCCTACGCGACGCGCGCGGCGGCGCCATCTTCTCGGACCGGCAGAACATTCCTAACGCGGCCGACATCGACTGCGACGGCTACCTCGACCTGCTGATCGGACGCCTCACGGGCACCATCACCCGCTACGAAGCCACCGGCCGGATCGGCGCTAGCGCGGCGCCTTTCCGACACGTCGAGGACCGTTTCCAGGGCATCGAGATCGTCGCCGAGTACGGCAACCCGCTGTACCGGCCGCCCGCGGACACCGTGCCAGTGACGGGTCCCAGCCTGCACGGCGCCAACACCATGGCGCTGGCCGACGTGGACGGCGACGGGGACGTGGACCTGTTCTGGGGGGACTTCTTCGAGCCCGGCCTGCTCCTGATCGAGAACACCGGCACGTGCGAGCGCCCCGACATGAGCGGCGTGCCGGTCCCGTTTCCGGCATCCGATCCGGTCAGCACCAGTGGCTACAACGCGCCCACGTTCGGCGACGCCGACGGGGACGGCGATGCCGACCTCGTCATTGGGGTGCTGGGCGGAGCGTACGACGCCAACCGAAACGCGGCCGACAACCTCTACTTCTTCGAACAGGAGGCCGGCGCGTTCACGCTGCGCACGACCCGCTACATCTCGCAGGTGGACGTCGGCGCCGAGAGCGTGCCCTCGTTGGTGGACTGGGACGGCGACGGCGACCTGGACCTGCTGCTCGCGAACAAGATCGATCCAACCGATGGGCGCACGTCGCGCATCTATCTTTACGAAAACACGGGCGGCGCGGCGCGGCCGTCCTACCGTCTGCGCGGGCCGCTGGACATCGAGGGCGCATATCACAACGCGCCGGCCCTGGGGGACCTGGACGGCGACGGAGACCTGGACATGGTCCTGGGCACGTGGCGACCCGACGTCCTGGTGCTGTGGAACCGCGGATCGCGCGAGGCGCCCGCCTACGAACCAGCGGCCGCGCCTCTCCTGACGCTCACCCGGGGCGCCAACGCGGTCCCCACGCTGGGGGACCTGGACGGAGACGGCGACCTGGACCTGATCGTCGGCGAGGCCTCCGGCACGCTGAACTTCTACAGGAACGAGGGAGGCACCGCCGACCCGCGCTTCGAGCTGGTAAGCGACGAATACCTGGGCGTCGATGTCGGACGCAGGTCCGCTCCGGTGCTGGTGGACCTCGACGGCGACGGGGACCTGGACCTCGTGGTCGGCTCGGAGACCGAGGGAATCGTCTTCCTTCGCAACGTCGGCGACGCCACGAATCCCGAATTTCAGGAACAGGCGTCGCCATTCCCGGGCGCGCTGATGCCGTACGCCGCGCCGGCGCTGGGTGACGTCGACGGTGACGGTCGGCTGGAGCTGTTCGTGGGTGGGCTCGGCGGGGGAGTTCTGTACTTCGAGAGAACGGGCACCGCGCGGGCGGCGCCGTAGAACGACATTCGAACGGGGGAACGGAATGCGAACGGCAGTCTATGCGGTGACCCTGGCGTTCGCCGGGGCGGGAATCGGCTCCAGGGCCGGCGCGCAGCAGTTCGGCGCCGCGGCGGCCACCGACGGCCAGGTCATCCTGATCGCCGAGCCGCTCGTCCAGGACGAGCCGGCCACCATCTACGCATTCGCCGACGCCGGGTCCGGTTGGTCTCAGGTCGCCACCCTGACGGCTCCCGAGCACGAAGGAGGCGACTTCTTCGGTCGCTTCCTCGCCATGACGGACGACGAGTTGATCGTCGGTGGCACCACACTGGACGAGAGCACCGGGGGCGTCTGGGTCTACGATCGCGGCCCGCAGGGGCCCGTCTTCCGGTCGTTCCTGCGTCCGGAGGCGGTCGAGGTGGGGTCGTCGTTCGGCCGGTACGGCCTGGTCGCCGACGGCCTGCTGTTCGTTTCGGCGCTGGGCCACAACGAGCGCCGCGGAGCGGTGCACGTCTTCCACAAGCAGGACGGCGAGTGGGTGCACGAGGCGGTGCTGAGTCCCGCCGAGGCGGACTCCAGCGAGTTCTCGGGGTGGACGCTCGCCTACGAGAACGGCCGTCTGCTGACCGGCGCGCTGCAGGCGAGCGAGGAGCTGCAGACGCGCGGCGCCGCTTACATTTACCGGCGGTCCGGGGACGGCACGTGGGAGCACGAGGCTCGCCTGAGCCTCGGCGAGGACGCGTCGCAGCCCGGGGACGCGTTCGGGGCCGCGGTGGCGTGGTTGGACGGACGCGCGCTCGTCGCCGCCACGGGCCGCGACGGTGGCCGCGGAGAGGTCTATACCTACTCGCGCGATGACATGACCGGGGCGTGGGAGGCAGGCCCCTCGCTGGCCGCCTTCGATCGGCAGCCGGGCGCGCAGTTCGGCGCCGCGCTGCTGCCGCGGGACAGCGAGCTGTGGGTCGGCGCGCCCGGCGCCGACGGATCCGGGCGGATCTACTCGATCGGTTATGAGGACGGCGCGTTCCGCGCGGCCTCCAAGCTCGCGTCCGACACGGACATGGACAGCGGCGACGGTTTCGGCGGCGTGCTGGTCCAGTCGCCCGGCGGCGACCTCGTCATCGCCGGGCAGACGTCCGACGACGGCGGCCTGGGTTCGGCCATCGTCTTGGAGCGCGCCGGTGACGGCTGGGAGGTCTCGAGCAAGCTGATGGGTCCGATCGAGGAAGGTCTGCCGGCCCTCGTCGGGACGGAGATCGGCTGCGCCGGCGGTACGGCCGACCAGTTCGGGTGCGACAACGTGAGCATCTCCTCGTTCCTGCCGGTGTCCGCGATCGGCGGCGGGCGCGGTGCCGAGACCAATGACGTGTGGGGCTGGACGGACCCCGAGACGGGCGCGGAGATCGCGATCGTCGGGCGGACCGATGGCACCGCGTTCATCGACATCTCGGACCCGAGCAACCCAGTCTACCTCGGCAACCTGCCCAAGACGGCGGGCTCCATCTCGAACGCGTGGCGGGACATGAAGGTGTACCGCGACCATGTGTTCGTCGTGGCCGACGGAGCCGGCAACCACGGCATGCAGGTGTTCGACCTGCGCCGGCTGCGGGACGTCCGGGATGCACCCGCGACGTTCGAGGAGACGGCGCATTACGGCGGCTTCGCCTCGGCGCACAACATCGTGATCAATGAGGAAACGGGCTTCGCCTACTCCGTCGGCTCGAACGGGGGCGGGGAGACCTGCGGCGGCGCGTACCACATGATCGACATCCGTACACCGACCAACCCGGTGTTCGCCGGCTGCTTCGCCGACACCAACACCGGCAACGCCGGCACGGGCTACTCGCACGACGCAATGTGCATCGTCTACGACGGTCCCGACTCGGAGCACGTGGGCAAGGAGATCTGTTTCGGCTCGAACGAGAACGCCCTGTCGATCGCCGACGTCACCGACAAGGAGAGCCCGGTCGCGCTGTCGTCCGCGGACTACCCCAACGTCGGGTACGCCCACCAGGGCTGGATCACCGAGGATCACCGCTACTTCTACATGGACGACGAAGGCGACGAGTCCGCCTCCATCCAGGCCGGGACGCCGATGCCCGGCACGCGCACGCTGATCTGGGACGTGTCCGACCTGGACGACCCGGTCATGGTGAAGGAGCACTTCGGCGAGACGTTCACGATCGACCACAACCTGTACATCAAGGGCGACCTAATGTACCAGTCGAACTACGTGAGCGGACTGCGCATCCTGGACATCGGCGATCGGGAGAACCCCGTCGAGGTGGGCTTCCTGGACACCGTTCCCTGGAGCGAGGAGGTCGAGTTCGACGGCTCCTGGAGCAACTATCCGTTCTTCGAGAGCGGCACGATCGTGGTTTCGAGCGGCGCGGAGGGCGTGTTCTTCCTGAAGTACGATCCGCAGGAGCTCGTGCCGTAGCGGCGTCCCGCCCCCGCCCGGTGTGAACCGGCGGCGAGGCGAATCGCAACGGCCGCGCCCCCACGGCCCCGCCGGGATCCCCGGCGGGGCCGTCTCGCGCCCGCGACCTTGACCGCCCGGCTCGCGGGCCACTGATTCGGGGTCCGATGGATTTTCGAACGTTCGAGGCGCGAGCCCGCCGGCTTTGGGAGGAGATACCCGACGAGTACCGTGCCGGCGTGGACGGCCTCACGGTCTCCCGCGAGCGCGTTTCGCACCCGGACACGCCGGGCGTGTACACCCTCGGGGAGTGCCTCACGGAGTCGTACCCGTCCGAATGGGAGGGCCCGGACACGTTGCGGTCCCGCCTCGTCCTCTACCACGGCTCGTTCCGCGCGCTCGCCGCCCGCGACGCCTCGTTCCGCTGGGAGGATGAGCTCTGGGAGACCCTCACCCACGAGCTTCGCCACCACCTGGAGTCCCTGGCTGCGGAGGACGCGCTCGAGGGCGTGGATTACGCCGCGGACCAGGAATTCCGCCGCTTCGACGGGACGTCGTTCGAGGCGTTCTACTATCGCTCGGGCGAGCCCCTTCCGGACGGATGGTATGCGGTCGAACGGACCCGGTACCTGGAACTCGAGTGGCCCGCGCGGGGACCCGTCCGGTTCCGCCTGGACGGTCGCTCGTACGACGCGGAGGTACCCGCGCAGCCGGCGGACGTGGCGTTCCTGGACGTCGTCGCCGGCCTTCCCGAGGAAACGGCTTTCGACGTCACGGTGGTTCTCGTCCGCAGCCCTTCCCGTTGGGGCGGCCTCAGGCGTCTGCTGCGCGGGGAGACGCCGCGGGTGATCGAGGTGGAAATCGAGGCGCGCGCGGTGAACGGGGCCGCCCGCTGAACCCGTACGAGCTCGTGTTCGCCCATCCTTCCATAGAAGTCGCGCGCTTCGGGGCCATCCAGGAGGACCTGGAGCTGCGGGACGCCGCCCCGACCGACCCCGATGCATTCGCGCTACTCGAGCCGGTGCGACGGCTGGTGGAGGTCATCGGACCGGAGGAGCCCGGCGGGCCGCGCGGCGACGTGTTCCGCGCGCACGCCCGGCTGGTCTACCACGCGTTCCACTACTGGCGCGCGGGCAAGCCGAGCTACGCGCTGGACCGCGCCGCGGCGCGCGCGCTGGCGGTCCCCGGACCCATGGGCGATACGCCGGGCGGCGCCGGTTGGTTGGAGCTGCCCGGCACGCTCTTCTGGACGCGCGTCGAGCCCTCCGCGACGCCCGAGCCGGTGAACGGCTTCTTCTGGGCCGCGCCGCCCGGCGAGCTGCAGGTCCTGCTGGTTACCGGCATGAGGGCCGACCGGCCGGGCTTCGGGACGCTGGACGCGCGGGCCGGCTTCGGCCCGCGCGGCTTCGACGAACGGTTCGAGGCGCGGCCCGACGGGCAGGATCCGTTCGCGAACATCCTCCCCGGGGGTGAGCTGGACGGGCTGCGCTCGGTGGTCACGCGCGGAGAGGCCCTGACCCTGGCCGGCCGGGCCCTGGCCGCCGTGGCCGGCGCGTGAGCGCGTGAGCGCGCTGGACCGGCACGCTGTCGCGCTCGTGCTCGCGGAGATCGGCACGCTCCTGGAATTGCAGGGCGAGAACCGCTTCAAGGTGCGCGCCTACGCGGGCGCGGCTCGGGCACTGGAGGAGGCGAGCGAGTCCCTGGAGGAGCTGATCGGAACCGGGGCCCTAGCGGGTCTCCCGGGCATCGGCCCCGCGACCCGGGCCGTCGTGGAGGAGCTCGCCGCGACCGGGCAATCCCGCTACCACGCCGAGCTCCGCGATCGCACGCCCGTCGGGCTGCTCGAGCTGCTCCGGGTTCCCGGCCTGGGCCCCTCCAAGGTGCGCGCCCTGCACGACGAGCTGGACATCCGGTCCGTCGACGACCTGGAGCGCGCCGCGGCGGCCGGGCGGCTGAGCCGAGTGAAGGGATTCGGCCAGCGCGTCCAGGCGTCCGTGCTGGAGGGAGTGGCGTTCGTGCGCGCGACGTCGGGGCGCCGGCTCATTTCGGGTGCGGATCGCGCGGCAGGCCGCTTCGCCGAGTCGATGCGCTCCCTGGACGCCGTGCTGGAGGTCGCGATCGCGGGGACCGTCCGGCGGCGCGAGGAGCTCCACCGGGAGGCCGTCCTGGTCGTCAGCGCCGAGACAACGGACGCGCCGCGCGTGGTGGACGTCTTCCTGGCGCAACCGGCGCTCTCGAGCGGTCGCCGCGCGTCCCCGTCGGAGGCGGATGGGCGCCTGGCCGACGGCTTCGCGGTTCGCCTGGTCGTGGTCCCGCCGGGCCGCTTCGCGCTCGCCCTCCTGCGCGAGACGGGGACGCGGGAGCACTTCGACGCGTTCGCCGCCCGGGCGACGCTCGCCGGGCTCGAGCTTCGGGGCGGAACGCTTCTCGACCCCGCCGGCGCGGAAATCGGGGTCGACAGCGAGGAGGACGCGTACTCCGCGATCGGACTCGCGTGGGTGCCGCCGGAGCTGCGCGAGGGCCTCGGCGAAACCGACCTGGCCGCCGAAGGCGCCCTGCCAATGCTGCTCGAGACGCGACACCTGCGCGGCTGCTTCCACAACCACACGACGTGGTCGGACGGCGCCGCCAGCGTGGTCGACATGGCGCGCGCCGCGCTCGCCCGCGGCTGGCGCTATCTGGGGATCGCCGACCACTCGCGCGCGGCCGCGTACGCCGGCGGTCTGGGACCCGACCAGATCGCCCGGCAGCGCGAAGAGATCGACGAATGGAACGCCGGCAACGGCGAGCAACTGTGGCTCTTCCAGGGCATCGAGGCCGACATCCTGCCCGACGGCCGGCTCGACCTCGCGGACGCCGGCGATGCGCTGGAGGCGCTGGACTACGTCGTCGCCTCCGTGCATTCCTCGTTCGGACTCGAGGAGCGCGCACAGACCGAACGCATCCTCTCGGCGCTGGCCCATCCGGCCGTGACCTTTCTCGGACACGCGACGGGCCGCCGGCTGCTGCAGCGGGAGGGATACCGGGTGGACCTGGAAGCGATCCTGCAGTACGCCGCGGCGGCCGGCGTCGCGGTCGAGATCAACGCGAGCCCCCGACGCCTCGACCTGCCCTGGCGCTGGTGGCACCGGGCGCGGGTGCTGGGCGTCGAAACCGCCGTGAATCCGGACGCGCATTCCACAGCCGAGCTGGACTACGTGAGGTTCGGCGTGGACGTCGCCCGCAAGGGCTGGTTGGACCCGGCGGCGGTGTGGAACACGCTCGAGGTCGACGACGTGCGGGACCGCTTCAGGAGGCGCGGGGTTGGGAAGAATCGATGAGTCGAGAAAGCCTGAGGCGGAAACGCGAGCGCGTCGCCGAGATCATTCGGCGCCTGCACGGGGAGTACCCGGACGCGCGCTGCAGCCTCGACCACGAGGGCGCGTTCCAACTCCTCGCGGCGACGATCCTGTCCGCGCAGTGCACCGATGAGCGCGTCAACGAGGTCACCCCGCGCCTGTTCGAGCGCTGGCCCGATGCCGGCCAGCTGGCCGGGGCGCGGTCGGAGGAGGTCGAGGATGTGATCCGCCCGACCGGCTTCTTCCGCAACAAGACGAAGAGCCTCCTGGGCATGGCGAACGCCGTCGTCGATCGCCACGCCGGGGAGGTGCCCGAGGACATGGGCGCGCTGACCGGGCTTCCGGGCGTCGGGCGCAAGACGGCGAACGTAGTCATGGGCAACGCCTTCGGAGTGGCTGCGGGGGTCGTGGTGGACACCCACGTGAAGCGCCTGTCGGGATTGCTGGGGCTGACGCGCGAGATCGCCCCCGAGAGGATCGAAGCCGACCTGGCGAGGATCGTCCCGCGCTATGAGTGGATCGATCTGCCGCACCTGTTCATCTACCACGGCAGGGAGGTGTGCGTGGCGCGCAGGCCGCGCTGCGAGGCGTGCGTGCTCGCCGACCTGTGTCCCAGCTCGCGCGTATGACCTCCGAGATCCGCGCCGCGCTGCGCTCGTTCCCGGGGCGGGCGTTCTCCGTGACCCTGTACGGGATCGACCAGCGCCGCGACGCCGCGCTCCTGGCGCGACCGAGTCGCCGCGCCCCGGAGAAGCTGGAGGATGTGCCGCACTCCCTCCACGCCAGCGGCCTGCCGATCGTCGAACCCCTAACCATGCGCCGGGCCGGATTCCGCTATGGCTGACCGCACGCGCCCCTCGCTCGACGGGTCTCCGTCGCCGTTCCTCGCGCACGGGGCCACCCAGCCCGTCGACTGGATGCCCTGGGGCGAGCCCGCCTTCGAGCGCGCGCGCGCCGAGGACAAGCCGATCCTGCTCGACATCGGCGCGGTGTGGTGCCACTGGTGCCACGTGATGGACCGCGAAAGCTACGAAGACCCCGAAACGGCCGCCCTGATCAACGAGCTGTACGTGCCCGTCAAGGTGGACCGCGACGAGCGCCCGGACGTGGACGCGCGCTACCAACGCGCCGTCCAGGCGCTCACCGGGCAGGGGGGATGGCCGCTTACCGCCTTCCTCACGCCGGAGGGGGACCCGTTCTACGGAGGCACCTACTTCCCGCCCGCGGACGCCGCCGGCCGGCCCGCCTTCCGCCGCGTCCTCGCGGAGATGGCGAGCGTGTGGTCGGACGAGCGCGAGCGGGCCCTGCGGGCGGCCGGGTCGCTCGCGGAGCGCATCGTGCCGGTCGCGCCGGAGCGCGCGGAGAGCGCGCTTTCGCGGGAGATCGTTTCCGCCGGGATAGAAGCGTACGCGGGCATCTTCGACGTGCGCGCCGGCGGCTTCGGCGGCGCCCCCAAGTTCCCGAATCCGGGGGCGCTGCTGCTGCTGCTGGATCGGCACCTGGACACCGGCGAGCCCTGGATGGAGCGTGTGGTGCGCGACACCCTGGACGGCATGGCGCGCGGGGGCATCCACGACCAGCTCGGCGGAGCATTCCACCGCTACACCGTGGACGCCCGCTGGCTCGTCCCCCACTTCGAGAAGATGGCGTACGACAACGGGCCGCTCCTCGAGGCTTACGCGCGCACGCACGCCGCGACCGGCGAGGAACGCTGGGCGCGCGTCTGTGCCGGCGTGCTCCGCTATTACAGGGAGCTCGCGCCGGACCTTCTCGCGGCGGGCGGCTTCCCCGCGTCCCAGGACGCGGACGCAGGTCCCGCCGACGACGGCGCCTACTGGACCTGGACGCAGGGCGAGGTGCGCGACGCGGTGGATCGCAACGATCTCCTGCTCCGCGCGGCCACCCTCCGCTACGGCCTGGACGACGAAGCGGCGGCGCTCCACAGCGACCCGTCCCGCCGGGTCCTGTGGCTCGCGCGCACGCCCGACGAGGTCGCGGGAGCGCTGGGCCTGTCCTCCCGCGAAACCGGCCGGATGCTCGAGCACGTGGAGCAGGCGCTGCGCGACGACCGCGCGCACAGGCCGGTACCGTACGTGGACCGCACTCTGTACGCCGGCTGGACCTCGCTGGTCGCGTCCGGGTTCCTGGCCGCGGCGCGCTACGCGGGCGAGGCGCGCGCCGGCGTCGAAGCCCTGCGCGCCCTGGACCGCGTATGGCGGGAGGGCTGGCGCGATGGCGCGGGCGTCGCGCACCGGATCGCGCCGGCCGACGAGGGTCGGAGGATCGAGCTCCTCGAGGACCAGGCCTACCTGCTGCTGGCCGCGCTGGATGCGTTCGAGGTGTACGGCCGGGTGGACGACCTCGATCGTGGGCGCGCGCTCGCCGGGGTCATCCTGGACCGGTTCCGGGACCCCGGCAGCGGCGCCTTCCTCGATCGCCCCACGGACCTCGAGGATACGGTGCTGTCCGACCCGGTCTACGGCGTGACCGACTCGCCGACGCCTTCGCCGCCGGCCGCGGCCGCCCTGGGGCTGCTGCGGCTCGCCGCGCTTGGCTCGGGCGCCCCGGCGGCCGACCTGCGGGACGCGGCGACGGCGGCGTTGGGGGCCTTCGGGAGGGTGGCCGAGCGGGCGCCCACGGCGATGGCCACGTGGCTGCGCGCGGCGGACTGGGCGACCGGATCGGTCGGCAAGCTAGTGGTCGTGGCCGAGGAGGCCGACTCGGAGCTGTGGCGTGCGGCACTGGAAACTCCGCGACCCCGCACCGTCGTGCGTCGCGTCCGGCCCCACGACGCGGACACGGCGGAGTTGCCGGAGGCCGTGCGGGCCATGATCGACGGCGCATCCCCGCGCGCGTACCTGTGCGTGGGCCGAACGTGCGCCGCGCCGGTGTCGGAAGCCGCCGACCTCATCGATCTGCTGCGATCCTACCACGGCTGAATCGCTCGCGTCGCTACGCCCCGAAGGAGGACAACGCGTCCAGCACCTCGTCCAGGTCGGCCTCGGTGTGGTCGGCGTTGATCTGGAAGCGGATCTCTTCGTCCCCCCGCGGCACAACGGGATACGCCAACCCGGTCGCCAGCACGCCGTTCTCCCGCAGGTGCGCCACCAGGCGGCGCGTGCGATCCGTGTCGCGCACCATGAGCGGGACCACCGGATGCTCCCCGGCGATCACCTCGAAGCCGCGCTCTACGAGGCCCTCCTCGAAGCGGCGTGTGAGCGAGCGCAGGCGCGCCAGCAGGGAGCGCCCGTCCGCGCTGTCGAGCAGGTCCAGCGCGACCGCCGCGGCGCTGGCTTCGCCCGCGGTGATCGGGTTGGAGTAGATGTACATCATGGACGTCTCACGCAGGTAGCCGATCACCGCGGCCGACGCCGTCACGTAGCCGCCGTTCACCCCCAGCGCCTTGCCCAGCGTCGCGACCAGCACGTCCGCGCGGGCGCCGCAACGTTCCTCGACGCCCCGGCCGGTTTCTCCGAACGCGCCGACCCCGTGGGAGTCATCGACCACGACAACGACGTTCTCGGAGAATGCCGCGTCGTGTCGGCGGGCGAGCTCGACGATCTCGGCCAGCGGGGCGTTGTCCCCGCGCATGCTGAATATTCCGTCGGTGACGACGAGCACCCGCCTCGCTCGGGTATCCGGCGCCTCATCCGCCGCTTCGGCCAGCGCGGCCGAGAGCGCGTCCATGTCATTGTGCGCGTATATCCTCCTAGCCTGCGGCCGGGATAGCCGCATGGCGTTGATTATGCAATTGTGATTCAGTTCGTCGCTGATGACGAGCGTGCCATCGTCGGTCAGCGGCACGAGCGCGCTCACGACGCTCGCGTACGCGGAGCTGAATATCATCGCCGCGTCGCGGTCGTGAAAGGCGGCCAGCTTTCGCTCCAGCTCCACGTGGGGATCGTACGTGCCGCTGATGAAGCGAACGGCGCCCGGCCCGGCGCCGTAGCGCCGGGTGGCTTCTTCCTCGGCCTCGATGACCGGCTCCCGAAGGGACATGCCGAGGTAGGAGTTCGAGTTCATACGAATGAACTCCCGGTCGCCGGCGTCCCGCAGCCGCACTCGCGGTCCGCGGCCGTCCGACGGCGGACGAACGGCCGTGACGACCGCCTCCGCGCCTTTCGCCGTGCCGGCTTCCCGCAGACCCGCGACGTGCCGGTCGAGAACGGCGTCGAGTCTGTCGTGCGCCATCAGCGCTCTCCCACCGGCTGCGCACGGGCGGACAAATGCGCGATCATTTCCCGAGCCATGGCCGTGAGGTCGTATCGTGCGCGCCATCCCCATTCCGAGCATGCGGCGGAGTCGTCGACCGCCCGCGGCCACGAATCCGCGATCGCCTGCCGCCCCTCGTCCACGTCGTACTCGACCTCGAAGCCGGGGACGAGCGCCCGTATCTCCGTCGCCAGGCGCGCGGGGGTCAGGCGGATGGCCGAGACGTTGAACGCGTTGCGGTGGCGCAGGCGCGCCGGGTCCGCGTGCATCAACTCCTGCGCCGCGCGCACGGCGTCCGGCATGTACATCATGTCCAGCTGCGTGTCCGGCCGCAGGTAGCATCGGTAGCGTCCGTCGCTCAGCGCGGCGTGAAACATGTCCACCGCATAGTCGGTGGTTCCGCCGCCGGGCTCGGCTACGTGCGAAACCAGGCCCGGATACCGGATTCCCCTGGTGTCGACTTCGAATTTGCGGTGGTAGTAGTCGCACAGCAGCTCACCCGCCACCTTCGTAACGCCGTACATGGTCGTCGGGCGCTGGATGGTGTCCTGCGGCGTCCCTTCCCGGGGTGTGCCCGGCCCGAACGCGGCGATGGAGCTCGGCGCGAACACGCGGGCGCCGGCTTCCCGGGCCGCTTCGAGGACGGCCACGAGCGAGCCGAGGTTGACAGAATACGCGGCCTGCGGGCGTTCCTCGGCGGTCACCGACAGAAGAGCGGCGAGGTGGTATATGGTGTCGATGCCATTCGACCTGACCGTGTCGGCAACGGCGCCGCCGTCCGTGCTGTCGAGAACGAGGAAGGGCGCGCCCAGGCGCGTCTCCACGTCTTTCACGTCGGTCGCGAGCACCCGGCCATCACCCAGCTGCGCTCGCAGGGCGGGCACCAGCTCGGAGCCGATCTGGCCCCCGGCGCCGGTGACCAGCACCCGGGGGCCGGCGCCGCCTGCTCCCGTCAAATCCGACCCTCCTCGCTTGCGGATCGCACGCCCGCCTGCCGGGCGCGCGAACGAGGATGCTACGCCGCACGCCGACGGAGGGTCAAGCGCGGATTGCCCGGATGGCCCGCACGGGCCGAGATTCCCGGGACGCTGCACGTGCAGACCGGTCCACTCGGCGCGCGCGGAGAGCCGGCGGGAGTGTGGCCGACAGACCAGGGGGGCGGGTGCCTACGCGAGACGATGCGCTGTCGTTGCTCGAAAGCTGGGTCGAGGGCGAGGGACTTCGCAACCACATGAAATCCGTGGAGGCCGCGGTACGCTTCTATGCGCGGCGGCACGGCGCCGACGAGGAGGTGTGGGGGCTGGCCGGATTGCTCCACGACCTCGACTGGGAGAAGCACCCCGATCGACACCCGTTGGTGGCGGTGGAGGCGCTGCGGGAGCGCGGCTATCCGGAGGAGGTGCTGCACGCCATCCTGGCCCACCGCGCCGATTACACAGGCGTCGAGCCGGAGTCTGAATTGGACCGCACCCTCGTGGCGTGCGACGAGATCACGGGTCTCGTCACCGCGACGGCACTCGTGCGGCCCAACGGCATTTCGGACATGAAGCCGAAATCGGTGAAGAAGAAGTTGAAGGACCCGACGTTCGCGCGTGGCGTGGACCGTGGGGACGTCACGGGTGGTGCGGAATTGATCGGTGTGCCGCTCGACGAGCATATAGCCAACGTGATCGGCGCGATGAGGGATTCGGCCGCGTCGCTTGGACTGCCCACAGGTGCCTGAACGGTAGCGATAAGGGCTGGCGACAGGATCGCCGGCCCCTTATCCGCCGCGGGGCCGAAGCGCCCCGCGACGCGACGCCCGCTCCGGGCTAGCCGGCGGCCTTCATGACGCGGTCGACATACCGGTCGACGTCCATCACCAGATCGACCATATCGGTCATGCTGTCGGCCGCCGCCACCTTGCGAGCATAGTCCAGCAGGATCTTCCTCACCGCGGCTCGGTCTCCGGCCCCGGCCCGCGCGGCCTGGCTCCGCGGCCCGCGCGCGCTCCCCGAGGCCGCGGGCGCCGCGCTCTTCTGCGCGCGGCGCCTCCTGGCCCGCGACTTTGGCTTCGCCTTCGTCTTGGACTTTGGCTTCGTCCTGGAGCCGGCCTTCCGCTTGCCCGATGCCTTCGAGGTGGAAGACGCTCCGCCTTCCTTGCGACGCTTCACCTGCAGGGGATAGCGCGCATTGAACTGTCGGGCGGACAGGCTTCCCACCGATCGGTCGATCTTCTTCGCCTTTTCCAGGAGTTCGGCGTTCGAAGTCGATGGACTCTTGGCGAGCTCCGCCTTGATCATCGCCATGACCTTGGGATTGGTCGCAGCCATTGCGGTATTCCCCGTCAGCTAGTGTTTTGCTGTGGATGAAGTGCGCAATAAAACCACAATGAGGCGCCGAAGTCAAGCACCCACCCCGAGAACATTCGACTGGGGCCGCATGACAATGAACCCAGCCCGGCAAAGACGTGCGCCCGCAATCTCTGGAGCGTCGAGTCGAGAGGGCGACCCCCAGCGCAACGCTGGCGCCGGCGCGCGCCGGCCGCCAGATTACGCCGCCCGAATCCGATTCACCAAGAGCGTGCGCATGATCGACGCCAAGAAAGCGGTGCTCGCGGGCCTGGCCGTGGCCCTCCTCGTGGCCGCTTGCGGCGACGCGGAGACTACCGACGACCGTCAATGGTATACGAAGGCGCCGCTGGAGGACCCCGGTCTGACGATCACCCCCGAAGTGCCTTCGGCAATGTCCGAGCTCGGCGCTCCGGACCTGATGGGAACGGGGCGCGCCGCCGCTGACGCCGACGCGGAGGCCGGGGCGGCGCCCGCCGGCGATGGGGCCGCGGCCGAGCCCACGGAATCCGTCGCACCGATAGATTCCGCGGCGCCCGCCGAGAACTGACACCAGCAGGTCCCAACGCGGCTCGCTCCCCTTCTTCTGCGACCTGCTAGTGTGTCGACGACACTTTTGCGCCGGTACGCTAGAGAGGAGGGCGAGGCCGGAGCGCGCGCCGGTAGTACGCCAGGAGGTCGACCTCGGCGAGCGCCTCCGCAGAACGCCGGGCCGTCTCCGGGTCCTGGTGCCACGACGTTCCCACCACAACCTCCGCGGCGGACGAGAGTTTTCCTTCCCGGCGGAACACCAGCGCGTTGTGCCACACGCCCCCGATGCGCGCGGAACGGACCCATACACCGTGCGCCTGCCCCCCGACGATCAGACCGCCGAAGCGGTACTCGGTGCTCTGGAGCGGCTCCAGCATCGTCCCTCGATCATGCGGGATGGTGACGCGTGCCGGGCGACGGCGCGCCGGGAGTGGGCC
>DATKCH010000008.1:0-18134 GCA_035513295.1 Longimicrobiales bacterium
TCCTGCGCAACAGGCTCGCGGATGAGTTCCTGGCCGCCGTCACCGATCTCGAGCGGGGCTCCGACCCGGGGCGGATAAGGGAGCGCCTGGAAAGCACCCGCGCCGTGTTCGCCGAGTTCTCGGACCACGACGAATCGATGGACGAGGCGTTCGGGCGCATCATCGCGATCGTATTCAGCTCGTGGGATGCGAAGGAGGCGGCGAGAATATCGCTGGCCCAACTCGCGCGCGAGGAGGTGGCCTATTTCCACCGGGACCTGCGCCGGCTGCCGAGCGAGCGCCTGATCTTCTCCGCCAGCTACGACCCATGGATCGAGGCCGATCCGGTGCAGCTCCGCCGCCTCATCGACAACCTCATCATCAACGCGGCCGAAGCGCTGCTGGGCCCGGACGGAACCGTGCAGGTGGAGGTGGATCTGCACAGCGTGCTGGAGGAACGCTCCGGCGTCACCGGGCCCATCGCGGCCGGCAACTACGCGACCCTCACGGTGCGTGACGAGGGCGCCGGGCTGGACCCCGAGCTGGCCGGCAAGATCTTCCGCGCCGGTTACTCCACCAAGGAGGATCACGCCGGGCTCGGATTGACCTACGTCCGGCAGGCGGTAGAGGACTGCGGGGGCTGCATCGAGGTGATCCCGGAGGTCAGCCGGGGCACGGCGATTCGCATCTACCTTCCGCTGGTGGCGCCCCCCGAGTAGCGGTCGGTGCCCGGCCGCCGGCCTCCGGCGCGGAGGGCGCGGTCGCGCGGCAACCACGGGTTCGGGTCCTACGCGCCCCGGGCGAGCCGCCCGCGGTCCACCTTGCCGAGGTGCGTGCGCGGCAGGTCGGCGAGGAACCGCACCTCGCGCGGGTACTTGTAGGGCTGCAGGTGGCGCCGGGCGAAATCCTGGAGCTCGCCCGCCAGCGCGTCCCGCCCGAGCCCTTCCACCGGCACGACGAAGGCGACCGGCTTGACCAGGCCCTGCCCGTCTGCCACCCCGACGACCGCGACCTCCTTCACCGCGTCGTGCCGCAACAGGCAGTCTTCCAGCTCGCCCGGCGAAAACCACTTTCCACTCACCTTGAGCATGTCGTCGGCGCGCCCGCAGTAGACGTAGTATCCGCCCCCGTCCCGGCGCAGCATGTCGCCGGAGACATACCACTCGCCGCGAAACGCGTCGCGCGTCTTCTCCGGCTCCTGCCAGTAGCCGGCCGCGCGCGAGTCGCCGCGGACCCAGAGCCGCCCCGGTTCGCCGTCGGGGACGGGCCGCCCGGCCTCGTCGCACAGCTTCACCTCGAAGCCCGGCACCACGCGGCCGAGCGTGCCGGGCCGCACGTCGCCGGGGCGGTTGGTGAGGAAGATGTGCCACATCTCCGCGGTGCCGAGCCCGTCCAGCAGCTCCACGCCGAACGTCTCATCCCAGCGCCGGTGCAGCTCCGGCGGGAGCGCCTCGCCGGCCGACGTGGCGAGCCGCAGGCAGGAAAGGTCCTGCTCCGCCGCGGCGGCGTGGGAAACCATCCGGTTCACCATCGTGGGGACGTTCACCAGCACCGTCGGGCGGTGCCGGGCGATGCGCGCGAACAGCGCTTCGGCGGTGCAGCGCTCCTCGAACAGGACCGCGGAGCCGCCCACCGAGAAGGGGAAGAAGAGGTTCGACCCCAGGGCGTAGCCGAAGTAGAGCTTCGGCACGGAGATCGTCACATCGTCCCCGGTGAGCCCGAGCACGCCCTTGCCGTACAGCTCGGTCGTGTTGGCGTAGCTCGCGTGCGATTGCACGACGGCCTTCGGCCGCCCCGTGGTGCCGCCGCTGAACAGCCAGATGGCAGCGTCGTCGCGGTGGGACGGAAAGGGATCCAGCTCGGCGGCGGACGCGGCGATCGCCGCCGCCATGGCCGCGTCGTCCACGTCCAGCACGGCCATGCCGGTGCGCGCGGCGAGTTCGCGGAAGCTCCTCCCGGCGGGACCCCCGACGACCGCGGCGCGGGCGCGCGTGTACGCGCACAGCGGTTCGAGCGCTTCGGACTCCAGGTCCGGGTTCACCATGACGACGACGGCGCCGGCCTTCAGGACGCCGAACAGCGCGCCCACGAACTCGGGACGGTCCGGCATCGATACGATCACGCGTTCTTCCGGGCGCACCTCCGCGTCCCGGAGCGCGCTCCCGAAGCGGTTGGAGAGGACGCGCACGTCCTCGTACGTAAGCGTTCCGTCGTCCGTCCTGAGGGCGACGCGATCCCCGCGCCCCTCCTCCACGCGGTCGTCCAGGAAATACCGCGCGGCGTTGAGCCGGTCCGGTGCCCTGTAGCGCATTCCGCAGAGTAGGCCGGGTCCGGAACGCGGGTCAATCGGGCCGAGCCGTTGCGCGCGGGAGGCCGCGCGGGGGAAGTTGCGTCTCGAGGAGGGTCGCGCGCCGGCGCGGCCGAACGTCAGTTCCACCGGAGCCCGATGCCGAGCGCCCTGGCCGAATCGCACATACCCGGAAGCGTGCACCGCCTCGCCGACCTGACGTGGGAGGAGGTGCGCTCGCTCGCTCGTCCCCTGGCGGCGTTGCTCCCGGTGGGCGCCACCGAGGCGCACGGCCCGCATCTCCCGGTCGGCTCGGACAACGTCATCGCGGAGGCGATGGCGGAGGAGGGCGCGCGACGGCTCGCGGCGGAGGGAACGTGCGCGCTGATCCTGCCGACCCTGGCGTACACCGCCGCTCCCTTCGCCGCCGGCTTTCCCGGGACGATCTCGGCGCCGCCCGACGCGGCGCGGGCGCTCGTCGTGGCGGCGGCGGATGCGGCCGTTCGGGCGGGGGCCGGCGTGTTCGCCATCGCGAACGCGCACCTGGACCCCTCGCACGTGCGTTGCCTTCGCGATGCCGCGGCCGACGTCGCCGCGGCCGGCAGGATCGCCGTCGCCTTCCCCGACGTCACGCGTCGCCGGCTCGCGGAACGGCTGAGCGCGGAGTTCCGGAGCGGCGCGTGCCACGCGGGCCGCTACGAGACGTCGATCGTGCTCGCCGTGAGGCCCGATCTGGTCCGGTCCGACATCGCCGCCGCGCTGGAGCCCAACCCCGCGTCGCTGGTCGACGCGCTGCAGGCCGGCCGGGACACCTTCGAGGCGGCGGGTGGACCGCGCGCGTACTTTGGCTGGCCGGCGGAGGCCACCGCGGAGGAGGGCCGCCGCACCATCGAGATCCTGGGGGAGATGCTGGCGGAATCGGTGCGCGAGGTCCTCGCGTGAGCGGTCTGGCCGGGCGCGGCGCGGTGGTCACCGGCGGGGGCCGTGGGATCGGCCGCGCGGTCGCCGAGGCGCTCGCGGCGGCGGGAGCTGCCGTGGTGGTATGCGCGCGGTCGGCGGCGGAGCTGGAGAGCACCGCCGCCGCCATCCGGGAGGCCGGCGGGGATGCGCACGCGATCGCCTGCGACGTGACCGACCCGGCCGCGGTCGAGCGCCTGGCCGGAGAGGCCGGCGACCGTCTCGGCGAGGTGGACATCCTCGTCAACAACGCGGGGGCGTCGTTCGCGCAGCCGCTGCGACGACTCACCCTGGACCAGTGGAACGAAGCCCTCGCTGTGAACGCGACCGGCCCCTTCCTGTGCACGCGCGCGTTCCTGCCGGCGATGGTGGAGCGGGGAAGGGGAAGGGTGATCACCGTCGCCTCGGTGGCCGGCATCACCGGCGCACCGTACATCGCCGCCTACGCCGCGGCGAAGCACGCCGCGGTCGGGTTCGTGCGAGCCGTCGCGGCGGAGGTCGCGGGCAGCGGCGTCACCGTGAACGCCGTGTGCCCCGGCTACGTGGACACCGACATGACCCGCCGCTCCATCGATCGGATCGTCGAGAAGACCGGCCGTACCGAGCGGGAGGCGCGCGCGGCGATCCTCGAGCGCTCTCCGCAGGGGCGCCTGATCGCGCCCACCGAAGTCGCCCACGCGGTCGCCTTTCTGTGCTCCGACGGGGCGGCGTCGATCAACGGCGAGGCGCTCGTCATGGACGGCGGGGAGCTGCGCCGGTGAGCGAAGGGGCGGTCGTCCGGCGACGCGCGCGCCGGCGCGAGTTCCTGGAGCGTGCGGGGCGCGCCCGGTGAGCGTGTTCCGCGCGATCGACCCGGAGGAACTCGGCGCGCCCGCCGGATTTCGCCACGGGCTGCTCGCCCCCGTCGAGGGCCGCATTCTGTTCGTCGCCGGGCAGACCGCGACCGGACCCGACGGCGCGCTCGTCGAGGGCGGCTTCGCGACGCAGTTCGCCGCGGTGCTGGACCGCGTCCTGGCCGTCGTGGCGGCCGCCGGCGGCGGTCCGGAGTGCATCGGGCGCATGAGCGTGTTCGTCACGGACATGGACGCCTACCTTGCCGCGCGGCGCGAGCTGGGGGGCGTTTGGCGCGAGCGCCTCGGCAGGCACTATCCCGCGATGACGCTGGTAGAGGTCCCGAGGCTGGTGGACGAGGGGGCGCTGGTGGAGATCGAAGCGACGGCGGTGATCGCGTGAGGGCGCGCGCAGCGGTGACCCGGTGATCGCGCCGCAGTCCTTCCGTTACGAGCACGACGCCGGGTCCGGCGTGGTCACGATCACGCTGGATCGGCCGGACCGCCTAAACGCCCTCACGTTTGAGGTCTACGATGAGCTGCGCGACGCGTTCTACGGACTGGACGAGCAGGACGGCGTGCGCGCGGTCGTGATCACGGGTTCGGGGCGGGCGTTCTGCTCGGGCGGCGACGTGGAGGACATCATCGGCGCGCTGTTCGAGCGGGACTTCCGCGGACTTCTCGAGTTCACCCGCATGACCTGCGACCTGGTGCGCGCGATCCGCCGCTGCCGCCGCCCCGTGATCGGCGCCCTGAACGGCACGGTCGCGGGCGCTGGCGCCGTCATCGCCACCGCGTGCGACCTGCGCGTCGCCGCCGAGTCGGCGAAGATCGCCTACCTGTTCACCCGCGTCGGACTGTCGGGCGCGGACATGGGCGCCGCGTGGATGCTCCCCCGCATCGTCGGTCTCGCGAAGGCCAGCGAGCTGCTCATGACCGGCGAGTTCATCGACGCGCGCGAGGCGCACCGCATAGGCCTCTACAACCGCGTGGTGCCGGACGGCGAGGCGCTCGCCGGGGCGCGGGAGCTGGCCGAATCGCTCGCGCGGGGTCCGGCCTTCGCGTTGGAGATCACCAAGGACGCGCTCAACCGGGAAGCGCACATGGACCTGGAAGCGGCGCTCGAGGCGGAGGCGCAGATCCAGGCGGCGCTGATGCTGCACCCCGACTTCCGCGAGGCGTACGAGGCCTTCGTCGGGAAGCGGCCGCCGAATTTCAGGGCATGACGAGGGAGGGACGCGGACCGGCGCCGGCGCGCGCGACACGGGGTCCGGCGGGGGTGGCGCGAGCGTGATCGACACGGACGCGGTGCGCGCGTTCCTGGAGCCGCGCCACCTGGATTTCGCGGCCCGCGCGGCCGACTTCGCGTGCGCGTCGCTCGCGGACCGGCCCGAGCCGTCCGACGACGCCGGGGGCCGCGTCGAGGCCCGCCTGATTGCCGCCGCGTTGGGGGGCGGCGGCCTCTTGGCGCCGATCGGTGACGGCGACCTGCGGGCCGCCTGCCTGGCGCGCGAAGCCATCGCGTGGGCGTCCCCGCTCGCGGACGCCGTCTGGGCGCTCCAGGCGCTCGGCCTGACCCCCGTCCTGCGGGCGGGCTCGGACGCGCAGCGGGACCGGTGGGTCCGGCCGGTGCTGGAAGGGGCCGCGCTCGCCGCCTTCGCGATGACGGAGCCCGAGGCGGGCTCCGACGTGGCGGCGATGCGCACTCGCGCGGTTCGCGACGGCGACGGGTGGCTGCTGGACGGCGGCAAGCACCTGATTTCCAACGCCGGCCTCGCCGACGTGTACGTCGTCTTCGCCTCGACCGACCCGGACGCGGGCAGCCGCGGAATCAGCTGCTTCCTCGTGCCGTCGGACGCGCGCGGGCTCGACTTCGACGGCGCGCAGGTGATGTCGGCGCCGCACCCGCTCGGGCGCATCGCGCTGCGCGCCTGCCGGATCCCCGCCGACGCTCTCCTGGGTGAGGAAAACCGCGGCTTCATGCTCGGCATGTCCACGCTGGACCGGCTGCGCCCCACCGTCGGCGCGGCCGCCTGCGGGATGGCCCGGCGTGCCCTGGACGAAGCGCTGGCGCACGCGCGCGCGCGCCGCCAATTCGGCCGTCCGCTGGCCGACTTCCAGATCGTAAAGGAGAAGCTCGGGCGCATGGCGATCGATCTCGGCGCGGCGCGGCTGCTGGTGTACCGCGCGGCCTGGGAGGCCGACACGGCCGGCGGGCGCATCACGATCCCCGCCGCCATGGCCAAGGCCTTCGCGACCGAGGCGGCCCAGCGGATCGTGGACGAAGCCGTGCAGATCGTCGGCGGGCCCGGGGTGCTGGCCTCGCACCCCGTGGAGCGTCTCTACCGTTCCGTGCGCGCGCTCAGGATCTACGAGGGCACGACGGAGATCCAGCGCCTCATCGTAGCGGACGCGCTCCTGAGGGACGCGGAGACTCGCGAGCCGGGAGAGGCGGAGGCGGCGCCGGGCTCCGACGGGGGAAGGGACGCCGCGTCCGCCTCCGGGGAGGACGCGCTTCGGTGAGGGTCGCCATCGTCGGTGGCGGCCCGGCGGGCCTGTACCTGGCCATCCTCCTCAAGGGGGCCGACCCCTCCCACGACATCCGGGTCTTCGAACGCAACCGGCCGGAAGACACCTTTGGCTTCGGCGTGGTGTTCAGCGACGCCACGATCGCTGAGGTCGAGAGCGCCGACGCCGAGACCTACCGACTGGTCACCGACCACTTCGTGCGCTGGGACGACATCGACGTGCACTACCGCGGCCGCGCTTTGCGCTCCACGGGGCACGGCTTCAGCGGCATGTCCCGCCAGACCCTGCTCGCGGTGCTTCAGCGGCGCGCGCGGGAGCTGGGCGTGGTGCTCGCGTTCGATCACGAGGTGCGCGACCCGGGCGAACTGTCCGGGGCCGATCTGATCGTCGGCGCCGACGGCGCCAACAGCTGGGTGCGCGAGGAATCGGGCCTGGACTTCGGGACCGAGATGGACGTCCGCCCGAACCGATTCGTGTGGCTCGGGACGACCAAGCCGTTCCCGGCGTTCACCTTCTATTTCCGGGAAGACCGCCACGGGCTCTGGCGCATCCACGCGTACCAGTACGAACCCGGCCGGTCCACGTTCATCGCGGAGGCGCGCGAAGCGACCTGGCGCGCCGCCGGCCTCGACGACGCCTCCGAAGAGGACACGGCTGCGTTTCTCGCGCGCCTCTTCGAGGAGGAACTCGACGGCCACGAGCTGATCCGCAACCGGTCGATCTGGCGCCGGTTTCCAACGATCCGCACGGCGTCCTGGTCCGTCGGGAACGTCGTGCTGATCGGCGACGCTGCGCACACCGCGCATTTCTCGGTGGGGTCCGGCACGCGCATGGCCATGCTGGACGCGATCGCTCTGTCCGACGCCCTCTCGGCGCGCGGGCCGGCCGCCCGAGATCTGCCGGCGGCGCTCGCGGCGTACGAGGCGGCGCGCAGGCCGCAGGTCGAGAGCCTGCAGCGCGCGGCGCAGGCGAGCCTGCAGTGGTTCGAGGACACCGAGCGCTACATGGACCTGGAGCCGCTGCAGTTCGCGTTCACCCTGCTGACGCGATCGCTGCGCATCACCCACGAGGACCTGCGCGTGCGCGACCCGGCCTTCCTCGCCGAGGTGGACCGCTGGTACGCCGGGGAAGCGGCGCGGCAGGTGGCCGGAGGAGACGCGCAGAGAGCGGCGCGGTTCCCCGGTGAGGCGGCGGAAAGGGGCGCGCCACCGGCCGGCGACAGCGCCCCGGCCGGCGACAACGCCCCGGCCGTCGAGAGCGGCGCGGCCGGCCCCGTCCCGCCGCCGATGTTCACCCCGTTCCGACTGCGCGACGTGGTCCTCGCCAATCGGGTCGTGGTGTCCCCCATGTGCCAGTACGTGGCGGACGACGGGACCGTGGGCGACTGGCACCTGCAGCACCTGGGCAGCCGTGCGGTCGGGGGCGCCGGGCTGGTCATGGCGGAGATGACGGACGTCAGCAGGGACGCCCGGATCTCGCCGTGGTGCGCGGGACTCTACCGCGACGAACACACCGACGCGTGGCGCCGGATCGTCCGCTTCATCCACGACAACAGCGCCGCGAAAGTGGGCATCCAGCTCGGCCACGCGGGCCGCAAGGGCGCGACCAAGGCGCTCTGGGACGGAGGCGAGCAGGCGCCCCTCGAAGACGGGACGTGGCCCCTCGTGTCCGCCTCCCCCATACCGTACACGCCGCGCAACCAGGTGCCCAGGGAGATGACGCGCGCCGACATGGACGAGGCCATGGGCGACTACGTCGCCGCCACGGAGCGAGCGGCCGCCGCCGGCTTCGACCTGCTCGAGGTTCACATGGCGCACGGTTACCTGCTGGCCGCCTTCATTTCCCCCCTCACCAACCGGCGCGAGGACGAGTACGGCGGATCGCTCGAGAACCGCATGCGGTTCCCGCTCGAGGTGTTCGACGCGGCTCGCGCGACGTGGCCGGGCGAGAAACCCATGTCGGTACGCATCAGCGCGATCGACTGGAAGCCCGGGGGCATGGAACCGGACGACGCGGTGGAGGTCGCGCGGCTGTTGAAGATGCACGATTGCGACATCGTGGACGTCTCCGCCGGCCAGACGGTGCCCGACCAGGAGCCGGTCTACGGCCGTCTGTTCCAGACTCCGTTCAGCGACCGCATCCGGCACGAGGTCGGCATCCACACGATGGCCGTGGGCAACATCTCGTCGTTCATGGACGTGAACACGATCCTGGCCGCCGGACGCGCGGACCTGTGCATGCTCGCGCGCGCGCACCTGTACGATCCATACTGGACCAGGCACGCCGCCTACACTCTGGGCTGGGAGCTGGACTGGCCGGACCCGTACAAGTCGGTTCAGCGCTACACCCCGCGCCTCGGATTTCGCGACGAGGCCGAGTAGCGCGAACATCGAAGAAGGAGGCTCCGATCGTGAAGTGGGTCTTTCGCTCGCTCGGCGCGCTGATCGCGCTGGTTCTCGTCGTCGTGCTCGTCGGTTACCTGCTGCCGCGGGACCACGTGGCCAGCGTGCGGGCGCGCCTCGCCGCGTCACCCGAGGAGGTGTGGGGGACGATGGAGAACGTCGACGCGTATCCGAAATGGCGCGCGGGAGTGGATGGTGTCGAGCGCCTCCCCGACCGGAACGGCCGCATGGCGTGGAGGGAGCTCTCGTCCACCGGGGCGATGACGCTGGGCGTCGAGGAGGGCGATCCGGGGCGGCGGTGGGTCGTTCGCATCCTGGACGAGGATCTGCCGTTCGGCGGCACCTGGACCTACGAGCTGCGGCCCGACGGTGAGGGCACGCTGCTGACGATCACCGAGGACGGGTCCGTGTACAACCCGATCTACCGCTTCGTGTCCCGATTCGTCATGGGCCACGACGCCACGATGCGCGCGTGGGTGGCCGACCTGCGCGCGCACCTCGGGGAGACGGCCGCGTGACAGCTCCCGAGGCCGTCAATTACGCCAACTACCTGAAGATTCCGGAGCTGCTGTCGCTGCAGAGCCCGCGCTCGGACGGTCCCGAGCACGACGAGATGCTCTTCATCGTCATCCACCAGGTGTACGAGCTCTGGTTCAAACAGGTTCTCCACGAGATCGACTACGTCAAGAGGCTGCTGCTCGCGAGCGACCTGCCGAGGGCGCAGCACGCGTTCAAGCGGGTGCTGACGATCCTCAAGGTGCTCGTCGCTCAGCTGGATATCCTGGAGACGATGACGCCCCTGGAGTTCCTGACCTTCCGCGAACGCCTGGAGAGCGGGAGCGGATTTCAGTCGCACCAGTTCCGGGAACTGGAGTTCGAGTTGGGGCTCAAGAGCGAGGGCGCGATCGAGCGCACCCCCGAGGGGCCGGCGCGGGAGGCGCTGGAAGCGCGCTGGAGATCTCCCACGCTCTGGGACGCCTTCCTGCGATACCTCTCCAGCGAGGGCTACGCCGTGCCAGAGGCGCTCCTGGCGCGCGACCCGAGCCACGCAGTCGAGGAGTCGCCCGAGCTCCAGGAAGTGCTGATCGGACTTTACCGCGACGACGCCCGCAACGCGGACCTGTGCGAGCGCCTGGTGGACCTGGACGAGGGCATCCAGGAGTGGCGCTACCGACACGTGAAGATGGTGGAGCGAACGATCGGCACGAAGCCCGGAACCGGCGGATCCGCCGGAGCCGAGTACCTGCGCACGACCCTGTTCCGGGCGGCGTTCCCGGACCTGTGGGCGATCCGGTCCCGGCTGTGAGCCTCGGCGGGACGGATCGGGGCGGCGCTGGAGGGCCGGCTCGCGCCGCCGCCGAACAGCGGGCGCCGCGCGCCGACCACCCGATCGCGCCAGAGGATCTGTACCGGACCCCGAACGCGCTGGCGGCCGACTATCGACGTTTCCGCGTCTCGGAGCGGCTCCTCCTCACGGGGCACTCTCACCAGGCGTGGCCGGACGTGGCGTTCGAGGGCCAGCAGCGCGCCTGGCTGGACGCGGCGGAGCACGTGGACGACAAGTGGGACCTGGTCGCCGTGGTCGCCGACCGAGTACGCGCGGGCTACCGGAGGCTGCTCGGCGATGCGGACGGCGACATCGCGCTCGCCGCGAGCACCCACGAGCTGGTCGTACGGATGCTGTCGGCGCTGGACCTGCGCGCCCGCCCGCGCGTCGTGACGACCGACGGCGAATTCCACAGCATCCGGCGGCAGCTGGACCGGCTCGCCGAGGAGGGCCTGGAGGTGGTGAAGGTGCCGTCGGCGCCGGTCGAGACGCTGGCGGAGCGGCTGGCCGTGGAGGTAAACGACCGCACCGCGTGCGCGCTGGTCTCGTCGGTGCTCTTCGCGACCGCGGAGATCGTGCCACACCTGCGGGCCGTTGCCCGGGCGTGCGAAGCACGAGGCGCGGCCCTGCTGGTCGACGCGTACCATCACCTGAACGTCGTCCCGCTCGACCTGTCGGACGCGGGCCTGGCGATGGCGTTCGTGACGGGGGGCGGCTACAAGTACTGCCAGCTGGGGGAGGGGAACGCGTTCCTGCGCGTGCCGCCCGACCTCGAACTGAGACCCGTGTTCACGGGCTGGTTCGCCGACTTCGACGGGCGCGCCGACGCGCGCGCTCCGGGCCGGGTCGTGTATGCGTCGGGAGCGGGGCGCTGGGCCGGAGCCACCTTCGACCCCACCGCCCACTACCGCGCCGCCGCGGTGTTCGACTTCTTCGAGGCGCGGAATCTCACCCCCGCCCTCCTGCGTGAGGTGAGTCGCCACCAGGTAGGCTTGCTCGCGCGTCTGTGCGCCGAAGGGGACCTCGGAGCGCGCGTGCGCCTGCCCCGCGAGGCCGATTCCGCCGGCATGGCGGATCTGGCGGGCTTCCTGGCCCTGCGCACGCCGCACGCCGGCCCGCTGTCGGAGGCGCTCCGGGAATCGGGCGTCTGGACCGACGCGCGCGCCGACATCCTGCGGCTGGGGCCGGCCCCCTACCTGCGCGACGACCAGCTCGAGGAGGCGGTCCGCCGCCTGGCGGGACTCATCCGGTCCGTGGCGCGCTAGCGTACCGGCGCCGGCGGCTGTCAGCGCACGGGAGAGCCGCTCCGGTCCATCACCTCGACGACCTCGCCGGTCGCTTCGTCGAACGCGATCAGCGGCGAGTGTCGGCGTCGGGAGAACGGGTCTCCGCTCACGATGGGCGCGCGCAGGCGCCACCGCTGGATGATCCAGCGGCCGTCGCCGAGCCGGCGGAAGTGGACCTCGCCGCCCGATCCCGTGGTCACCGCGCGCCCGCCCTCGAAGGAGAACTCCACGCGCCTGAGGTGTCCGCTGTGCCGGTCCAGCCAGATCACTCCCTCCAGGTCGGTGACTGCGCGGCCGGGCTTCGGCTCGAATTCCAGGCCGATTTCTTCGCCGCCTCCGACGACCCGGAAGCAGTGGGTTTCGAGGAACCTCGGCGACAGCAGCATCTGGGCGTCGGGGCCGTAGTAAACGGGTCCCCCGCCGGGCCCGGGGAGCACGAAACCGTGCTCGAACAGGCTGTCCGGGTCCCCCACGGAGAACGGGCGCGCGCCGACCGAGCGCAAGGTGTCGGCCTCCTCCTGGATGAGCCTTCCGGTGCCCTGCTCGGACACCCTGCGGGAGAGCGCGATGCGGTACGTCAGGGTCTCCCGGGAGGCCGTCCACGCGAGCGCCTCGAGCGCCTTGGTGGCTTCCTCCCACAGGGCAGCCGCGCCGACCGCCTCGGAGGCGTCGAAGCGGCACACCCGCTCGCCGCTGGCCGTGATCCCCTCCAGCGAGATGGGCTCGGTCGACAACGTGAGCGTGCGTGTGATGGTCTCACCGCCGGCCAGCTCGAAGGTGGCGCTCGTGTGCTCGGCGAACCCGATCATGCGCACCCTGAGCGTGTGCGGGCCCGCCGACCGGCCGCGCACGCGGAAGGACCCTGCTTCGTCGGTGAGGAAGCTCGCGGCGACTTCTCCGCCGCCATCCAGAAGCGAGACGAAGGCCCCGACGACGGGCGCGCCATCGGCCCCCGCCAGCACCCGTCCGCGGATCGCCTGGGCGGCGAGCGGCGGCGGGCACAGGACCGCCGCGATGACCAGAAGGCGGATCACGGCCGCCGCTCGACCGGTCCCTCGCGCAGGGCGAGCCATCCGAGCGCGCCGAGCAGCGTCATCACCGCGGGGGCGAGGGCGGGCGTCGCGCCCATCAGCGTCTCCTTCCAGAGCCGCAGGCCGGCGGACGCCGCGTCGATCTCCCTCTCGAACTCGCGGTTCCCCCGGAGGTGGAGGAACACGCCGACCGCGCCGGCGATCCCGTACCCGGCCATCAGTCCCCCCCAGAGGCGGCGCACGGCCGCCTCCGGGCGGAAGATGAGGATCGTGGCGCACGCGGAGCCGACGGCCAGGAGCACGACCGGCCCCCATTGCGTCGCCGAATCCACGTGCTCCAGCAGCAGAAGCTCGATCAGGCTGCCCGCGCTCCCGAACAGGAACAGCGCCAGCAGCGGCCGCGCGCAAGCGTGGCGCATCCGATGCCGCCCGGGAGGACGTACCGTCAGCGGATCGTGACGTATCGCTCCAGCCGCGCAACCTCCGCGTCGTCGACGTACTTGCCGATCTCGCGGCGGAACTCCTCGATCGCGCGGTACGGCCGGTACTCCTCGAACTCGTGGGCCATGCGCTCGCCGACGCCCGGTATCAGCAGGATCTCGTCGCGACCCGCGGTGTTCAGGTCGATGGGAATCCAGATCCGCTCGTACAGGTCCTCGTGCGCGGGGCCGTCCATGGACTCCGCCAGCAGCGCGTCCAGGTCGCTCATTCCGTCGAAGGGGCGAGCGGCGAGAACCTCATCGATCGCGGCCTGCTCCAGCCCCGCGCCGGCGAGCGCGACGCCCTCGGCGGTGTTCGGGTTCACGAGAGAGGTGGCGTCCACCGGGACGGGACCGCCGTCGGCGCTCGTGGCGGCGGGGTCCAGTGACTCCCCTTCCACCGCCGCATCGGCGTCCGCGTCGGGCCCGTCGGCCGGCGAACAGGACGTGCTGATGAGGAGCAGCGTCGAAGCGGACGCGGCGATGACACGCCCATTCCATCGGATCATGAGAGGGTGCTCCAGAGTTCGTGTGCGTTGTCCGGTCGCGAAGCCAGCCGCGGAACCCCGCCGGGGCTCCACCCATGCAGCGTAGACGCGCGCCCTGCGGCCGACAAGTCCGCGCGCGCGGGACGCACGCGGCGCCCTCCACGAAGGCCCCTGAGGAGCCACGGTCAGCGGGGCCTGGCGTGTCGCGGGCCGTTCCGCGACCTTGCGGCCGTCAAAGCAACCGGACACTCGAACACCGCGGAGCCTCCCCCCATGCGCGTCCCGACACTACTACCCTTTGCCGCCCTGCTGCTCGCCGCGCCGTTGGCGGCGCAGGACGGCCACGACGACGACCACTCCGCGGCCGGCCACGAGATGGCGCACGCCGCCGAACTTCCGGCCGGCTGGCAGCTGCGGCTGGACAAGGCCGAGGAGAACGCCGCGGACGTGTCGTTCCGCGCCATGGAGCCCGGCTGGCACGTGACGACCGGCCCGGCCGCGATCCTCTGGTCACCCGATGTCGAAGCGAGCGGCGCGTACCGGGTCGAGGCCAAGATCCACCTGATGAGGCCGTCCGAGCACCCCGAAGGCTTCGGCGTGATCCTGGGTGGCTCGAACCTGTCCGGGGACGACCAGGACTACCTGTATTTCCTGATCCGGCAGGACGGCCGCTACCTGGTGAAACACCGCGCCGGAGCGGAGACCCATACCGTCATTCCGTGGACCGAGAGCGAGGCCGTGATCGTCGGGTCCGAAGACGGCTCGGTCGCCAATACGCTGGCGGTGGAGGTCACCGACACCGAGATGGCGTTCTTCGTCAACGACCAGGAGGTGCAGCGCATCCCCCGTCCGGAGTACGCGCGCCTCGATGGCGTCGTCGGGCTCCGGGTGAACCACAAGCTCGACGTGCACGTCGAGTCCCTTGCGGTGGCCCCCCTCGGAGGCGAGTAGCGCGGCCCGTCAGGCGACGAGCGGCGTCAGCAGGCGCACGGCCGCGGTGATCAGGCCGATGAAGGCCAGGTTGAGCCAGAAACCCGCACGCACCATGCGGCCGATCGGAACCAGCCCGCTGCCGTAGATCACGGCGTTGGGCGGTGTCGCCACGGGCATCATGAAGGCGGCGCTCGCTGAGAGCGCCACGGCGGCGGCGAGCTGGAGCGGCTCGATCCCGATGCCGATTGCCACGGCGGCGGCGATGGGCAGGAACGTCGCCGCCGTGGCTGTATTGCTCGTGAGCTCCGTGAGGTAGATGATCACCGCCGTCACGGCGCCGATGACCAGCAGCGGCGGCAGGCCGCTGGCGGCGTCGAACGACGCCCCTATCCAGCCGGCGAGACCGCTGCCCTGGATCGCCGACGCGAGCGAAAGTCCCCCCCCGAACAGGATCAGCACGCCCCACGGGAGCGCCTCCACGTCCTCCCAAGCGAGCAGCGGTTCGCGATCCCTCGTTGCCGCCGACGCCACGAACAGCGACAGGGCCCCGGCGATCGCGATGCCGGCGTCCGAAACGCCGGGCACCCAGCGGGCCAGGAGCGGACGCGCCATCCAGGCGCCCGCCGTGAGCGCCGTGATCGCCCCCACGATCACCTCGGCGCGGCTCACGGGGCCCAGCCCCGCTCGCGCCGCCCGGACCAGGCTCGTGTCGGGTGCGCGGGCGCCGACCAACCCGCGCGTCAGCAGCCCCCACGCGAGCGGCAGCGCGACCGCGACGAGCGGCAGCCCGAGCACCATCCACTCGACGAAGCCGACGCGCACGCCGTAGGTCTCGTCCATGAAGCCGGCCAGCAGCGCGTTCGGCGGGGTGCCGATCAGGGTCGCCATGCCGCCGATGTTGGCGGCGTACGCCACGCCGAGCAGCAGCGCGATCGCGAAGGCGGGCGCGCCGGGTTCCTCGTTCCCCGCGGTCCGCGCCGCCGCGGCGCCGCCCCCGGCCGGCGGATCGCCCGACGCAGGTCCCGTCGATCCGTCCTCGAGCGCCAGCACGGACAGGGCGATCGGGAGCACCATCAGGACCGTGGCGGTGTTGCTCACCCACATGCTCAGGAACGCGGTGGCGCCCATGAAGCCGGCGACGAGGGCCGCGGGACTCGTTCCGGAGGCAGCGACGATCCCCAGCGCGATGCGCCGGTGGAGTCCGCACCGAGACAGCGCGCCTGCGAGCATGAAGCCGCCCAGGAACAGGAAGATCACCGGGTTGGCATAGGGGGCGGCCGTGTCCCCGATCGAGGCGAGACCCAGGAGCGGAAGCAGGACCAGCGGGATCAGCGCGGTTGCCGGGAGCGGCAAGGCCTCGGTCACCCACCAGGCAGCCATCAGCGCGGCGACGCCGGCCACCCGCCACGCTTCCGCGGGCATTCCGGCCGGCGCGGGAAGGACCCACGTCGCCGCCAGGAGCACCCCGCCGACGCCCAGGCCTATCGCGCGCATGCTCGGATCACGGGCCGGATGTCAAAGGGGCCACACCGGCTGATGCGGCGCGGCCCCCTCTCACGCGGTACCGGACCGCTCAGGCCACGCGCGCGACGTTCTGCGCGGAAGGGCCCTTCTCGCCCTGCACCATATCGAACTCAACGCGCTCCCCTTCGCTGAGCGACTTGAAGCCGGTGCCCTGAATGGCCGAGTGGTGAACGAAGCAGTCCTTGGCGCCGTCTTCCGGCGTGATGAAGCCGTACCCCTTTTCATCGTTGAACCACTTCACGATTCCGGTGGAGCGCATGCCAGTCCCTCCTGGTAACCATGTTGACGATGACCGGGCCCGGTATTTCCGCACCAAACGATCATCCGTCCGGCAAAAAACCACATCGACGCGCAAGGTAATGGCCCGACGTTGCGTCGCCAAGGACGGCGACAGGCGCCGGCGCGGGGCGGGACCAGCCATCGTTTTCGCCCGCCCTGCCTGGCTTGGCGAGGTTTCCGGGACGCGACCCCACGGACCGATTTCCCCCATCGCGGCCTCAGCGGAGGGGGTGCGCGTCGAAGAACTCCACCATCTCCGCGCTCGCCGAGATGTCGTTGGTCTGCAGCCCCGCGTTGGGGCCGCCGCCGAGGGGCGATCCCGGCCAGGTGTGTCCCCCATCGTGAACCCGGAACATACGCACGTCGCCGTCCGAGCAGCCCGCGTGCGCGTACAGCGAGACCGTCGTTCCGTCGGCCGGATCCAGGTCGGCGATCGCGCTCGTGTCACGCGCGGCGGCGCACCCGTTGACCGTCACCCAGTACTCCAGGTTCTCCTCCGCGCCGAGAGTCCCGTCGTTCCCCACGATGGACCCCTCCCAGGGGAACTGACCATCCCGGTCGCCCAGGAAGATCGTGACGGGAATGGGATCGGACTGGTCGCACCGGTCGCGGACGGCGATGGTGAAAGTCGACCCCACCGGGGCGATGGCCGCGGTATTCTCGGGGGGCAGCACGACGTCTGCGCCGCCACAAGCCGTAACGGCGCACAGCGCGAACGCCGCCACGGATGGCGGCCGGGTACCGCGATGATTAGCCATTCGTCTCGTCCCTGGCGGCGGGCGTGACCGTTTCAGGGGAACGGTCCTCGCTCGACGTTAGATGCTCGGAACGGGACGGGGTTGGGGCGAGCGGGATCCATCGGGTGTCCGGGACGTATCTACGAAGGCGCACGGACGATTCGTTCAACCGCGAAGGTCGTATGCTGATCAGGAAGCCGGACGACATCCCCTCCTCGGAGATCACCCCCGAACGGGTCTACATGAACCGGCGGGACTTCGCCGCGGAGGTCGGGAAGCTCGGCCTCGTGGGAGCGATTGCTCCGGGGCTGGTCGGCGCGGCCCCGCCCGACGCCGCGTTCCCGGCCGCGCGACCCCCATTGCCTCGCCAGGAGGAGCTCACCCCCTACGAGGACATCACGCAGTACAACAACTTCTACGAATTCGGCACCGCCAAGGACGATCCGTACCGGAACTCGGGATCGTTCCGGCCGCGCCCGTGGACCATCGAGGTGTCGGGGCACTGCGCCAACCCCGGAGTCTTCGACCTCGACGACTTTCTCAGGCCGCACACGCTGGAAGACCGCGTATACCGGCTCCGCTGCGTGGAGGCGTGGTCCATGGTGATCCCGTGGCGCGGGTTTCCCGTGAGCCGCGTCCTGCGGCGAGCCGAACCGACATCGGCCGCGAAGTACGTGGCCTTCACCACGATCATCCGCCCGTCCGAGATGCCAGGCCAGCGCAGCCGGATCCTGGACTGGCCGTATCGCGAAGGTCTCCGCATGGACGAAGCGTTGCATCCGCTGACCCTCTTCGCGACGGGGCTCTACGGGCGCGACCTGCCGAACCAGAACGGCGCTCCCCTCCGGCTCGTGGTTCCCTGGAAGTACGGCTTCAAGAGCATAAAATCGATCGTGCGCATGGAGCTCGTGGACGAGATGCCGTACACCACCTGGTCCGCGATGGCGCCGAACGAGTACGGATTCTTCGCGAACGTGAACCCGGACGTCGACCACCCCCGGTGGAGCCAGGCGCGCGAGCGGCGCATCGGCGAGTTCCGGAAGCGGCCGACGCTTCCGTTCAACGG
>DATKCH010000009.1:0-11704 GCA_035513295.1 Longimicrobiales bacterium
CTCGAGGGCGCCGATCGGGACGCGGCGCTCGGCCACCTCGCCTACGCCACCGATCTCGCCGACCTCGCGGACGCGGACATCGTGATCGAGGCGGTCACCGAGGATCTCGACCTGAAGCGGGGACTCTTCGGGGAACTGGACCGGCTGTGCGGCCCCCAGACCATCTTCGCCAGCAACACGAGCTCGCTCACCATCGTAGACATGGCCGCCGCCACGAACCGGCCCGAACGAATGGTCGGGCTGCACTTCTTCAACCCGGTCCCCGTGATGAAGCTCGTCGAGGTCGTCCGCACGATCGCGACGA
The DNA here is from genome assembly GCA_035513295.1 of Longimicrobiales bacterium. Classification (GTDB taxonomy): domain Bacteria; phylum Gemmatimonadota; class Gemmatimonadetes; order Longimicrobiales; family RSA9; genus DATHRK01. The sequence goes on from DATKCH010000009.1 coordinate 305, forward strand.
GTGAGGAAGTCTTCCGGGCGGCGTTCGACTTCGCCCGGTCGCTGGGCAAGGAACCGGTAGTGGCCAAGGACACGTCCGGGTTCCTCGTGAACCGGCTCCTGGTGCCGTACATGCTGGACGCGATCCGCGGACTCGAGTCGGGCCTGGGAAGCACCGAGGACATCGACAAGGCCATGACGCTCGGGACCGGCTACCCGATGGGGCCGTTCGTGCTCGGCGATTTCGTGGGGCTCGACACGCTGCACATGATCGCCGAGATCATGTTCGAGGAGTTCCGGGAGACCAGATTCGCGCCGCCGCCCCTGCTGACGCGGATGATTTCGATGGGCTATTACGGCCGGAAGAGCGGGAAGGGCTTCTACGACTACTCGGGCGAAGCCCCCGTCGCCTCCGATCTGGGATTGTAGCGGGCACGGCCTCGGACCCGGTGGCCGGCTTCTCGCTCAGTTCGCGCCCCAGGCCCGCGCGAGGCCGTAGACGAGCTGGACCAGCAGCGCGGCGATCGCGATCGGACACACGAATCGAATCAGGAACGCCCAGGTCCGGCCCAGCGGGAACCTGCCATCGTTCGCGCGCACCTCCTCGCCCGCCGCGCGCACGCCCCAGACCCAGCCCACGAAGAGCGAGATCAGCAGCGCGCCGATCACCAGCGCGTACTGTCCGAACGCAACGAACAGGAACGTGAGGAAGTCCATCCCCAGTCCCGGCAGGACCGTCAGCCAGGACACCGCGCCGTTGGCGAGCGCGCTGGGGATCCCCAGTACGAACGCGGCGATGCCGATGCCGATCGCCGCCTTCCTGCGGGCCGTCCGCCTCTCATCGACGAAGTACGCGGTGATGACCTCCAGGATAGACACGCTGGACGTCAGGCCGGCGATGGCCAGGAGCAGGAAGAACATCGTCCCGAAGATGACGCCGCCGTACGGCGCCGGCGGAATCTCCGTCAGCAGGGATGTGAGGGTGACGAAGACCATCCCCGGGCCGCTCTGCGACGGGTCCATCGACGCGTGGAAGAGGGTGGGGAAGATGATCAGGCCCGCCATGATCGCGACCAGCGTGTCCGCGAGCGTGACGTAGAGCGCCGAGCTGACGAGGTCATCCCTCTTGGAGATGTAGGACCCGTAAGTGATCATCGCGCCCATCCCGAGGCTCAGGCTGAAGAAGGCCTGCCCCGTGGCCGCGAGCACCGTGAAGCCGGTGACCTTGCTGAAGTCGGGCCGGAGGTAGAACTCCAGGCCTGGCCCCGCGCCCGACAGCGTCACGGCGCGGGCGATGAGCAGCAGAAGGAGCACGAAGAGTATCGGCATCAGGATCTTGGTCCAGCGCTCGATGCCGTCCTTGACGCCCTGCACCACCACGTACACGGTGATCGCCATGAACACCCCGTGCCACAGCAGCGCGTTCGGCGCGCTGCCGGCGAGGTCGGCGAAGATCGACGCCGTATCGGCGCCCTCGCCGAACGTGCCGGTGGCCGCCTTCAGCACGTACGCCAGGCTCCAGCCGGCGATCACCGAATAGAAGCTCAGGATCACGAGGCCGGCCAGGACGCCCAGTCCCCCGACCGCCACCCACGCCGACCCCGGCGCGAGGGCCCGGAACGCGCCGACCGGGTTGCGCTGCGTGCGACGCCCGATCGCGAGCTCCGCGAGCATGACCGGCGCGCCGATCGCGATTACGGCCATCAGGTAGATCACCAGGAACGCGGCGCCGCCGTTCAGCGCCGCCGATGTCGGGAATCCCCAGATGTTGCCGAGCCCGATCGCGCTGCCCGCTGCGGCGAAGATGAACGCGAGCTTGGAGCCCCAGACGGCCCGCTCGGCGGATGGTGGAGTGCTCGTGCTCTGCATCGGACCCCCGTGTAGGTGGCGCGCCCTCCGTCGCCGGTCGTCCGGCCAGCGCGCGCGAGCCCCGCTACGGAACGCTCGAATCGATACGATTGCGGTGCGGCGGGCGAATCTGCGGGCGGCGGCCCGGCGAGTCAATCAGCCCAGGTGGCCTTCCCGGTGCAACGCGTGCGCGTACTCGCGGTAAGTCTCGCGGTGCAGGAGGTAGTCCTCCGACCACACCTCGAAGGGCGGCAGGGGCAGGTAACGTTCGAGGTCCTGGACCACGAGGAGCGCGATCTGCAGTCGGTCGCGGCTGGAGAAATCGACCTTGCGACCTGCGAGCACGCGGGTCACGAGCTCGTCGAAGTGATCCGCCGGAATCAACGAGATCAGGTGCGCCATCTGGTCGATGCGGTAGGATTCGTAGAGCGACCGCAGGTGCGGAATCGTGACGTCGTCGCCGGACGCGCCGATGTCGGGCACGAGCGAGGCCGCGTGCTTCCCCAGCAGGCCGCTGAACCACTGTCGCAGGTCCGCGGAGTAGCCCCGCCGCCGGTCGTGCACCTCGATCGCCGATCCCAGCAGGGAAAGGACGAGCGGCCTGCCCAGCCCGCGCGCCCGGTTGGCGACCGCGGGCTCGCTGTCCTCGATCCAGAGGTCGGCAGTGCGCACTTCCGGCTCGGTGGAGGACGCGGAGGAGGGCCGGAAAGACAGATAGCCGCGCCAGGCGCCGTCGTCGGTGGGGTAGGTGACGAGGAAGACGGTCCAGCGCTCCCGGTCCCGCTCGACGAATCCGAAGGAGCGCCCGCGCGCCCGGGGCGGCGCGGTACTGGGCGGCGGCGTGGGGTTGCCGGGCCGCGAGGGGTCCGCGCTTACGGACACGTAGCGCTATTCTTCGCGCAGGACCCGATAGAGGTGGTTCCAGGTGCCGACCAGCGCGGCCGCTCCCGCGATGAGAAGCAACACCCCCACCAGACCCCACCCCATGAACCAGTCGAATCGGTCATTCTGCAATCCCTGCACCGCGCTCAGAAGCGAAAGCGCGGCCATCGCGATCCAGAGGAGGCCAACGCCGCCTCCAACGGCCATCACGGCGCTCCTGTTCATTCCGGCTGTGGCTCCGCGGAAGACGTGGGCGCGGCTCCCGGTCCTCGCAAGATAGGGATCCGCGATTCGACAGGCGGAATATACGGTGGCGCGGGCCGCTCCCGAAAGCGCCGTTGCGCCTGGCATTGGCTTTGCTCATCCTCCGCCTCCCCGGGTTTCCAGTCACCGCAGGAGCTTGAGGATGGGCATCGCGCTGCCGGCTTTTCCCCAGGGCGCCCGGGTTCGGGTCCGCCGCGGGGACCTTCCGATCGAACCGGCCCTGGTGGGGCGGGAGGGCGTCGTCGTGCGGGCGACGCCGTACGAGAGGACGCGCGCAGGCGTGCTGCTGGACGGTGAGCGCGATGTGCGCCTCTTTGCCGCCGCGGAGCTGCAGGAGCTGGAGCGGCCGCCCGAGGACCTCGCAAGGGAGTCGGCGCGCGCCCGGCTGGCTCGTCCGTGAGCGGCGCCACGCCGAAAGCCCCGAATCCGGGTTCCGGCGGCGTCCCCGCCCGGGCGGCGGGCGCCTCCGCCCCGGGAGATGCCGCCCGCGGTCGAGCGGAGGTCGCCCCCAGGGACACGAGATCCGCCCAGCGGAGCGCCGAGGCGCCGCGCCTGGCGCCCCGCGACCCGGTCGTGCGGGCGACCCCGACCCCGCCGTCTCCGCGCAGCGTCACCGAAGCGCGGGACCGGATCGAGGCCACGCGCGAGCGGCTCGCGGCGACCGCGGAGACGTTGAAGGGGCGGGTCGATGTCGAGCGCTCGCGCCTGGCGCGCCGCCTCGACATCTCCTCCCGGATTCGCGACGCCATCGCCGGCAAGGAGCTGTGGGCGCTCGCGGGTGCGTTCGCGGGTGGACTGGCTCTGGCGTGGCTCGGGCGGAGGGCGCGCCTCGATGCCGAGGATCGCGAAGCGCTCCGTGCCTGGCGCCGCGACCGCGAGCGCGTGCTGGAGGTCCTAGGTCTGCTCGACGACGACTAACAGAACGCCGGGAATCGTCCGCCGCACCGCACCGGTTACGCTAGAAAGGCAGATCGTCGTCCGGCTGGAACGTCGAGTCCGGCGTGGGCGACGGGGGCCTCTCGGACTCCCCGCGCCAGCCGGAGCCCGAGCCGGACCCCGTGTCGGGTCCGGTGCCGCCGCTGCCCAGCATCACCATGTCACGGACGACGATGTCGGTCCAGTACTTCGTGACGCCGCCGTCCTCCGTGGTGCTGTACTCGAGCCGGCCCTCGATGTAGAGACGGTCCCCCTTGTGGACGTATCGCTCCACGATCTCGGCCAGCCGATCCCAGAACGTGAGCCGGTGCCACTCGGTCTTCTCCTGCTGCTGCCCGGAGCGATCGGAGAACGCGCGGTTGGTGGCGAGGGAGACCTTCGCGAGGCGGGTGCCGGAGCCGGTGGTGCGGATCTCGGGCTCGGCACCGACGTTGCCGATCAGCATGACCTTGTTGAGCGAGCGACTCATCGCGGGACATCCGTGTCTTCAGGGAGGTTCGGGGCCGGCTTCGTTTCCGGCGAGGCCGGAACGGTACGGAGCCCGCCGGCGGCCCGCAAGGTACGGTCTGGCTCGCCCTCAGACCCCGGCAGTGCGCGCGGCTCCGGCATGCCCCGGCGCCACGCGTCGGAGATAGGCGTCCTGCAGCGCGCGCGCCACGGGGCCCGGGATACCGGACCCGACGGGTCGGCCATCGATCCGGGTCACCGGCAAGATCTCGGTCGTCGTGCCGGTGAGGAACAGCTCCGAGAAGTCCGCGAGGCGTGCGCGGGCCAACGGTTCCTCGCGCACCGGAATGCCCAGCTCCGAGGCGAGCTCCAGCACGACTCCCCTGGTGATTCCGGGCAGGATCTCCGCGCTGAGCGGGTGTGTGAACGCGGTGCCTCCGTCGACCGCGAAGAGATTCGAGTGGGAGCCCTCCAGGACGTTGCCGTTCTCCACGAGCAGAGCTTCGAAGGCCCCCGCCTCGTGCGCTCGCTGGTGGGCGAGGACGTTCGGGAGGAGCGCGATCGACTTGATGTCGCGCCGTCTCCAGCGCATGTCCTCGACCAGCAGGGCGGCGACGCCCCGATCGTACAGCTCCGCGGAATGTCTCGGGTACTCCTGCGCGGCCACGTACACCGTGGGCGGCGTGTCGGGCGGGAAGGCGTGCGAACGCCGAGGCGGCGCTCCGCGCGTGACCTGGACGTACACGGTCGCGTCCGCCCGCTCCAGACCGTTCTCGGCGATGAGTCTGCCGGCGATCCCGGCGAGGCCGTCGACGCCGTCCCAGGCGATGCGGAGTTCGGCCAGTCCCCGGCGCATGCGCTCGAGGTGCTCGGTGAAGAGCACCGGCCGGCCGCCGTAGACGCGCATCACTTCGTACACGCCATCGGCGAACAGGAAGCCGCGATCGGTGACCGGGACGACCGCCTCGTCGGGCTTCACGAAGTTTCCGTTCAGGTAGACCATCACGAGGTCGCGCGCATCCCTTTCGTGGGCCGCGCGCCGCTCCGGCACACCCTGGTGCCGGCCGGCGCGGGCGTCCAATATTCGCGCGGCGCGAGCCGCGCGCCCCTCCGCGAACCCGACTTTCATGTCCGTTTCCTACGAGTTCCTGAAGATCGAGCGTCAAGATCGTATCGCGATCGTCGCCGTCAACCGTCCCGACAAGCTGAACGCCCTCAACGACGCCACGGTGCGCGAGATCCGCGCTGCCTTCGATATGCTCGCCGCCGATCCGGACGTGGGTGGCGTCGTGCTCACGGGGGAGGGCGAAAAGGCTTTCGTCGCGGGGGCCGACATCGCCGAGCTCGCAAGGATGGGGCCCCTGGACGGCATCCGGACGTCGCGCCGGGGCCAGGACACCCTGCGGGCGATCGAGACGCTGCCGAAGCCGGTGATCGCCGCCGTCAACGGCTTCGCGCTGGGTGGGGGCCTCGAGATCGCGCTCGCCTGCCACCTGCGCGTGGCGTCCGAGACCGCCCGCTTCGGCCTGCCCGAAGTCAAGCTCGGGATCATCCCCGGATACGGCGGCACCATACGCCTGGCGCGGCTCGTCGGCCGGGGTCTCGCGCTCGAGATGATCCTGACCGGCGAGATGATCGACGCCCCCGAGGCGCACCGCATCGGACTCGTGAATCGCCTGGTGCCGGCGGGCCAGGCCCGGGCGGCGGCCGTTGAACTGCTGGCGGTCATCCTCCGGAACGGACCCGTCGCGCTGGCGATGGCCCTCGAGTCCGTGGACGCCGCGTATCACGGAGCCACCGAGGACGCCCAACGCCTGGAGTCCAATCTCTTCGGCCTGCTCGCCGGCACCGACGACATGCGCGAGGGCATGAGCGCCTTCCTCGAGAAGCGCGCGCCGGACTTTTCGGGCCGCTAGCAGGTCCTTCCCCCGGGCGGCGCGGTCTCCCTTTTCGGGTCGGCGGTTGCCTCGCGCGCGTGCGCGCGCGTAGATTCACGGGTCCACGAGCCCGGCATTTCACCGTGAGCGCCATCGCGATTCCGTCGCTCGTCCCGAAGTCCGACTCCCAGATCGCCGCGCCCGGCGACGGCCTCCCGTCCGACCGCGCCAGGGTGTCCTGCGCATCGGTTCGCCTCAGGGACTTCCGCAATTTCGCGCAGGCGGAGCTGGAGGTTCCCGCGGAGGGGGTCGCGCTCGTCGGGGACAACGGCGCCGGCAAGACCAACCTCGTCGAGGCGATCTACTACCTGGAGCTGTTCAGGTCCTTCCGCGGCGCGCCCGACGACCACCTGGCGCGCTTCGGGGAGCCGGGGTTTTTCGTGTCCGGGGCGTTCCACATCGGAGATCGCACGGTGGAGGTGAGCGCCGGCTACATGCGCGAAGGAAAGCGCAAGCGGGTGCGCGTCGACGGCGTGGAGCCGGAGCGCCTGGGCGACTCGCTGGGCGAGGCCGGCGTCGTGGTCTTCGCGCCCTCGGACATCGCGCTGGTGGCGGGCTCGCCCGCGGACAGGCGCCGCTTCCTGGACATCCTGCTCTCGCTGAACGAGCCCGGCTACGTGGACGCGCTGCAGCGCTACCGGCACGCCCTGCGACAGCGCAACGCCCTGGTGCGGGCCGGCAGCGGCCGCGCGGCGCTGCGGCCGTGGGACCAGGCCATCGTGCGCTGGGGCGCACCGCTCCTCGCCGTGCGCATCGCGTGGGCCGCCGAATACGACGAGCCCTTCGCGGAGTACTGCAAGACAGTGGGCGACGGAGGAGGCATGTCGCTGCGCTACCGCTGCTCGCTGGGCTCGCTCGAGGCCGCCGGAGGCGAGCCCGACGGGCCGGACACGGGGCGTCTGGAAGGCCTTTTCCACGAGGCGCTCGAGCGGCGTCGCCGACGGGAGGAGGAGCTCGGGTCGACGCTGGTCGGGCCGCACCGCGACGACCTCACCCTGCGGCTGCTGCGCCGGGCTGGCATGGACGTGGACCTGAGGGACTTCGGCTCGGGCGGCCAGCGCCGAACGGCGGCCATCGCGCTCAGGCTCGTCGAGGCGGATACCATCCGCGCCCGCCGCGACCGCGAACCGATGGTGCTACTGGACGACATCTTCGCCGAGCTGGACGCGGGCCGGAGCCGACGGCTGATGTCCCTCGTCGCGGACCAGCGCGCGGGCCAGCTCCTGGTGACCGCGCCCAAGGAACTGGACCTGGGCGTGGAGGTGCCGCTGCCCCGCTGGGGCATCGCGTCCGGCGTGATCACGCCGTGACCGACAGGCGCTCGCGGCCGGAGCCGCTCGCCGACGCGCTCGCGTCCTACCTCGAGAAGTCCGGGATCGCGGCGGGGGCCGAGCGCCGCCGTGTGTTCGTGGAATGGCGCGAGCGGGTGGGCGATCGCATCGCCGACGTGGCGACGCCGCTGCGCCTGGACCGCGGCACCCTGATCGTCGGCGTCCGGTCCAGCGCGTGGCTGATGGAACTGAAGCTCATGGAGAGACGGCTCGTCGAACGCCTCAACACGGGGCTAGGCGAGAGCGGGATCGACCAGATCCGGCTGGTTCTGGGACACCCGGAGACGGGTGGGGAGACCGGCCGAGGCACGAGGGAGAAATCGGGTAGCGATGGCTGAGAAGCGGAAGGGTGGGGGAGACTACAAGGCGGGCGCGATCCAGGTCCTCAAGGGGCTGGAGGCGGTCCGCAAGCGGCCGAGCATGTACATCGGCTCGACGGGGCCGCGGGGCCTGCATCACCTCGTGTACGAGGTCGTCGACAACGCGGTGGACGAGGCGATGGCGGGCTACTGCACGCGGATCGACGTCGCCATACGGCCGGATGATTCCATCGTCGTGGTGGACGACGGGCGGGGGATACCCGTCGACGACCACCCCGTGGAGAAGAGACCCGGCGTGGAGATCGCGATGACCACGCTGCACGCCGGCGGCAAGTTCGACCGCGACTCCTACAAGGTGTCCGGCGGCCTCCACGGCGTGGGCGTCAGCGTCGTGAACGCGCTGTCCGAGTGGCTGGAGGTCGTGGTCCGCAGGGACGGGAAGATCCACCGCCAGACCTACGAGCGCGGCGACAAGACGTCGGAGCTGGAGGTGGTGGGCAAGGTGCCGAAGAAGGAGACCGGCACCACCGTGAGCTTCCGGCCCGACCCGCAGATCTTCGACGAGCTCGGCTACAACTTCGACACCCTCTCCAACCGCCTGCGGGAGCTGGCGTTCCTGAACCGCGGCCTGCTCATCACGCTCGCCGACCAGCGCGCGGACGAGGACACCGAGCCGCGCGCCGAGGAGTACCACTACGAAGGCGGCATCCAGGAGTTCGTCGAGTACCTGCGCGGCAACCGCAAGCCGCTGCACGCCACGCCCATCTACCTCTCCGCCGAGCGGGAGGAGGCCGAGATGGAGCTCGCGATGCAGTACGACGAAGGGTACACCGACAACACGTTCACCTTCGTCAACAACATCAACACCCACGAGGGCGGCTCCCACCTCACCGGCTTCAAGGCGGCGCTGACGCGCACGATCAACGACTACGCGCGCCGGAGCAACCTGCTCAAGAAGGACCTCGAGGCGCTGTCGGGCGATGACGTGCGGGAGGGGCTCACCGCGGTGCTGTCGGTGCGCGTCCGGGAGCCGCAGTTCGAGGGCCAGACCAAGACCAAGCTGGGCAACTCCGAGGTGCGCGGGGCGATCGAGTCGATCGTCAACGAGAAGCTCGCCGAGTTCCTGGAGGAGCACCCCGCCGACGCCAGGCGCGTCGTGGAGAAGGCCGTCCAGTCAGCGCGCGCCCGCATCGCGGCCCGCAAGGCCCGCGACCTGACGCGCCGCAAGAACGTGCTGGAGGGAAGCGTCCTGCCGGGCAAGCTGGCCGATTGCTCCATCACGGACTCGTCGGTGACGGAGCTATACCTGGTCGAGGGCGACAGCGCGGGGGGCTCGGCAAAGCAAGGCAGGGACAGGAGTTACCAGGCCATCCTCCCCCTCAAGGGCAAGATCCTGAACGTCGAGAAGGCGCGCTTCGACAAGGTGCTCTCGAACGACGAGATCGCGACCATGATCACCGCGATCGGGACCGGCATCGGCGAGGACGAGTTCGACGTCGACAAGTCGCGCTACGGCCGCGTGATCATTATGAGCGTGGACGCCCGCGAGCACGTGTTCGTGCGCGAGGACGGCGCGGTCCGGATGGTCGAGATCGGGGCGTTCATCGACCGGCACATCGACGCGGCGGGCGCGGAGCCGGACGGCGACGGGGTGAGCCGGCTGGACGGGGCCGGACTCGGCGAGGTGCTCTGCTTCGGCCTCGAGGACCGCGAGGTCCGGTTCCGCCCGATCGGGACGGTGCTGCGCCACCCGCAGACCGAGACGCTGTACGAAGTCGAGACGGCCTACGGCCGGAACGTCCGCGTCACCGCGAGCCACAGCGTGTTCGTGCACGAGGACGGCACGCTGCGGCTGAAGCGCGGCGACGAGCTGCGCGTCGGCGACCGGGTCGCGGCGCCGCGGCGGATGCCGGTGCCCGGCGCCGCCCCCGAGCGCATCGATCTGCTGCGGGAGCTGCACAGGGACGCTGCAGCGCGCCGCGAGGTCATGGTGCGGGGGCCGGCGGTGGAGGAGTGGTACCGGGCGCGCGTCGCGGAGGACTACTCCGATCGTCCGCGCTACACGTCTCCACGCGTCGACATCCCCGCCGACGTGGGCGAGCGGATCGCGACGCTGCGGAAGGCCTCCCCCCTCACGAACGCCCAGCTCTGCCAGGAGGTCGGCGTCAAGCAGCCGGTCACGCTGTACTCATGGGAGTCCGGCTGGTCCCGGCCCACGGTGGAGCACCTGGAGGCCTACCTCGTCGCGCTCGAGGCCGACCCCGAGGCCATCATGGCGGACGTCCGGGTCGGCGAGAGCTGGCTCGACGAGCGCTGGAGCCGGGACTACCGGGGCGCGCCATCCACCAGGGTCCGGACGTACGTCCGGCTGGGCGACCTCGACGCCGCCGATCTGGACTGGTTCGGCGAGCGCGAGGATCTCTGGCTGACCCCGCGCAAGTACGCCGCGCGCCGCATCGGTCGATTCCTCGCGGTCGATGAGGACCTGATGACCGTGCTCGGGTTCTGGCTCGCCGAGGGATCCGGCTCGGCCCGCGCCGGGATCCGCTTCGCGATCGGGCCGTCCAACGAGGAGTTCGCCGCCGAGGTGGCCGGAGCGATCCACCGGGTCTTCGGGGTCGAGCCCGCGTTGTACCGGTCGGAGGACCGGGTCGCGGAGCTGCGGCTCGCGAACTGGGTCGCGGCGCTGGCGTGGGAGACCGTGTTCGGCTTCCGCCGGGCCACGGCCGGCACCAAGCGGGTGCCCGACCTCGCGTTCGCCGTCGACGACGCGCTGCGCCTGGCGTTCCTGCGCGCCTACCTGCGGGGCGACGGCTCGCTGGCCGGCGGCAAGCTGTCGCTCGCGACCTCCTCCCGGGCGATGGCGAGCGGCCTGTCCTACCTGCTGTCGACGTTCGGCGTGGTGGCGTCCTCGACCCGGCTCGAGCCCGACGGCGTGGAGCGCGAGGTGCGCGGCCGCCCGTGCGTCACACGTCTGCCGCACTGGATCCTCACGGTGTCGGCGCGGGAGGACCTGGCCGCGCTCCGGGAGGCGTGGGCCGATCACCCCGCGGCAAGCGGCGTCGAGGCCCGCCTCGCGTCCACCGCCCCCTCCGTGAACCGCCGCTTCGAGGACATCGGCGGCGACCTGATGGCGCTGCCTATACGGGCGATCCGTGAGGTCGAGGCCAGCAACGGCATGGTCTACGACTTCTCGGTCGAGCACGACGAGAACTTCATCGCCGGGTTCGGCGGGCTGTGCTGCCACAACACCGACGCCGACGTCGACGGCAAGCACATCCGCACGCTGCTGCTGACCTTCTTCTTCCGGCACATGCGCGAGCTGATCGAGGAGGGCATGATCTACATCGCCCAGCCCCCGCTCTACCGCGTCTCGCGCGGCAAGCAGGAGTACTACGCGTTCTCCGAGGAGGAGCGCGAGGAGTACGTCGATCGGCTGAAGAAGAGCAAGGACGGC
>DATKCH010000010.1:0-26448 GCA_035513295.1 Longimicrobiales bacterium
ACCGAGGGGCACCTGTCCCTCCGCCTGCTCGCGGCGCTCGAGGCGGGCCAGGCGGCGGGCGGCGACGCGCGCGGGATGCAGTCGGCCGCCATGCTGATCGTCAAGGAGGACGGCGGCGTCTGGCTGAACAACGACGTGGTCCTGCGGCTCCAGGTCGATGACCACCCGGAGCCGATCGCCGAGCTGCGCCGGCTCGTCGAGATCGCGGCCGAGCAGCGCGAGCGGATCGCGCGGTTCCGGAGCGGCGGGGGTGGGTGAGGGCGCGGAGCGGGTCCTTTCTCTCGCCGACGTCGATCCTGAGGTTGCTGATGGAGGCGAGCTAGTGTCCGTCCCAAAGGCATATTCCTGAGCCGTGGTCCCGAGCCGTGGGCCCGAAGCGGTGAAGTATGGGGTGCGGCTCCAGCCCGTCGATCGGCTGTACGAGCATGAAGTCCCACTGCGCGCCCTGGGAATGGCGCATGCGATAGGGCACCACCCGCCCCTGCGCATCGGTGGAGCCGGCTTCGCCCTGGCCTTCGATCAGGGCCTTCATCGCCACCCACTCGCCGGGCGCGGCGCGCAGCATGGTGACGCGGTGGGCTGTTCACAGCGTGTTTTGCTCGGATGCGCCCGGTCGTCAGGTTCTCCGCTCGCGATCGGCAATCCGGCGGGATCAGATAGCCCCCTCCAGCTCCTCCTTGAGCCGGCGCGCCTGCTGAAGCGGCGCGGAGTGGTTGAGTACGACCGCTTGCTGCATGCGCCGGGAGAGCGCGACCGCGTTCACGACCTCCGGATCAGCCGCCAGGGCGTCGAAATCGTAGGAGGCGACCCGGCTCGCGAAGGCCGCGGAGTCGTCGGGCGCGAACAGCACCTTAAGGTGAACCAGCGGGACGTAATCGGACATCTCCGAGCGAACGTGGATCAGCGCATCGTTCGCGATGCGCACCTGCTCCCGAAGGAGCACGAGTCCCGCGCGCAGGCGGGGATCGCGAACGACCCCGAGCTCGCCGCTCGCGATCAACTCGTCGACGGTGGCGAGCCTCCACGGGAGCGAGATTACGAGGTCGAGCTCGCCGAGCCCGGCCTCGAACCGGGGTCGGTCGCCCTCCTCGAGCTCGCCTCGGCGAAGGGCGTCGAGGACGAGCGTCGACCGTGCCACGCGGCGTTCGGACACGTCCACGGCGATCTGGAATTGCCCGATCATCTCGTCGAGCTCGTCCGCGATCCGCGCCAGCGCCGCCTGTTCCCGTTGCTGGAGAGCGCGCGTCTCCCGCCACTCGTCGACCTGCAGGCCGAGGAAGATCCCGACCGCGACCACGAGCAGCTCGATCAGCACCGTGAACCAGTCCTGCCTCCGGACGGATCGGGCGAGACGGCGGAGGATCATCGGTCGGACTCCTCCCGGCTCATCCCGCAGCGGAACGTATCCCCGTCTTCGACACAGTCCGGCGGCGGGCCGATCTCGCGCCACAGATCGACCACGCCCTGGCGCCGCAGGTAGTCGACGAAGCGCGGGTCGCGGCGCATCGCGGCGCGCTCGGAAGACCAGACCATCGGGACGAGGCGGTCGTAGAGGAATTCATCCCATTCGAGCAGCGTCAACAGCGCCTCGCGCTGCTCGAGCGCCAGGAGCGCCGTGGTCGCGATGAACAGCCAGAGCCGATTGGCACGTACGTCGTCCATCAGCGATCCCAGCGCCGCTTCGTCTCCTCGCGCGAACTCGATCATCTTCAGCGGAACCATGTCGGCGGGCGCGCCCCGAGCCAGCGCCAGCCGCATCTCGGACTCGGCCCGGTCGACGTTCCGGGCGGGATCGATGGCCATCAAGTACATGGCGCTGGCGACGTGTCCGACGGGATTCCCGAGTTCGACCACGTCCCGCGCGACATCCAACGCATCGTCCCATTGGCCGCGAGCCACCAGAAGGTCCGCGCGCCAGCCTTGCGCGTTGGCGTTCTCCGGGTCCAGCCGGAGCGACTCGGCGATGGCTCGTTCCGCCCGGTCGAGATGGCCGGCATCGGAGTAGAGAAGCGCCAGCCAGTGATGGGCGCGGGGATCGTCCGGGTCGAGCTCAATCGCGCGCCGGTAGTCGACGAGCGCCGCCCGGTACTCGCCTCGCGTCATCGCGACGTTGCCGCGCACGGCGTGCGCGCCCGCCAGCGACGGGTCGATGGCCAGTGCCCGCCCGACCAGCTCGAGGATGAGATCGAACCGCTCCCGAAGCTCTTCCGGATCGCCCGCGGTGCCGCCTGATAACAGGTGCGCCTCGGCCAGTTGCGCGAGCGCCGGCGCGTAGCCGGGCTCGCCCTCGACGACCTCCTCCAGAAGCTCCGTGGCGCGTGCAATGGCGGGCAGGTTGCGCTGACGCAGCAGGAAACGCGATTGCAGGAATCGCTCGTACAGGTCGGGAGCGATCTGGGTCGCCGTGACCGTGCCCCCGTCGCGGCCCCGCAGTCGTACCTGCAGCGCCTCGCCGATGGCGACGGCGATCTCGTCCTGGACCGCGAACACGTCGGCCAGGGTGCGATCGAAGTTCTCCGACCACAGGTGGCGGTCGGTGCGCGCATCGATGAGCTGTGCGGTGACGCGGATTCGATCGCCGGCCCGGCGCACGCTGCCTTCGAGGATGTATTGGACGCCGAGCCGATCGGCGATCTCGGGAATCGACAGGCCACTGCTCTCGAGCGAGAAGGCCGAGGTGCGCGAGGCCACCGAAAGGTCGCGCACCTGGGCCAGCAGGTTGAGGATCTCCTCGGCCAGGCCGTCGGAGAAGTATGCCTGGTCGCCCTCCGGCGACAGATCGGCGAACGGCAGCACGGCGATGGATCGGTCGACAGGCAGGCCGACGGCCGTGGTCGAATCGGGCGCGGGATCGGATGCGGGACGCAGGAACCAGCCGGCGCCGAGGCCGATGCCGAGCACCACCAGCAGGGACACGGCGAACAGCGTGCGCTTTCCAAGCACCGGCGGGGGGTCCCCCGATGTTCCCGAAGCTTCGACGGCGGTTCGCTTGATCCCGCCCTCCGGCGTCAGCTCCAGCGCCCAGGCCAGCACCAGGGCGACCGGAAAACCGAGCACCGTCAGGACCACGACGAGGCTCATCACCCAGTCGGGCACGCCGACGCGCGGGAGCATGATGTCGGCGGCCTGCAGCACGACGAACGCCGTGGCCGCGTACACCGCCGCCACGCGGAAGACCTTTCTGCGTTTGAGCTCGGAGAGGAGCGTCACGCGGGCCATAGTATCGCCACTGGCCGGGCAGGTCTACGAGCCATGCCGGCGCCGCTCTACTCCCGCGGCGCCGCCCTCCCGTAGGTTGCCGGCTGCCCCTCGACCGGGGTCGACTGGGCGATGAACTCCCGGATATCCTGGTTCGAAGTCTCCAGGTCCTCGAGGCGCAGGTACATCATGTGGCCGCTGCGGTAGCCCTCGAAGCGCATCCGGTCGGCGAGCCGCCCGCTCGGGTCGAGGTTCCAGAGCACGTATTTCGCGGTGAAGTAGTCGGTGGCGCCGTCGTAGTAGCCGGACTGCACCATCACGTGCAGGAACGGGTTCTGGGCCATCGCCTGGCGCAGCTCTTCGGCCGCGTTGAAGTCGGGGTCGCCGCCCGACCACGGCCGCACCGGCCCGAACAGGTAGTACTGGAGGTCGGTCTCGAAGCCCAGCTCTTCGCGCAGGTAGTGGTTGATCGCCGGCGCGAACGCGTGGTTCCAGGAGGTCAGCTCGGCGGCGTAGTCGTAGCTGTCGCCCGCGTTTTGGCGGTCCACGCCGAGGTAGCGCGAGTCCAGCCGGCCTATGGTGTAGCCCTGGCCGCGCAGCAGCTCCTTCCAGAAGAACGACGACGGCACCGCGAGGTTGTGATCGAGCACCGTCTGCTCGGACAGCCCCGAGTAGCGCGCAACCAGGCTCGCGATCTCGCGCCTCCGCTCCTGGTCCAGCGAGCCGCCGCGCGACAGCGCCGGCAGGTACTCGTCGAGCGCGAAGGCCTCGACCTCCGGCAGCAGATCCTCCAGCTCGCGCGCCTGGAGGTCCGGCGGGAGCTGGGCGTGATAGTGGGCCGCGGCCGTGTAGTACGGCAGCTTCAGCACGTTCGAGCGAGGCGCGGCGCCCTCCGCTTCCAGCCCGAGGCCCGTCGGCGAGACGAGAATCACGCCGTTCAGGTACATCCAGTGCGCGTTCTGGAGCCGCCCGGCCAGACCCGCGACCCGCGTGGTGCCGTAGCTCTCGCCGATCAGGTACTTTGGCGACGTCCAGCGGGCGTAACGGGAGACGAAGACGTCGATCCACTCGGCCAGGTACTCCACGTCGGGCTCCGCCCCGAAGAACTGCGAGCGGTTCACTTCGGGGTCGAGGATGCGCGAGAACCCCGTGTTCACCGGGTTCACGTACACGATGTCGGCCACGTCGAGGATCGAATGCGGATTGTCGCGCACGCCGTACGGCTGGACCGGGTAGCCCTCGTCGTCGATCACGAGCTGCTTGGGGCTCGTGTAGCCCAGGTGCATCCACAGCGACCCCGAGCCGGGCCCGCCGTTGAAGGAGATGAAGAGCGGCCGGCGCGAGGGGTCGCTGACGCCGGTCCGCTCGTAGAACGTGTAGTGCAGCGCCGCGTCGGCCTTGCCGTCCTGGCCGTAGACCGGCTGCGTCCCCGTCGTGACCCGGTACGGCACGCGTGCCCCGCGGATCGTCACCTGGCCGGTGGCCGTGATCGCGGTGTCGGCGGGCAGGGAGCGCTCCGCATCGACCTCCACCGGCCGCTCCGGCGCGGCCCCCCGCACGCCCATCGGCGACTGGGCGAGCGCGGGCCGGGCCAACGTCGCCGGGAGAACCAGCGCGGCGGAGACCACCGCGGCGAGAAGCATCGTGGGGAGGGGCGGCACGGGCGTGCCGGTCCGGGCGCCCGGGCGCGCGCCCGTCGACTCCGTCCTTCGTCGGCGCATCGTTTCGTCCTCCGTCGGCGCTGCGGTTGCGCGGATCCTGCGGGAGGATAGGCGCGCCGAGGGCCGGGAGCGAGCCGACTCAGCTACTGGGCGGGTTGACCGACACCACCGTGTGGGTCGTGTCCTCGGCGAACGTGATGATGAGCTGGCCGTTCGGGGGCGACTCGAAGGTGTAGCCGACGGGGAGGCCCAACGAGAAGTTGAGCGTGGCGCCCGCCAGGTTCTGGAGGACCACGGCGCCCGCGGTGTTCGTCGTGCGGGTCAGGGAGCGAGCCTCCGTGTTGAACACCACCTCCACGCCGGCCAGCGGCGTGCTTCCGCCGGCCTCCACGAAGTTGAACGCGACCCACCCGTCCACCTGCTCGGGGCCGTCGCAGAAGCTGCAGTCGTAGCAGCCGGCCGTGCCGCCGCTCGCCGCGGCCAGGACGGCCACGGCGAAGGCCCGGGGAAGGAAGTGGGATCGTGGGCTGTCGCTGGGTATGGAAGTCATCTGCCATCTCCGGGAATTCGGCCGCCCCGTTCGGGCCGGCGACTACTTGCCCCCAGCACCATCTTGCGGCACTCCTACCGATGCCCGCCAGCGTCTCCTGAACTCCGCCGTAAAACGAAAGGCGAGGCCGGCCCGTGACCGTCCCCTGGCACAAGACCCTCCTGGAGGGCGCGGCGATCGCCCTTATAGGCTCGACCCGAAGAGGGGGGCCGCGCGGATGAGCGGGGGCGACGGCCGGGTGATCGTGCTGCTGCGGGGCGTCAACGTGGGTGGCAAGAACCGCCTGCCGATGGACGAGCTCGCACGCCTATTGGAGGGGCTCGGCCTGGAGGACGTCGAGACCTACATCCAGAGCGGAAACGCCGTCGGCCGGAACGTGGGCGACGCCCCCTCGAAGTTGGGCGAGGCGCTCGCCGCGGCCATCGAGGAGCGCCGCGGATTCCGCCCGCGGGTTCTCGTCATCGGGGCCGACCGGCTGTCGGAGGCGGTCGATGCGAATCCGTTTCCCGAGGCCGCGGACGAGCCCGGGTTCCTCCACCTGTTCTTCCTCGCCCTGCCGCCGCCGAGCCCCGACCTGGACTCGCTGGCGGAGATCGCCACTGCCTCCGAGCGATTCCATCTGGCGCGCGACGTCTTCTACATTCACACCCCCGACGGCTTCGGCCGGTCGAAGCTGGCCGCGAGAGTCGAGAAGCTCCTGGGCGTCGCGGCCACGGCCAGGAACTGGCGCACCGTCAGCAAGCTGCGGGAGATGGTCGATGCGATGCCCTGACCGCAGGCGTGGCTGGGCGGTCGGGAGGCACATGGAAGGCGGGGGATCATGAGCGCTTTGCGGCACACCCACCTCCACCTCGTCGCGCTGGTCGTGAGGGAGTACCAGCCCGCCATCGATTTCTTCGTCGACGTCCTCGGCTTCGATCTGATCGAAAACTCCCCCGCGCTCACCGACGATGGCCGCCCCAAGCGCTGGGTCGTCGTGCGGCCGCCGGGGGCCGAAACCGGGGTCCTGCTCGCGCGCGCCGATGGGCCCGTGCAGGAGCGCGTCGTGGGCAAGCAGTTCGCCGGCCGGGTGGGGCTCTTCCTACGGGTGGAGGACTTCGACGCCGCGTACGCGAGGATGAGGGCCGCGGGCGTGGAGTTCGTGTCGGAGCCGCGCGACGAGCCGTACGGGCGGATCGCGGTGTTCCGCGACGTAGAGGGAAACAGGTGGGACCTGCTCGGCGACGCCGGGACGTCACCGTGATCGGCGTCAGTTCATCGAAGGGTCGAACGGGATCCGGGCCACCCTGGCGTACTCCGGACCCTTTCTCTCGAGCACGCGCCGCCACAGCGCGTCGGGGTCGTCGGTAAAGATGTCATCCGCGGTGGCCGGCTCGATGATCCAGGAGCCTTCCTCCATCTCGGCCTCGAGCTGCCCGGGCCCCCACCCGGAGTGGCCCACGTAGACCCGGGCGCGGCGCACGAGGGAACGCACGTCGGAGGGCACGTCCCCCGTCAGGAACCCGACGTTCGGAAGGACCGGCACGTCGAGGATCTCGGGGTCCTCGACCTCCGCCAGCAGGACGGCCTGGGCCGGCTCCACCGGGCCACCCTCGAAGACCCAGGCGCCGGGCCCGGCCAGGTCGGAGAGGGGCGGGATCGCCTCCTCGACGGTGAGCTCGCCCGGGCGGTTGAGGACGACGCCCACCGCCCCCCGCTCGTCGTGCGCCCCGAGCAGCACGACGGTGTGGCGGAAGTTCGGGTCGTACAGGCCGCCGCCGGAGATGAGGAGGTGGGCTTTCAGGCTGCGCATGGTCGACAGGTTGGCATCCGGTCCAGGTTCAGCCCAGGGCCGCGACCACGAGTGCGACCAGGCTCAGGAGCAGCGCGGCCCCGGCCAGCCAAACCGCAAGCGCGCCCCCGCCCGCGACGCGCTGCTCCAGGGACCGGGCCAGATCCTGGAGCGCCGACCCGTGGGAGGCTAGCGCATCTTGCGGGCGCGTGAGCGCCGTTCCATCCACGTCGAACAGCGACTGGTCCATCACCCTGCGCGCCGCGACCACGTCCTCCATCGCCGCCTCGAAGTGCCGCTGCGCGATGCGCTTGTCGGTGTCGGGACCGGGCTCCGCGATGGCGAGCTGCGCGGCCTTCAGGACGGCGTTCTTGATGTCGCCGCCACTGACCTCGTAGCGCTCCGCCAGCCCGACGAAGTCGACGTCGTCCGCGAGGGGCGTCTTTCGCGGATGCAACTGTACGCGCCAGATCTGCTCGCGCTCCACGGGCCCGGGCATCTCGAAGAAAATGTGGGTGCGGATGCGGCGCTCGAAGGCGGGGTCGAAATTGCGCGCCAGGTTGGTCGCGAAGATGACCACGCCGGGGAACGTCTCGAGCTCGCGGAGCAGCACCGCGGTGACGGTGTTGCTCTCTCGCTCGGACCCCTGGCTGACGTCGGTGAAGCGACGCCCGGCGATGGCGTCCGCCTCGTCGAAGAAGAGCACCGCGTCCTGCTGCTCCGCCGCGCGGAACACGCCGGCGACGTTCTTCCCGGTCTGCCCCACCCAGCGGGATTCGAGCTGGGCGTAATGCACCACCAGGAGTTCCTTGCGGAGGTGGTGCGCGACCGCCTCCGCGCAGATCGTCTTCCCGGTGCCGGGCGGTCCCGCGAAGTTGAACGCTAGCCCCAGCCCCACCGCGTGCCGCTCGGCGAGTCCCCAGTCGTGGAACAGCGTGTCGTGCTTCTCGATCTGGGTGAGCGCCTGCTCCAGCGCGCGGCGCGTGGAGGGGGGCAGGATCACGTCCTGGAGCGTCCGGCGGGGGGCGACGCTCTCCACCAGGTTGCGCGACGTGCCGCGGAGGAGCTGATCGAGAAGGGATGTGGCCATGGGCGTACACGGCGTGCGAAAGGCGTGCCGGGGAGCGACGTCAGCGCTGTCGAGTCGGACGCACCCGGTCATGAGCCGACGACTGGGCGAGCCCTACGAGCTTTCCGAGGTCGGCTTTCGTCGTCCGGGCGTCGGCCTGGACAACAACCGAGCCGGCATCGAACGCTCTCAGCGCGTGAACGCCTCGTCGAACGCGGCGGCCGCGGCGGGGAAGTCCAGCCGGCGGACGAAAGCGCACGCCTCGCGCGCGCCGTGCTCCCGGTCCATGCCGGGGTCCTCCCACTCCACGGAGAGGGGACCCTCGTAGCCCACCCGGTTCAGCGCCCGGACGATGTCGTCGAAGGGCACGCGCCCGCGCCCGGGGGAGCGGAAGTCCCACTGCCGGTCCGGGTGGCCGAAGGGGAGGTGTCCGCCGAACACGCCGGAGCGGACCGGGACCGGGGCCCACCACACATCCTTGACGTGGACGTGCCGGATGCGGTCGCCGAAACGGAGCACGAAGTCGACGCAGTCCACGCCCTGGTAGGCGAGGTGGCTGGGGTCGTAGTTGAATCCGAAGGCGTCCCGCCCGCCGAGCGCCGCCAGCGCCCGCTCCGCCGTGACCGTATCGAAGGCGATCTCGGTGGGGTGCACCTCGAGCGCGAAACGCACGCCCGCCTGGTCGAACGCGTCCAGCACGGGACTCCAGCGGTCGGCGAACTCGCGGAACCCCCCCTCGATCGCGTCGTCCGGCAGGGGAGGGAAGGCGTACAGCAGGTGCCAGATGGGGCTGCCGGTGAAGCCGTTCACGACGCCGACGCCGAGCTCGGCCGCGGCGCGCGCGGTGGCCGCCATCTCGTCGGCGGCCCGGCGGCGCACGCCTTCGGCGTCCCCGTCGCCCCAGACGCGTTCCGGCAGGATGGCCCGGTGGCGCTCGTCCGGGCGGTCGCACACCGCCTGCCCGACCAGGTGGTTGCTGATCGCCCAGACCCCCAGGCCGTGGCCTTCCAGCAGGTCTCGCCGCTCGCGGCAATAGGCGTCCTCTTCCAGCGCGCGGCGGACGTCGAAGTGGTCGCCCCAGCACGCGAGCTCCAGGCCGTCGTAGCCCCACCCGGCGGCCTTCGCCGCGAGGTCGTCCAGGGGAAGGTCGGCCCACTGGCCCGTGAACAGCGTGACGGGTCGGGTCATGGCGGGCTCAGGCCGAGCACGCGGGCGGGTCGTAGCGAGCATCGACCCAGCTCCCCTCGTTCCCGCTCCGGACCGCCGCGTGGATGAAGTGCACTCCGCGCGCGCCGTCGGCGACGGTCGGGAAGTCGTCGTCGAACGCGCCCGACAACGGCGCCGCTTCGGGGTGATCGCGCGCGGTCACCGTGGCCGCGACGTTCCGGTAGAGGTTCGCGAACGCCTCGATGAAGCCCTCCGGGTGGCCGGCGGGCAGCCGGGTGTGCGCGGCGGCCCGCTCGGACAGGCCGGCCGTTCCGGCGAACAAGGTCCGCCGGGTCCCGTCCGGCTCGGTGAGGCGCAACTCGCCCGGCCGCTCCTGGCGCCAGGTGAGACCTCCCTCAGAGCCGTAGACGGCCAGGCGCAGCCCGTTGCGTTCACCGGTGGCTACCTGGGAGGCGATCAGCAGACCGCGGACGCCACCCGTCAGCCGCAGCAGCACGACCGCGTCGTCATCGGGGACGCGGCCCTCGACCACGGTGCCGAGGTCGGCCAGCAGCGCTTCGACCTCGAGGCCGGTGACGTAGCGCAGGAGGTCGTGGGCGTGCGAGCCGATGTCCCCGAGCACCGAGGACGCGCCCGCGCGCGCCGCGTCGGCGCGCCACTCCGCCTGCTTCTGCCCCTCCGCCTCGAGCAGCGTCGCGAGCCATCCCTGTGAGTACTCGACGACGACCTTGCGGACCGCCCCGAGGGCGCCGCCGCGCACCCGTTCGCGGGCCTCCTTCACCATCGGGTAGCCGGTGTAGTTGTGGGTGACGCAGAAGACGCGATCGCGCTCCGCGGCGAGCCGACACAGCTCCTCGGCGTCCGCGACGCTGGTCGCCAGCGGCTTGTCGCACACGACGTGGAAGCCGGCCTCGAGGAACGCCTTCGCCACCGGGTGGTGCAGGTGGTTGGGCGTGACGATGGAGACGACGTCGATCCGCTCGCCGGGCGGGAGGCCCGCCTCCGCCTCCGCCATCCGCTCCCACGAGCCGTAGACGCGCGCCCGATCCAGCCCGAGCTCGGAGCCCGTGCGCTCCGAGCGCTCGGCGGTGGACGCGAACGCCCCCGCGACCAGCTCGAAGCGGCCATCCAGCCCGGCGGCCATGCGGTGGACGGCCCCGATGAACGCGTCGGGGCCGCCACCCACCATGCCGAACCGCAGCTTCACGCGGTCGCCCCGACCGGCCTCGTCCGGTAGCCGCCCGCCCTGCGGTCCCGCAGGTACAGCGCGCCGAAGATCAGCACCAGGACGCCGCACAGCGGCACGACGTACCGGAACGAGATCCGGCCGCCGTAGTTCTCCGCCGGGGCGAGTATGGCCCGGGCCCGGCCGGCCAGCGCGGGGGCGCCGGTCGTCGCGCCGATGGCGCGCAGCGCGTTGGCGGTCTCCGGGGCGGGCAGCGCGCCGTCCCGCTCCAGCGCCGCGAGCACCCCCGAGGCCGCCTCGCCCGCGGCCGCGAGGTCCGGATCCCGAATACCGACGGCGGCGCCCTCGGCGTCCCGCAGCAGCGCCGTCGTCTCGGCGGCCGGGAGCCTCTCGTGCGCGTAGCGGTCGGCGATCCTGCCCATCCCGGGCGCGGTGACGAGGCCCACGGTGGCCATGCCCACGGTGCCCATGAGGCCGAGGCCCAGCGCGCCGCTGCGGGGCACGCGTTCGGCTACGACGCCCAGCATCGTGGGCCAGAAGTAGCAGACGCCGAGCGCGAACACCGTCGCGGCCGCGAAGGTGGCCCAGCCGATGCTCCACACGCTCAACCCCAGGAGGCCGAGGCCGGCCAGCACCGCGGACGCCAGCAGCAGGCCCGTCGGCGAGAGGCGCTCGACCACCGGGCCGGCGCGGTAGCGGAGGACCGCCATGAGGCCGTTGATCCAGACCAGCACCAGGATGCCGGCCATCCCCCCGGCTTCGAGCACCGCGGGGACCCACCGGTTCGGCCCCAGCTCGACCGACGCCGTCAAGGCCATCGCCAGAAGCAGCACCCACATGAGCGGCGTCGCGAAGGCCGCCCGGAACATCTCGCCGAGGCCGACCCCGGCCTGGACGTTCTCGGTGGCCGGGAAGGGCTGCGCGAGGAGGAGCCAGCCGTACGCCAGCGTCGGCACGAGGATCAGGCCGAGCTTGAGCTGCCACGCGCCGACGCCGGCGGCGTCCAGCGCGAACGCCGCGAGGCCGCCGAGCACGACGCCGCCGGGGAACCAGACGTGGAACCGGTTCAGCCTGACGGTCTTGTCCTCGGGGTAGAGCGTGGCGACCAGCGGGTTGCACGCGGCCTCGACCAGCCCGTTGGCCATGGCGATCACGAGCGCGCCCCCGAACAGGATCCAGAAGCCGCCGGCCGCGATCATTACGACCGTACCGAGCAGGTGCCCCAGGAACGCGAGCCGGAGCAGGAAGCGCATTCCGAGCGTGTCGCAGAGCGGCGAGAAGATGAGCTGGGAGACGGCGAACCCCCACAGCGCCGCCCCGCCGATCCACCCCACCTGCAGGTTGGTGAGCACGAACTGCTGCTTGAGCGCGAGCATGATCGCCCCGACCGTGGCGAACGCCACGGACGTCGCGATGAGCGCGAGGCAACTCCCCAGGAAGAGGCGGCCGCGGTCGATCGCGACGGTCGGCGTCGTCAAATCGCTCCCTCCAGGCCGAGGTGACGGAGCGCCTCCGCGGGGGGCGCCGGCCACGGCCCAGCGAGCGGCACGTTGCCGACGTAGCCGATGTCGTCCATGCCCTCGGGGGTCGTGTAGAAGGCGGTGGCGGTCAGGTCCCGCACCTTGTCGAAGAAGCGGGCCGCCTGCAGGAACGGCGGCTCCGCGGCGTCCGACGAGCAGATGTCGTCGCAGATGGCGTGCTGCCGCGCGGCGTCGAGCGCGCGGAAGCGGGCGCCGCCCCCGAAGCGCCGCGCCGCCTCGGCGTCCAGCCAGACGAGCCCGCCCCGCACCAGCACGCGGTCGCGCTCCATGGGCTCGTAGGGCGCGCTCACGTACTCGTCGATGAAGTCGTGGGCTCCGACCGAGCTCGCCGAGGGCGAGCGGTCGTCGGCCGGAATGATCACGTCGCACAGGACCGCCAGGGTGGCGCGCTCGTCCTCGGTGAGCGTCTTCTCCCACGGCACGGTCGGGGCGATGAGGTCCGGGTCCCAGAGCGTGCCTGCGGCAAGCGGGTTGCTGGACGGGGTGGGCGGCGTGGCGGCGCGCGACGCGGCGCCCGGATCGCCCTCTCCGGAGGGTTCGCACCCGCCCAGCGCCGGCGCCACCGCGGCCGCCGCCATCATCTTGATGACCCTGCGGCGGTCCACCTGGAGGCGGGCACCGCCGGCCCCGAGGAGCGGCAGATCGCGGCTGCCGCCCTCGGCGCCGGGAAGCCCCCGGAGGACCGGTTCCAGATCGCGTCCCCCCTCGGGGACGTCGCGATCGTCGCGGTCCGGCCCCGGGTCGCCCGCGCTCATCGGAGCGCCCCCCGGTTCATCTGCTCCACCAGGTAGTCGGACGCGCGCCAGGCGATCGCCATGATGCTGAGCGTCGGGTTCTTGTCCGCGTTGGAGAGGAAGCAGCCGCCGTCGGTGACGAACAGGTTGTCGACCTCCCACGACTGGCAGTACTGGTTCAGTGCCGAGTCCCGCGGGCTGTCCCCCATGCGCACCCCGCCCACCTCGTGGATGATCTGGCCGGGCGCGGCGATGGCGTCGGCGCCGTCCTCGGCGGGGTCGCCGTAGGGCTCGCCGCCCAGCGCCACGATGATGTCGTGGAAGGTGCGCTGCATGTGCCTGGCCTGGTTCAGTTCGTGGTCCGACCACTTCCAGTGGAAGCGCAACACCGGGATGCCCCACTGGTCCGCGGTGTCGGAATCGATCTCGCAGTAGCAGTCCTCGTTCGGGATCATCTCGCCGCGGCCGTCGAACCACATGAAGGAGCCGTAATAGCGCCGGCAGTCGTCCTTGAAAGCGCCGCCGTAGGACCCGCCGGTATAGCGCTCGAGGCCCGAAAACAGGCCCGGGCCCGGCATGCGCCTGCCCCCCCCGAACTCGATGTGATAGCCGCGCGCGAAGTCCAGCCGGCCGGCGTGCTGCTCCCGGTAGAGCCACCAGGGCATGTACAGGTGCAGCGCCGACGCGCCGTCCTGGTTGTGCGGAGGCATGTTTTCGAGCGCCGGGACCTGGCCCCCCAGGCCCGCGCCCACGGTGTCCATCAGGTACTTGCCCACCACCCCGCTGCCGTTGGCCAGGCCGTCCGGAAACAGGGAGCTCTTGGAGTTCAGGAGGATGCGCGCCGACTCGCAGGCGCTGGCCGCGAGGATCACGAGCCGGGCCGAGGCGTGCTCGTCCAGCCGCGTCTTCCTGTCGATGTAGTGGACGCCGGTGGCCCGGCCGCGGCCGTCGATCGTGACCTCACGCACCATGGCGTCGGTGACGACTTCCAGATTGCCCGTGGCGAGGGCGGGCGGCAGGAGGACCGTGGGCGTCTGGAAGTTCGCCCGGATCGAACAGCCGCGCCCACAATGCGTCGCCCAGAAGCACGCCGCGCGGGCACGCATGGATTCCCGCGTCACCCGCTGGGCCAGCGGATTGTTCGGGTGGAGCACGGCCGGCCAGCGGTCGGCATCCTGCTTCTCGGAAAGGATGGCCAGGTGCGACGGGACGACCGGAATCCCCAGCTCCCGGCAGGCCTCCCGAGTGTAGAGCTCGTGTACGCGCGGCGCGGGCGGGGGCAACAGCACGCCCGGCGAGGAGTCGGGAGTGTTCTCCAGCCCCTCGTTCGACCCGTAGACGCCGATCAGCGCCTCGGTCCTGTCGTACCAGGGCGCCATGTCCTCGTAGGTCATCGGCCAGTCGAAGCCCAGGCCGTCCCGGGAGCGCGGCTTGAAGTCGTAGGGTCCCATGCGCAGCGAGATGCGCCCCCAGTGGTTCGTCCGGCCGCCGAGCATGCGCGCGCGCCACCAGCGGAATTCCGTGCCGTCGGCGCTGGTGTACGGCTCCCCGGGAACCTCCCAGCCCCCGTCGACAGTGGCGTCGTAGAAGCCGAAGGGCTTCTCGCGGGTGCCCCCGCCCCGGAGCGGCGCCTCCATCGGCAGCTGGAACATGGGGGTCTCGGTCGCGGGGTCGTAGTGGCGGCCGGCCTCGAGCATCAGGACGCGCACTCCCTGCAGCGCGAGGGCGTAGGCGCACATCCCGCCCGCTGCTCCCGACCCCACGATGATGACGTCGTGCTCCTGCTGCGCCTTGCCCGCCATTCAGATCTCCAGCGTCGCCAGTGTCTCGTAGCTCGCGCGGATGCTCGCGATGGGGTCGCGCGGCTCGTCGTGCTCGACGAAGACGTGCTCGACGCCCCCCTCGCTTGCCTCCGCCAGGATGGTGGCGTAGTCGATCGCCCCCTCGCCGACCGCGACCATGTCGCCGCTAGGAGTGCGGTCCTTCGCGTGGAGGCTCGTGAAGCGGCCCGGGTGGGCGCGCAGATACGCGCGCGGGTCGGCGCCGCCGCTCACGGCCCAGAACACGTCCATCTGCATCGTCACCAGCTCGGGCTCGGTGCGTTCCAGGAGCAGGTCCCAGCCGCACACCCCGGCGAAGCGCTCGAGGTCGTAGCCCTGGTTGTGGTGCGCCACCCTGACGCCGTGCTCGCGGGCGCGTCGGCCGGCGGCGTTCAGGTCGTCCGCGACGCGGCGATAGCCGTCCGGGGTGCGCTCCGAGGGCTCGAGCCAAGGGACCACGACGGTTCGATGGCCCAGGGACGCCGCGTCCGCGAGCACCCGGTCCGCACGGGAGCGGAGGTCTTCGATGGGCACGTGGGCGGACGGAGCGGCGAGCCCGGCGTCGTCGAGGTGGCGCCGGAACTCACCCGCGTCCAGGCCGTGGAGCCCGGCCAGCTCGACCGCTCGATAGCCGATGGAAGCCACCTTCCGTAGCGTGCCGGGGACGTCCGCGGACAGTAGCGAGCGGACGGTGTAGAGCTGAAGCCCGGGGGGAAAGGGCGACGCGCGGACCGGGGCGCGACGGTCCCGCTCCCGGAGGGGGGCGGTGGGGGCCGCGCCGGAGAGCGCGAGGCCGGCTGCGCCCGCGCCCGAGGCCAGGAGCCATTCCCGCCGCTTCATCTCGCCGGCAGGAGCTGGGCGCCGGGGAACCGGCCGCGGCTGCCTTTGCAGACCGGAAAGAGCAGCACGTGCCCGTCCGCTCCCCGCGGGTCGGCGGCCGGGGCCGCGTCGCGCTTCATTCGATTGGGCGGATCTTGATGTTCCGGTACCAGACCGCGTCGCCGTGGTCCTGGAGCCCGATGTGCCCCTCCCGCGCCTGCCCGTACGACGGCCACCCGGCGAACTTCGAATCCGCCACGCGGCGCCGCCAGTCCTCGCTGCCCAGCTCGTACTCGACGACCCGCTCGCCGTTGAGCCAGTGCTCGACGTGGCCGTCCCGCACCAGGACGCGCGCGGTGTTCCACTCGCCGGCCGGTCGCACGACGCCGCGCGGCGCGCCGTACAGGGCGAAATTGGAGCCGGCCGACGTCAGCGGGGACGCGCCGTCGGCGTGGCCGGCGTCATCCAGGACCTGCATCTCCGGCGCCCCCTCGAAGATCCAGTCGGTGTCCTCGGTGGCGAGGTAGAAAACGCCACTGTTGCCCCCGGTCGCGATGCGCCAGTCCAGCGACAGCTCGAAGTTCCCGAACCGATCTTCGGTGATGATGTCGCCGCCGGGGCCCACGCGCGCCAGCGTGCCGTCCACGGCCTTCCAGCCGTCGGGCGCGCCGCTCCGGCGGAAGCCCCGCCATCCGTCCAGGGTTTCGCCGTCGAACAGCAGTCGCCAGCCAGCGGCCCGCTCGGCGGCCGACAGCGTGTTGTGGCCGGCTTGCCCGCGATCCGCCGCCGGAACGTCGCGGGTCGGCGCGGCCGCCGCGTCCTCGGAACGTTCGGGCGGCTCCTCGACCGGCGGCGGGTCGCAGGCCCCCAGCGCGACCGCGCACAGCAGGGCGAGCGCGGCGGCGGTCGCCGGACCCCACGAGCCCCGCCTTCCGGTGTCCCGTTGCACCGAGCCTCCTCCTGGGCGCTCTCGCCCGGCACAGGCCCTACTCGCCGTCTGGCTTCCGCGCCGGACGGCCGTGTACCTGGCTAGAGCTTACGGGCGCCGGAGCCGGGACGTCAAAAACCCACCATTTTCGCCCCGTCCCGGGTGCGGCCCGCTTGGCCCACGCGTCCGCGACTACGTCATCCCGCGTCCCCCCCTACGTAGCCTCTTCCCCCAGGTGCGCGCCCCCGCTCGACATCCTGGATGCGAAGCCAGGGATGTAGGCAACGGAGGCTACCATGCGGAGACTGCGGCGGATCGGAACCCGAGAGCTCGACCTGGAGCTTCCCACCGCGCGCGGCGTCACGCTTCGGATCCTGGAGCGGCCCGGCCTCTGGATGGACCCGGAGGAACGCGCCGGCCTGTTGGGCGAGCTGCGCGCGGTGGCGCTCAGGGGCACCGGGGGCGCCCCGCTCAAATACGGGATTCTTTCGGGCGAGAAGGCGCGCTGGGACCGTGCGATCCTGACGATCATCCGCGATGACCGGACCGACCGTGTGGTGGGCTTCAACGCGATGTCCCTGCTGGACGTTCGCGTCGGGGGGCGGACAGAGGAGGTGCTACACCTCGGCCTGTTGGTGCTCGACCCCCGGTTCCGGGGCCGCGGATTCAGCCGGCTCGTGTACGGTCTTAGCGTCGCGCTCCTGCTGCTGCGACGCGGTGGGCGCTCGTTCTGGGTGAGCAGCGTGAGCCAGGTGCCCGCGATCGTCGGCATGGTGGCGCGCAGCCTGGACGCCGCCTACCCGGGCGGAGCCCCCCGCCCGACCGGCGCCCACCGCGACGTCGCGCGCCAGATCATGGCGCGCCACCGCGCCGTCTTCGGCGTCGCCGAGGACGCCGGCTTCGACCCCGAGCGGTTCGTCATCACCGACGCCTACACGGGCGGCTCCGACAGCCTGAAGAAGAGCTTCGTGGACGCCCCCAAACACCGGGACCCCGACGTCAACGAGCTGTGCCTGCGCGAGCTCGATTACGCGCGTGGGGACGACTTCCTACAGGTCGCACGCCTCACGCCGCGCATCGCCTGGGGCTGCCTGCGCGCCTTCCTCGTGGGCAGCTCCGTGCTGGCGCCCGTTCTCGGGCGCGCGCCGGCCCTGGCGGGGAGGCGGATGTGACCCGCCGGTGCGACGACTACGGCGAGATGACGCGCCGCAACATCGGCTTCATCACCGCCGCGGAGCAGGAGGCGCTGCGCGCGGCCAGGGTGTTCGTGTGTGGAGTCGGCGGCATGGGCGGGGCGGCGCTCGTGACCCTCGTGCGTGCGGGCGTCGGCGAGCTGTGCGTGGCCGACCCCGACCAGTTCGAGCGATCGAACCTGAACCGGCAGCTGCTCGCGACGCACGACACGCTAGGCTGCCCCAAGACCCAGGTGGCCCGGAAGCACATCGCCGAGATCAATCCGGACGCGCGCGTGATGACGTGGGGTCGCGGCTGGGTCGATGAGCTCGACGCGATCCTGCCGCGCTACCCCGTCGTGATAAACGGCATGGACGACGTCCGCGCCGCCATCCGGCTGTACCGCAAGGCCCGGGAGCACGGGACGGTCGTCATCGACGCCTACTCCTCTCCCCTCCCGTCCGTGGTGCGGGTGGGACCCGACGACCCGCGACCGGAGGAGCGGCTGGGATTCCCGTCCATCGGCAGGGACCCCGCGTCGCTCACCGATAGGGAGGTCGACGAGTGCGTCCTGCGGGAGATCGAGTACGTGGCCGCGCACTCCTCCTCGCTCGAACGGATCGATCCGGCCATCGCCGCCGAGGTCCTCGCGGGGACGCGGCCCCGCCCATCCTTCGCCCCGGTGGTCCTGCTGGCGGGTGAGCTCATGGGCGGGGAGGCGCTCGCCGCGCTGCTCGGCCGAACGACGAGGACGGACCACCGGGGCTGGTTCCTCGACCCGTGGAGCGGCCGCATCGAGCGGCCCCGCGGGCGTCTCACGGCCTGGCTGCGGGAGCGGCTGGCCCGGCGCGCGCTGCGCGGGATCGCCACGGCGGCCGCGCCTGAGTCGCACAGGACGACCCCCGCGGTCGCCCGCCCCCCGGAGTATGCGAACCGATCCGACCCCTGGAGGGGCTCGCTGCGGGCGCAGGCCGGAGGCGCGCGGTGACCCGCCGGCACCGGTTCTTCCGGGCGATCGTGAGGCGCCGTGCTCTTGTGCTCGCGCTCGCGGGGGTGGCGTTGGCGGCTTCG
This sequence comes from Longimicrobiales bacterium, assembly GCA_035513295.1. Taxonomy (GTDB): domain Bacteria; phylum Gemmatimonadota; class Gemmatimonadetes; order Longimicrobiales; family RSA9; genus DATHRK01. The sequence goes on from DATKCH010000010.1 coordinate 18,689, forward strand.
GCCGTGGGCGCCGCTCGCGTGCGCGTGGACTACGGTGTGGAGCAGCTCCTCCCCTCGCACGGGGCCGAGCGGCGACTCTACGACGAATACAAGGCGCTGTTTCCGCGCGAGGACCTCCGCTTCTCGCTGTTCTGGGAGGACCGCCGGCCGCCGGGGCGCGCGCTCCTGGCCGACATGGAACGGGCGGTGCGCGCGTTCCGCGACGCCGGCCTCGAGGACGTGCAGTGGCCGGGCCAGGTCCCCATCGTCGTCGGCGCGTCCGCCCCTGGGTCCGCTCCGGCGCGCCCGCTCGCCGCGGTCGCGCGGGACCCCGCCGGTCCGGACGACGCCCGCCTGCGGTCGGCGCTCGCCGCGCTCCGCGACGACCCCCGGTACCGCGGTCTCCTCTGGAACCCCGAGCAGAGCGTGTGGGCTCTGCACGGCTTCCTCCCGCCGGAAGCGAACACCGACGCGGGCCGCCGCGAGGTGGAACGGGCCCTGACCGTCGCGCTGGACTCACTGGAGCCGGACGACGCGAATCTGGTGCTGACCGGAGTTCCGGTTCTGCGCTCGCGCATCCCCCTGCTGCTCCAGGCGGACCAGCGCTTGTTCCTCGGAGCGGGCGCCGTCCTGTTCTTCGGGCTGCTGCTGCTCTTCCTGCGCCGGCCCGCGCTCGTCTTGACGTGCCTGGGATCGACGCTGCCCGCGTACCTGTGCACGCTCGGCCTGATGGGCGCGCTGGATCGACCCGTGAGCATCCTCACGAGTTTCCTGCCCATCGTGGTGCTCGTCGTCGGGGTCAGCGACGCGATCCACCTGGTGGTGGGTTGGCGCGCCCGGCGGGCGGCGGGCGGGTCCCCGGAAGACGCCGTCGTGGAGGCGTTCGCCGAGCTCTCTCCGGCGTGCTTCTACACCTCGCTCACGACCGCCATCGGGTTCGCAGCCCTGGCCGCCACGGGGATCGGTCTGGTGGCCGAATTCGGTCTGCTCACGGCGCTCGCGATCGGCGTCACGTTCGCCTTCGCGATGACCGTGCTGCCGGCCGTGCTGTCCTGGCTGCCCGCGCGGGTGTCCGACGTCGGCCGGGCCCCGGCCGCGTCGGCGGGAGAGCGCGTCCTGGAGCTCGCGCGGATGCACGCGGCGCGCCCCCTCTCCCCGGCCCCCGCGTTGTTCGGGGCCGCGGCGCTCGTGGCGCTCGCCGCGGCGGGTGGCCTGCGCGTCGACACGTACCTGGTCGACGACCTCAAGGATCACAGCGAGATCATGCGTGAGCTCCGCTGGGTCGAGGACCGGGGGTTCGGCCTGTTCCAGGCCAACGTCCTCATCCGTGACGCCGACGGCGGCCTGGACTCCCCGGAATGGCGTCGCTGGCTCGCGGGCCTGCGCGACTTCGGAAGCGAGGAGCCGCTGGTCCTCGGCGTGGCGGTGGAAGAGGCGGAGGGGTTGGGCGGGGAGGCTGCGCAGGTGGTGTTCGCGGTCCGCGACGCCGGCTCGGCGGCCACGCTGCCCTTCCTGGAGCGGCTGGAGCACAAGCTCGCGGCCGAACCTCCGCCCGCGGGCCGAGCCCGGGCCACCGGCCTGATGCAGCTCTTCCACGCGTACACAGCTCGCGTCCTGACCAGCTTCGGGCCCAGTTTGGCGCTCGGGTTCCTGACGATCCTGGGGATCCTGATCTTCATGTTCCGGTCGGTTCGTCTCGGGTTGGTCGCGCTCATCCCCAACGTGTTTCCGCTGGCCATCGTCGCGGGCGCGATGGGCGCCGTCGGGATCGCCCTCAAGCCTTCCACGGTCCTGGTCTTCTCGCTTGCGTTCGCGATCGCGGTCGACGACACCATTCACCTCCTGGGCGCGTTCCGCAGGTCGGTCGCACGGGGCCTGGGGAGCCCCGAGGCGATCGCCGCCGCGGTTGCCGAAGCCGGGCCGGGGATCCTCGCGAGCACGGTCGTCGTGAGCGCCGGATTCGCGCTGCTCATGCTGTCGAGCTTCGAGATCCTGTTTTTGGTCGGACTGCTGACGCTGACGAGCTCGCTGGCGGCGCTGCTGGCGGACCTGTTCCTGTTCCCGGCGCTGCTCCACTTCGCGGGCCGCTCGCTCGAGTCACGCGCGTCGGGGACCCGGGCCGCGACGGTCGTTCGCGCCGGCGGCGCCGCGGTCGTCGAGCACCCCTGCTGCGCGAGCCCCCCGTTCGCGGGAGGCGAGCCGTGAGCGCGCGCGTCGGGGGCGCATACGCGATCAGGGAAGGCGACGCGCACGGCTTCTTCAGGGCGCCGTTCGAAGCCTACGGCCCGGACGCCCCCTACACGTCGCCCATGAAGGGGGATCTTCGCCGTCTCCTCGATCCCCGCCGCAACCCCTTCTACGGCGGGCCGGGCGAGGGCACGCTCTTCAGCGTGTACCGGGGAAGCATTCCGGTCGGCAGGGTGAGCGCACACGTGCACCACGAGGCGAACCGGCGCTTCGGTCTGTCGCGTGGGTATTTCGGTTTCCTGGACGTGGCCGAGGACGCCACGGCCGCCCGGCTGCTCCTGGACGCCGCGGAGACGTGGGCTCGACGCCGCGGCTGCACGGAGATCGCAGGCAACTTCAGTCTGACCGCGGTGCAGGAGATCGGCGTCGTGACGCGCGGCCACGAGCGGGCACCCTATACCGCCATGCATTGGAGCCCGTCGCACCTCGCGGGGATCCTGGAGGACGCGGGGTACGAGCCGTTCTTCCCGATGTCCACCTACGAGCTCGAGCTGGACCGCTTCGACCCCGACTCGCTCCTGGGTCCGAGGCAGCGCGAGATCCTTGCTTCGGACGGGTTCGCGTGGACCCGCCTCGGGCGCCGTAGCTTCCGCCGCCGGATGGGCGACGTGCGGCGCCTGCTGAACACCAGCTTCGCGATGAACCCGCACTTCGTCCCGGTCGGACGGGCGGAGTTCGAATTCCAGGCGGGCCCCCTGACGTGGGTCGTCGACCCACGGCTCTCGGTGCTCGTGGACCACGAGGGCTGTCCCGCGGGCGTGACCGTGTGCATCCCGGACCTCAACCCCTTCCTGCGCGGAACGAGGTCGCGCCTCTCGTGGCGCACGCCGCTGCAGTACCTGAAGCACCGGCGCAACGCCCGGCGCGCGGTGGTCGTGTTCTCGGGCGTCGCCCCGCCGCTCCAGAGCCGGGGGCTCGCGGGCGTGATGCTGCACCGCGTCACATCGGCATTGAAAGAGGCCGGCTACACGCACCTCGGGATCACCTGGGTGTCCACAGAGAACCGCCCTAGCCTGCGCTACATGGAGAAGCTGGGAGCACGGCGGCTGCACGACCTCTCACTCTTTTGCAAGGCACTCGATTCATGAACATCACGCGACTCCCCCGCCCGGACATCCGGGATCTCCGCGACCCCGCGCTGGGTGTGCTCGCGCTGCTCCTGGTCGGCTGCTCCGGCTTGTTCCGCGGCTACGCGGAGGGCCGCCCGGAGACGCTGCGGACCGTGACGGCCGAGCCCGGGCGCGACATGGGCATGGTGCGCTTCGCGTTCGACGACCTCGGCACGCTGAACACGGACGCCCTCGAGACGCACGCGGTGCCGTGGAAGCTGACCGTCGCCGCGCTGCTTCTCGACAGTCGGGCGCGCGGCGAGGACGTGGAGCTCGCGCCGGACGCCATCTACCCGATCCTCGCGGCTTTCGGCTTCCTGCTCCCCGACAGCATCGCCAACTGGACAGGCGCTCCGTACCCGGAGCGCCACGAAGGCCCCATCGGCCTGCTGCGCGGCACCGTGCGGCGCGGCTTCCCGAAGGTGCGCATGGAGGTGGCCGGCCTCGGGTGCGCCTCCTGCCACGGCGGCGTGACCTACGACGCGGGGGGAGAGCCGACGGGCGATGTCTGGCTGGGCCTACCCAACACCTCGCTCGACCTGGGGGCCTATACCGACGCGCTCTACTTCGCGTTCGAGCGCGCCGCCGCCGATCCCGCGGCCTGGCTCGCCGCGGTGGACGCGCTCTACCCGGACATGCACCCGGACGAGCGCTCCACCCTGGAGCGACACGCGCTGCCCGCGCTGGTGAGGGAGGTTCCGGCGCTGGGTCGCCGCTTCGGGACGCTCACGCCGTTCCCCGGGGGCGTGCCCGGAGCGCCCAACGCGGTCGGTTCGCTGGAGCGCATGCTCGGGATGCTGGAGGATCGGCGCGATGACAATCTCAGCCTCGCGCAGACTCCCGACCTCGGCGACCGAGTGCTGCGGTCCTCGCTGACCGTGGACGGCGTCTACCATGTCCCCGGCCGGCCACGCTTTGATCGGATCGCATGGGACGACGTCACCGCCGAGCACCTGGACGGGCTCGCGCGCATCACGGCCTTCTTCACGGTTCCGGCAATGGGGGGGCGGGCTGAGCGGGTGGAGCGGGCGGTGCCGGGCGTCCGGGAGATCCTGGAGTTCCTGCGCTACTACCGGCCGCCGCCGTTCCCCGGCACCGTGGACAGCGCGCTGGCGCGGAGCGGCGAGAGCGTGTATCGCAAGGCGTGCGCGGAGTGCCACGGCGACTACTCCTCGGGCATCGCGGACGTGCGCCTCGTGTCGTTCCCCAACCGCCTCGTTCCGGGCGACGAGATCGGAACGGACCCCGTGCGCTGGCGCGCCGCGAGCCCGCAGGTACTGGAGGTCGTGCGACGGCTGGACTACGCGCGCTACCTGGACCCGGCGTCCACCGGTGGCTACGTGGCGCCGCCGCTCACCGGCGTCTGGGCCACGGCGCCGTACCTGCACAACGCATCGGTGCCCACGCTCTGGCACCTGCTCAACCCGACGCGGCGTCCTCGGCGCTTCCTGGTCGGGGGCCATCGGCTGGACTACGAGCGGGTGGGAATCGACGGGCGGCCCGACGCCGACGGTGTCAACCGATACCCGGACGGATACCGCCCGTGGTCGAAGCCCAGGCTCTTCGACACGGACGCTCCAGGCCTTTCCAACCGCGGACACGAGGCACAGGCTGCGGGACTGACCGAGAGCGAAAAGCGGGCGCTGCTGGAGTACCTGAAGCTACTTTGACCCTCGGATCCGGCCTGGTCGCCCGCAACCGACGCCCCCGGGCGCGAGGTCGGCTCTGCCGGTACCGGCCCGCGGACGATCCGCGGAGGCCCGAGCCCGAGGGCTACACGCCCAGGATATCCCTCGTGCGCTCACCGCATTCCCGCAGCACGGCGTAATCCTCGGCCAGGTCCGCCGACCGCAGGTAGGTGATGTCGAGGTCCGCTCCGATGGAGCGCGCCACGTCGATGTCGCCCCAGTTCTCGAGCAGAGGCTCGCGCGGCGGTCCGACGGCGTCGGCGGAGAGGTCGACCAGCTCGAGGTTGAGTCGCAGCTGCTCGCGGCTTTCGTTCAGCCTCCATTTGAGTCCGGCCTCGATGCGCAGGTCGCGGTCGATCCAGTCGCGCACGTGCCCGCGCGTGGCGAGCAGCTTCTTCGAAGCCGCGGGCGGCAGGATGCGCGGGATGCCGTCGACCGGGTCGCCCGTCAGCGCCTGGAAATCGGCGGCGTACGCGGGGGTCACCCCCATGATCTCCTTCACATCCGAATGACGGACGAGCCCGCGTCTGCGGCCCAGCATCCGGGTGGTTCCGCTCAGAAGCTGGAAGAAATCCTTGTCGTCGGATCGGATGAGAATCCGATGCGTGCCCTCGAGCGAGTGCGTCAGAGCGGCGATCGCCTCGTCCGCCTCCCACCCGTCCGAGCGAAACTGGACCGCGCCAAGCGCCGGCAGCACGCGCAGCATCGCGTCGAAGTCGGCCCGGCCGGACTCCTCCCAGATCTCGGGGCGATCCCTGTAGGCCGGCCACAGCTCCGCCTTGCGCAGCCGCTCGGCGTTCCAGCAGAGGACGTAGGCATCGCTCGCCTCGGCGATCATCGCCCGCAGCATGCGTGGGACCTGGAATGTCAGCGGATGAGGAACCTTGCCCTTGAGGGCGTGGAAGGCGGCGAAGGCGATCATGCCGGCGTCGATGATCTGCATCTGGCAAGATCGGCCGCCGCCGGGCGCGTGTCACGCTGCCGGGCGCGGCGCGAGTTCCCCGGGGGCGCGGCAGGGTCCCGAATCTGGATTCGCAGATCGTTCGAAAGTCGAATGATCTCCACATCGACCACCGGGAGGATGCAGCCGATGGGGTTCGTGGAGACGGGTGAGGCACGCGACCTTCGCCGGAGCACGCGACCTTCGGCGGAGCACGAGACCTTCGGCGGAGCACGAGACGCCCGGAGGGGTCCGCCACCGGGAGGCGTCCGCGCCACCGAAAGCGGCGCGCGACCGCGATCGCCAGCCCGCTCCGGAATGACCATTGCGGCGCCCCGGCTCAAGCTACTCCGTCCGTCATGGTCGATCATCGGCTCGCTCGCAATCGTCGCCGGCCGCGCTCGCTGCCTGAAGCGCGCTCGGAGGCATGGCACGCCATCGAAGATGCCGTTCGGCTACATGCCGCCTTCGCCGCTGCCCTGCTTGACCGATGCCCCGCCCATCTGCCGGTACTCTCTTCGGGGCGGTGCCTCATACTGATGCATCTGGGCCGGGGAACCGACCTCGGTATCACGCCGGCCAGGCTGGCCCGGCTGACCGGGATGGCCCGGGGCACGCTCGGGTATCACCTGAACGAGCTCGAGGCCGCGGGTCTCATTAGCAGGCGACGCCGCGCGATCTGGGACGGGCGGCAGGTCGCGGTTCGTCTCACCGACCTGGGCGGGGAGGCCCTCGTCGCGGCTACGGAGGTACTGGAGGACCTCAGTTCGGGCGCAGGACCCGACCCGGCGTGTCGGGAGTGCGGGCGCCGTCGCGCAGCACCCACGTCCCGTTGACCATGACGTGCGGGATGCCGTCGGGGTAGCGGTGCGGGTCCTCGAAGGTGGAACGATCGGCCACCATCTCCCGGTCGAACGCCACCAGGTCGGCGAACATGCCGGGCGCGATCGCGCCGCGGTCCGGCAGCCCCAGGCGGCGGGCGGGCCGGGACGTGACCTTAGCCACGGCAGCCTCCAGCGGTAGCACGGACCGGTCGCGTACGTAGCGACCGAGGAGGCGCGGGAAGGCGCCGTAGGTCCGGGGGTGGGGCGCGCCCCCGGAAAGCGGCCCGTCCACGGCGCGCGCGCCCGAGTCCGAGCATACGAATCCGGCCGGGTGCGCGAGCGCCGATTCCACGCCTTCCTCGGCCATGGCGTCGACCGCCACGTCGGCCCGATTGCGGTCTTCGACGATCAGCGAGCGCACGAGAGCCCAGGGGTCCACGCCGCGCTCCGCGGCCAGCTCGCCGAGGCGCCTCCCCACCGCGAACGCGAACGCCTCCGTGCCGGTCGAGGTCACCTGGAAGGCATCCCAATCGCCCACCTTGGCGACCTTTTCGCGGGCGGCGGCCTCCAGGCGCGTTCCGTCGTCGGAGGCCAGGCGGGCGATGAGCGCATCGGTGCCACCCTCACGGGCCCACAGCGGGAACAGCGTGGCTCCGAGCGACGTGCCATAGGCGGTGTACGGGTACACGTCGAAGGTGACGTCGGCCCCCACGTCCCTGGCCCTGTCGATCATGTCCAGGGCCACGGGCGACTTCCACCAGTTGCGGGCCCCGAGCGCCTTGAGGTGCGAGACGTGCACCGGTACGCCCGCCCGAGCTCCCACCGCCAGGGCCTCCTCGAGCGCCGCGAAGAGGGCATCGTCCTCGTTCCTCATGTGGCTCGCGTAGGGGAGACCCGTGCCGACGAGGGCGGAGGCCAGCGCGATCAGCTCGTCGGTCGCGGCGAACCCGCCGGGCAGGTACTCCAGGCCGCT
>DATKCH010000011.1:0-95028 GCA_035513295.1 Longimicrobiales bacterium
ACGCTGATCCACTCGTCGGGGGCGTGGGCATTCTCGCCGGGGAGCCCGAACCCCATCAGCAGCGCGCGCGCGCCCAGAACGCGCTCGAACTCGTCCACGATGGGGATCGACCCGCCCTCGCCCGCGAACACCGGCGCGCGGCCGAAGGCGCTTTCCAGCGCCCGGCTGGCCGCGTCCACGAGCGGCCCTTCGAGCGTCGCGAGCCATGGGCGGCCGCCGTGCAGGAACGAGATCTCCACGGTCACGCCGGGGGGTGTCACGCGCTCGACGTGGGCGGCGAACAGGTCCCGAATCCGCTCCGGGTCCTGCCCGGGGACGAGGCGGCAGGAGACCTTCGCCATGGCCTTTGACGGCAGGACGGTCTTCGACCCTTCGCCGGTGTAGCCGGACAGCAGGCCGTTCACGTCGAGCGTGGGCCGGATCCAGATCCGCTCCAGCGTGGTCCGGCCGGCCTCGCCGCCCAGCGTGGGCGCGCCGACCTCCGCGCGGAACTCCTCGTCGTCGAACGGCAGCGACGCGATCTGCTTCCGGTACGCCTCGGGCGTGTCGACGTCGTCGTAGAACCCCGCGATCGCGACGCGTCCCTGATCGTCGTGCATCGAGGCGATGATGCGGGCGAGGGCGTTCGCGGGGTTCACCACCGCGCCGCCGTAGGAGCCGGAGTGCAGGTCCCCGGCCGGCCCCCGAACGTCGACCTGGAAGTAGGCGATCCCGCGCAGGGACGCGCCGATCGACGGCATCCCCGGCCGGTACATGGTCGAGTCCGAGATGACGATCCAGTCGGCGTCGAGGCGGTCCGCGTGCTCGTCGACGAACGGCATCAGGTTGGCGCTGCCGACCTCCTCCTCGCCCTCGGCGAGCACGATTACGTTCACGGGCAGCGATCCCCCACCGCGCAGATGGGCTTCGATCGCCTTCACGTGCAGGTAGAGCTGTCCCTTGTCGTCCACGGAACCGCGCGCGTAGATCCGGCCGTCCCGCTCCTCGGGCTCGAAGGGCGGGCTCGTCCACAGCTCGAGCGGCTCGGGCGGCTGCACGTCGTAGTGACCGTAGACCAGCAGGGTCGGCGCGTCCCCGGCGCCGTGGTGGCTGCCGACCACGATCGGGTGCCCCGGCGTCTCGTGCAGCGTCACGGTCAGGCCCGCGTCGCGCATCCGGTCGGCCAGCCATTCCGCCGCCCGGCGGGTGTCATCGTCGTGCTCGCGGCGCGCGCTCACGCTGGGGATGCGCAGGAACGCGTCCAGCTCGTCGCGGAAGCGCGCCATGTGCTGATCGATATAGTCGTGGACCGCGTTCATTCCAGTCGTTCCCGGAGCTCCGATCACGCGGGCGCGTAGAGGGTCGGCCCGGCGGGCCATGGATGTAGATCGCGGGAGATGGGGAAGCAAGCGGCACCGCGCCCGGCGGCGCCCGCTTGCAGGCGGGTGCATCCAACGCGAATGTCCCGCATGCGGGTACTCATCATCGGCGCGGGCGAGGTCGGCTTCCATCTCGCCCACCGCCTCTCCGAGGAAGAGCACGACGTCGTGCTCATCGAATCCGACCCCGAGCGCGCCGAGTACGTCGGCGAGCAGCTCGACGTCCTCACCGTCGTCGGAAACGGCGCCTCGCTGCCCGTCCTGGAAAAGGCGGGGATCAAGCGGGCCGAGCTGCTCCTCGCGGTGACGAGCCGCGACGAGGTGAACGTGATGAGCTGCTTCGCGGCGTCGCACTTCGACGTACCCGTCAAGGTGGCGCGCGTCAGCAACCCCGACTACTACCACACCCGCAGCGCGCTCTCGCGCGAAACGCTCGGGATCGACCTGCTCATCAACCCCGAACGCGAGTGCGCTTGGGAGACCTTCCAGCTCCTGAACAGCCAGGCCGCCACGGACCTGGCCCGCTTCGCGGACGACCGCCTGCAGCTCATCGGCCTGCGGGTTCGCGAAGGCGCGGCGGTCGCGGGGAAGACGCTAGTGGAGCTGGACGCCGACCTGCACGACCGACACTACGTCACCGCCGCCATCGTGCGGGATGGCGTGACGACCATCCCGAGAGGGGATTCCCGCATCGAGGCCGGCGACCAGGTATTCGTGATCGCGCCCACCCCGGAAATAGCCACGCTACAGGGGCTCGCGGGTTACGACGACTACAAGCTGAGGCGCGTGATGATCGCCGGTGGCAGCGACGAGGGCGTCTATCTCGCGCGCCATCTGGAAGCGCACGGCGTCGAGAGCACGCTCATCGAGCTGGACCGGCGACGGTGCGTCGAGCTGGCCGAGATGCTGCCGGGCACGCTGGTCCTGAACGGCGACGCGACGGACATGGACCTGCTCGAAATGGAGGGGATCGAGGGGATCGATGGATTCGTCGCGTTCACGGGTCACGACGAGGTCAACATGCTCGCGAGCCTGCTGGCGAAGACCCACGGCGCGAAGAAGGTGATCAGCCTGATCAACCGGTTCGGCTACATCCGCCTGGTCAGCCGGGTCGGCATCGACGCCGCCGTCTCGCCCCGGCTGTCGACGGTCAACGCGATCCTGCGCTACGTCCGCCGGGGGAACGTCCGCAGCGTGGTCACGATGAAGGGGATCGAGGCCGAGGCGATCGAGTTCGAGGTGGGCCCCAGGGCCCGCGCGACGCGCGCGCCGCTGGCGGCGCTCGACTTCCCAGCGGGCGCCGTCGCCGGCGCGATCCTGCGGGACGACAGCATCATCATGCCACGCGGTCGGGACGTTTTCCTCGAAGGCGACCGCGTCGTGGTGTTCGCGCTCCCCGAAGCCATCGCGGCCGTGGAGAAGCTCTTCGCGTGATCCTCCAGCACCTCGTCCATGTGGCGAGCCTCATCCTCGTCGCGCTCGGCGGGGGGCTGGGCGTGGCGACGGTCATCTCGGCGGGGTACGGCGACGGAGACTTCCAGGCGTTCCTGGCGAGCACCGTGATCGCGCTGTCCGCCGGACTGGTGGGCCGCCGCTACACGCGCCTGGAGCGCGACCTGTCGGTGCGCGAGGGGTACGCGGTCGTCTCCCTCACGTGGCTCGCCATCGGCGTGTTCGGCGCCCTCCCGTATCTGTTCACGGGCGTGGTCGACTCACCCGTACAGGCGCTGTTCGAGTCCGTCTCCGGCTTCACGACGACTGGCGCGACGGTCTTTTCCGACATCGAGTCGCTCCCGCACGGAATCCTCTTCTGGAGAAACTTCACGCAGTGGATCGGCGGGATGGGCATCATCGTGCTGGGGATCGCGGTGCTGCCGTTCCTGGGGGTCGGTGGCATGCAGCTCTTCCGCGCCGAGGTGCCAGGGCCGACCCCCGAACGGCTCCAGCCCCGCATCGCCCAGACGGCGAAACTCCTCTGGTACGTCTACGCCGGGCTCACCGCCGCCGAGGCCGCGCTGTTCATCCTGGGTGGCATGGGTCCCTTCGACGCGTTCACGCACGCGTTCACGACCATGTCCACCGGCGGCTTCTCCACGCGCAACGCGTCGATGGCGGCGTTCGACTCGCCGTTCATCCAGTACGTGACGATCGCGTTCATGTACATCGCCGGGATCAGTTTCGCGCTCCACTATCGCGCCATGACGGGTCGGCCGCGCTATTTCCAGGACGCCGAGTGGCGGTTCTTCACGCTGGTCACGCTGGGCGCGACGCTGACGATCGCGACCGTCGTCCTGTTGGGTTCGGACGCGTACGCCCAGCTCGGACCTGAGCGCGGCCTCCGGGACTCGCTGTTCCAGACGGTCTCCGTGGCCACGACCACGGGGTACGTCTCTCACGACTTCGAGCTCTGGCCGGTCGGCGCGCAGTTCCTGCTGCTCATGCTGATGTTCATGGGCGGGATGTCCGGATCGACCGGAGGCGGCATGAAGGCCGTGCGCCTCTACGTTCTCCACCGGCACGGGCTCACGGCGCTCAGGAAGAGCCTGCACCCGCGCGCCGTGATCCTAACCCGGGTTGGCCGGCTCGCGCTGGAGGACGAGGTCCTCAACGGCATCCTGGCCTTCATCCTCCTGTACATCACGTTGTTCGTCGCCGGAGCGCTGTCGCTGACGCTGTTGGGGAACGACATCGTGACCTCGATCGGCGCGAGCGCTTCGGCGATCGGCAACATCGGACCGGGGCTCGGTGAGGTCGGGGCGACCGACAACTACGGGTGGATGGACCCGGCGTCGCACCTGATCCTCGTCTTCCTCATGCTCGCGGGCCGCCTGGAGATCCTTACGGTGCTCCTTCTCTTCCACCCCGACCTCTGGCGCCGGGCACGTTTCGGCGAGACGCCGGGCCGGCTCGCCGCGCAGGCGCGGGCGGAGGCCGCGCTCGCCGCCGACGCGGAGGCAGAGGACGCGCTCGCCGCCGACGCGGAGGCGGAGGACGCGCTTGGCGCGGATGCGGCCGTCCGGATGGACTCAGGCCTACTGTCCGGCGGCTCGGACGCGGTCGATGCCGACGGGAGGCGCCAGCCGCCGGAAGTGACGGTGGCCGACGACGCCGGCCCGACCAGCCCGGAAGGGTGAGGTAAAAGGGGGTCGCGAGCCCGCCTACCCCGGCACGGCCCTCCACAAGGCGAGCAGCAACTGCCAATCGGCCACCGCCATCCCGATGAGGGCGATGCCCATGGAGCGCGGCCAGCCGGTCTCGAAGAAGATCTCCACGAGCACGACCATCACCAGCAGAGACACCGCGATGGGGATCCACGGGCTCACGCCGTAGGGACCCTCGAGCACGAACACCAGGATCCAGGTGATGACTCCGTGTAGAGCCGCCACGCCGATGGTGCTGAGAACGACCCGCTCGCGCACTCCCAGCAGAAGCGCCCCGAGCAGCACTCCCGCGGCGGACCAGCCGACCTCCAGGAGCAGCTCGACGGCGATATCGGGAATTCTGATCACTGGCATCGAGATCCCTCGGCTTCGGGCGGTCGGGCGGTGCGGTCCCCAGTCCCGCCCGGGGCTCCGCCTCGCGGATCCGGCGCTCCCGGCGACTCAGTCGGCGTAGGCGCCGGAGGCGATGAGGGCGAGGCGGTCGGCGACGGCCTCCAGGCGCCGCGCGCGCTTGCCGGCCACCACTTTCGAGATCGTCATCCCACCGCCGAAGACGAGAGCGCCGATCAGCGCGAAGGCGACGGGCAAGCCGACCGGCGGCCCCGAGGCCGAGGTGCCGAGCAGCATCAGGAGCCCGACGAGCGCCGCGTTGCCCAGCATGATTCCCCCGAGGATCTTCGGCACCAGGAACAGCTGCTCGGTTCCCTCGGTGATCTCCAACCGCTCGCGATCCCCGTCGGGCACGGCGCGCACGGTCAGCGGCGTGCTCCCCTTCGTGTCCGCGTCGCTGGCCCACTCGCGCACGCGTCCGACCTGGCCGCCGATGCCAGCGACCTTGTACTCCCGCCGCAGGGCTTCGACGAGCCGCTCCCACGTCCCGTCATCGATCCTGCGAACGGTGCGAGACTCGTGCAGCAGCGGCTTGCCGCTGGGCGCGGTGGGCCTGGCGGGAACGCCGGACCCGGAAAGGCGCGCGAGCGCGCCCCGCGCGATGCCCTCGGCCGCTGCGGCAATGTGGTCGGGATCGATGCCGGCGGTGCGGCCGATCTCCTGGAGCTCGTCCAGGGAAAGTCCGCCGGGGGGGTCTCCGTTCCCCTGGCGTGACGCGCTGTTCGCCTGCTCCTGGCGGTCCGCGGCGCGCTCGAAGATCGCCCGGACCTCCTCGTCGTTGAAGCGACGCGGCTCGGTCATCGCTCCCCGAGCGCCATCAGCCCGGCGCGCCGAGAATGCGGGTGATCTGGCGCCGGTGCACCAGGTCGTGGCCCGCTTCCAGGCGGATCATGTGGGGCAGCGGCTCCTCGCCGCGCTCGGCGTGGACGGCGACGTGCGTCATGTCTTCCTCCGACGCCCGTTCCAGCACCCAGATATTCGCTTCCCGGGCGGCCTCGAACACGCGCAGCGCGTCGCGCACCTCGCGTTCGCCGTAGCGGCAGGAGTCGGCGAACGCGTCCTGGTCGAATCCGGTCAGCGGCGCGCCGTCGTGCGCCAGGACCATGCGGATGCGGTAGGCCCACACCAACTCCGCGTCCGCGAGGTGGCAGACGACGTCGGAGACGGACCACTTACCCGGCGCTTCCGGCCTGCGCAGCGCGGCCTCCGGATTGGCATCGATCGTGTCGCGCAGCCAGCCCGGAGTCTCGCGCAGGACCCGCATGGGATCCCCGTCTCCCAGCAGCGCGAGTGTCGCGGCTATGTACGCGTCGGCGGCCTCCCTGGCGCTGGACGCGGGGTTGGTGAATACGGACACGTGCGTCACCCGCCGAAAATTGCCTTGGGCATGCGGACCTTCACCAGAACGTGCGGCACGTCGACCACCTCGGCGACCGCCATCTCGCCGGCCAGCGACGTCAGCACGTAACCCTCCGCGCGCGACATTCCGCGGTCCGACTCCAGATAGTCGATCATGTAGCGCGTCGCCTTCCGCGCCGCCTCGTCGAGGGTCTCGCCGAAGGCCGTCACGGTATAGGCGTCCTCGGTCTCGTATTGCGGCTCCTGGATCGACCGGCCCCCCTTGATGACCTCGACCTGGTAGACGATCCGCATCGGCGACTCGAGAGCCGTCCCCGACACTTCCCCGTCGCCCTGCGCGGCGTGCGCGTCGCCGATCGAGAAGAGCGCCCCGTCGACGAAGACGGGGAAGTAAACGGTCGTACCCGCCACGATGTCCTTGTCATCCATGTTGCCGCCGTTGGCGCGCGGCGGGATCGTGGAAAGCATCTCCTCGGTGGCCGGAGCGACGCCCATCACCCCCGGGAACGGGCGCAGTGGGATGCGCACGCCCCCGCCGAAATCCACGTGCGTCGCCCCCTTCGCGATCTCGAAGGTCCGCAGCCACGGTTCGGGAAACTCGTCCGCCAGGAAGCCAAACCCTGGAGCGATTCCGGTCCAGCCCCACCCCAGGACTTCGACCTCGTGCAACGTGACGGCGAGGATGTCGCCGGGCTCGGCGCCCTCCACGAACACGGGTCCGGTCAGCGGATGGATCGGCCCGAAATCGATCGTGGTCATCACCTCGGCCGTAGACTCGAGGGTGATCTGGCCGGCGGATGCCTCCTGCGTGAACGCCTCCACGACGGCGCCGGAGGCGACCCGGGCCACGGGCGGGATGGCCGAACTGAAGCGGGCGTGCGGGTTGTCGGCAGGCAGGGTGACATCCGGCGCCAGCGGCGACTCGGCCGCGTCGCTCGGCTGGGCCTGGACGGCGCCATCGGCGGGGCGCCGGTCCGCGTCCTGCTGCGCGCACGCGCCAACCGTCAGCGCGCACGCGGACAGGAACGCGACGCGCCGTGGCCACCCGCCGGTGCGGATCCGGGGCATCGGGGAGCTGGTCATGTCAACGTCTCCTTCCGGCTTCGCGAGCGTGTCGAGGTCCATGAGACTTTGAAAGAGGTCGGGCGCGAAACTCGGGCGGCGTGAAAGCTAAGCTCTGAAGAAACAGTGGGCGATGGAGGCCGGCTGGAGCGCGGGCGGTCCGATTCTTGAGTCCAGCCCTCGGTAGCAGGAAACCCTCATATCACCACCACGGAAGGTGCCCCATGCAGTACCGTTACGACCATTTCAGCAAGGACCGGATCAAGGGCGACGCCGGGTTCGACGGCGGCCCCGAGGCCGGCGAGAAGTTCCCCGAAACGGACCTGGAGACGATCGGCGGCGAGCGCATCCGGCTCGAGGACCTGGCAGGCCGTCCCACGCTCATCACGCTGGGATCCTACACGTGCCCGATGACGGCGGCCGCCGGCCCGATCCTCAAGCGGCTCCACGAGGAGTTCGGCGGGGCGGTCGCCTTCGTTACGGTCTATGTGCGCGAGGCGTATCCAGGCGAGCACTATCCGCAACCGGCCGGGTTCGAGCGCAAACTGGAGCACGCACGCGCGTACGCCGCGCGAGACGACATCCCCTGGACGGTGGCGGTGGATGACCTCGACGGGACGCTGCACAGGGCGCTCGGCGCCAGGCCCAACTCCGCATACGTCGTCGACGGCGAGGGGCGGGTGATGTTCCGCGCCCCCTGGTCCAACGACGAAAGGACTCTCCGGGGGGCCCTGGAGGCCGCGGCCGGGGGCGAGTGGCCGGAGTCCGGGAGCCGCAACCGGCTGGTACCCCTGCTGTCGGGGCTGGGCGAAATGTACCACACGCTGGAGCTGGCGGGGGATCAGGCGAAGGCCGACGTCCGCCGCGAGGCGCTTCCGACCTACGCGGCGGCCAGGCTCGCCCGCCTGTTCCGGGGCTTGCCGCCCGTGGCGCGGGGAGCGAGCGGCGCGGCGTCGCTGCTCGTCGGCGCGGCGTCGCTGCTCGTCGGCGCGCTGGGCCTCGGCGCCGCGGGCGTGGCGCTGGCTCGTCGGGCGACGCGCTAGAGCTGGCTGTCCTCCAGGCCCCGCACGCCCAGGGCGTCGGCGTCCGCCGGAACGTCCAGGTCGCGTAGCGCCTTCTCGGGCCACGCCAGAACGTCGGCCGCCGGGAGATGCGCGCGCACGACGCGCCGCCCTTCCAGGGCGTGCAGCTCGTGGAACAGGGAGCGATCGAAGACCATGGGGGGAGCGTGCACCTCGGCGTAGCGCGAGGCGACCAGGGGCGCGCTCCCGCTCCGGAAGGCATCGGCGAGCGCGGCCAGCATCCACGACTCCACCCGCGGCATGTCCGCGAGAATCACCATCGCGCCGGCGGCATCGTCCGGCAGCGCCTGGAGTCCCGCCCTCAACGAGCCGTCCCGGCCGTCTTCGGCGAAGCGCGGGTTGTATACGGACCGGCACGGCAGGCCCGAAATCGCCGCCTCCACCCGCTCCCGATCGTGGCCGACTACGACCAGCACGGGGTCGAGGCCCGCCTCGACCGCCCGCGCCACGGCCCGGTGCACCAGCGTCTCCCCGTCGATTTCGAACAGAAGCTTGTTGCTCCCGAGACGCCTGGACTGGCCCGCGGCGAGGACGACCCCGGCGACGGGCCCCGAACGGCGAGCCAGCGTTGCTCCTCCCGCCTTGCCTGTCACGACGCCAATCTATCGGTTGGCAGGTACGGCGGCCGAACGGACTCACCTCCGTTTGACCTGGAAACCAGTGGAACCGCCCTTGCGGAAAGATGGGCCGGGTCAACCCGACGAGGCCAGGAGGACATGGACGAACTCAACCACGGTGATCGATTCCCGAAGATGGCGGCGGACGCCGTCGACGGCAGCCGGTTCGTCATCCCCGACGAACTCGAGGGGGTCCGCGCGGTCCTGCTGTTCTACCGCGGTCACTGGTGAGGGCATTGTCGTCGGCAGTTGGCCGACCTGGAGAAGCACCTGGGCAAACTGGAGGAGCTGGACGCGCAGGTTGTCGCCCTGTCCTCGGACACGCTGGAGGACGCCCGCGGCACCGTGGAGAAGCTGGACCTCCACTTCACGGTCCTGTACGGCCTGGACGCGGAGGCAACCTCGCGGGCCATCGGTTGCTATACGGGCGCACACGAGGGCGAGCCGCACGTCCAGCCCGCGGCCTTCGTGCTCGGACGCGACGGGACGGTGGCCCACGCGGTGTATTCGAGCGGCAAGGTCGGCAGGCTGACCGCCGACGACGCCATCACCGTGCTGGAGGGCCTCGACTGACTCGCGTCCGGATTCCCCCCTCCTCGGCTTTCGGCGGTGAGCGTTACACGCGTTCCTGTTCCTTCAGGCGCCGGTGGACTTCGGCGTTTTCGATCCAGGGCTTCCGCTCGAAGTAGCTGTCCATCATCTGCTTCGTCTCGCCCGACAGCAGCACGAGCGCGAGCAGGTTGGGCAGGATCACGATCGCGAGCGCGATGTCGCCCAGCTCCCACGCCGCCGCGGGCGCGATGACCGTACCGACGAGGAACATCGCGATGTAGGCGAACTTGTACGGCAGCACCGCTTTCTTTCCCAGCAGGTATCGGGCGCACCGGTCGCCGTAGTAGCTCCACGCGATGGCCGTCGAGATCCCGAACAGCAGCACCGAGATGATCACGATCCAGTGCCCGAAGTCGCCGATCGGCGCGAGCCCTCGCCGGAACGCGAGCATCGTGAGCGGCGCCCCCCCCTCGGGGGCGTCGGCGTAGAGGACCGAGTAGGACGTTCCATCCTCGCCCACGGCGGCGGCGCCCGGGTTGATCGTACCGGTGAAGGGAATCGTCTGCGCCACGTCCACGTAGAGCCGGTCCACGATGACGTCGTGCCAGGCGAACGCCGCTTCGCCCTCGGCCACGTCCTGCGCGCCATCGACGACGCGGATCGGGGCGGGGGCGGCCACCGACGCCGTGGATCCTTCCACGTCCTCCACGACGCGGTAGGTGACGTCGCCGCCCGCTACCGTCATCTCGGACGGGACCCTGGCGTCCCAGGTGCCCGTCATGATGATCACGAGCGCGGTCATCGACACGATGACGATCGTGTCGATGAAAGGCTCGACCAGGCCCACGACCCCCTCGGACACGGGCTCGTCGGTCTTGGCCGCGGCGTGCGCGATGGGAGCCGATCCCTGGCCCGCCTCGTTGGAGAAGAGTCCCCTGTCCACGCCCCAGTTCAGGGTGACGAGCAGGGCGCCCACGCCGGTACCGGCCACGCCCGCGGTCGGGTTGAAGGCCTCGGTCAGGATCAGCGTGAAGGCCGGGATCAGCTCGCCGATGTTGAGCAGGATGACGATGAGGCCGCCGGTCACGTAGATCGCTGCCATGACGGGCGCCAGGATGCCGGTGACCCGCCCGATCCTGGTAATGCCGCCGATGATCACGAGGGCGATGATCCCGGCCGCGACCAGACCGGTGACGATGTTCGGGACCGCGAAGCTCGACTCCATCGTGTCGGCCAGGGTGTTGGCCTGCACGGCATTGCCGGTGATGAACGCGGTGAAGCCCAGCATGATCGCGAAGAACACCGCGAGCGGCTTCCAGGCCTGTCCCAGCCCGCGCTCTATGTAGTACATCGGCCCGCCCGAGACGCTGCCTTCCCACTTGTGCGCGTCGTGGTCCTCCTCCAGGGAGCGGTATCGCTGGGCGAGCGTCACCTCCGAGAACTTCGTCGCCATCCCGAGCAGCGCGGTGACCCACATCCAGAACAGCGCCCCCGGTCCGCCGTAGTGGATAGCCCACGCGGCACCCGCGATGTTGCCGATCCCGACCGTGGCCGAGAGCGCCGTGGTCAGCGCCTGGAAGTGCGACACGTCGCCCGGCTCGGCGGGGTCGTCGTAGCGCCCGCTCGTCACCGCGAAGCCGTGGAAAAGCCTCCGGAACTGAACTAGCCCCAGCCGCAGCGTCAGGAAGATCCCCACGCCGAGCAGCGCGATCACCTTGAGCGGGATCGTCGCTTCGCCCACGGGCACCCCGAAGTTGTCCAGGAAGTGCTTGGTGGCGCCGATTAGCTGTTCGATGGCTTCCATGCCGGCTCCCGTCGAAGTCTTTTGCGGTCGGCAACATCGGTCGTGACGCTACCGTCAGCAAGGGTCATGTACGAACCCGCCGGCCGGACACTTCCGGACATGGCGGTCGCGCGGGGGCCTCAAGATGGACCGCCTTGGCGTATCACGCGCGGCGCGCGGCCCGTACCTTGGGATGACCCGCCGGGTCGCGGAACCGCATTCCGCGCCCCGTTCCCCACGAACGCGGAGGAAAGCGTGGCGATCAACACCGGGAAGGTCTTGATTGGTGGGCTGGCGGCAGGGGTCGTTCTCGTCCTGCTGGATTTCCTGGTCAACGGCCTCCTGCTGGTCGAGCAGAACGAAGCGGCGCTCACCGCCCTGAATCCGGCGCTCCTCGAGAACCTCGAGGGCGCCGCCATCATGGCCTTCTTCGTCGCCTTCGACCTGGCCCTCGGCATCATCATGGTCTGGACCTACGCGGCGACACGGCCCCGGTTCGGGCCCGGGCCCAGGACCGCTCTCATGGCCGGAGCTCTGGTCTGGCTCATCGTCACCCTGATGTACATGGGCCAAACGGTGATGGGCATGTGGGACTGGGGGTACTTCATCACGGGCTCGGTGATCTACCTGATCGTCTTCCTGATCGCGGCCTACGTGGGCGCGATGATCTACAAGGAGGATGTGACGACCGCGGCGCCGATCGCGCCCGCCATCTGACCTGCTCATGAAGCGCATCGCGGGCGGCCTGTTCGCGTTCCTTTTCCTGATCGGGACCTCCGGCGAGGCCGTCGCGCAGATTGGTATCGATTTCGGCGTGCGTGGCGGCGTCTCGGTGACGTCGGCTTCGTTCGAGCTGGACACGTTCGACCCGGACAACCGGACCGGCTTCGTGGGCGGACCGTTCCTCAACGTCGACCTGGGGATCTTCGGGGTGCAGGTCGCCGCCCTGTACCACCAGATGGGTTTCGAGGACCCCGACTCGAACACCGACCTCGAGTTCACGTACTACGAGATTCCAGCGATAGTGAAGATCGGCGTGCCACTCCCGCGGATGAAGCCGAGCATCTTCGGTGGCGTCGCGCTGGGATACGAGGGGTCCTGCGAGATCAACGGGGCCGATTGCGCGGACGGCGAAACCTCCAGCACTCAGTACGCCGGAGTCGCGGGAGCGGACGTGGCGCTCTACCTGGGCAATTTCTCCATGTGGGCCGATGGCCGGTACAACTTCGGCGTGAGCGACGTGTTCGACGAGGGGGAGCTGCTCGACGGAATCGGGAGTTTCAAGCACCGCGCCTGGAACTTCACCGTGGGTCTCGGCTTCCGGCTGTGAACGGCCCCGCGGATCGGGCAGTGGCCGATGACTGATACCGAGAGGTCAGCGCCTCACTCCGGCAG
Source organism: Longimicrobiales bacterium (assembly GCA_035513295.1). Lineage (GTDB taxonomy): Bacteria > Gemmatimonadota > Gemmatimonadetes > Longimicrobiales > RSA9 > DATHRK01. Next base: position 12,760 of record DATKCH010000011.1, read on the forward strand.
TCTGCCACTAAGCGTGTGCCAGAAAAGCACGGGCCCGCTTGCGGTCGCTTCCGGGTGCCTCCCGGCCACGACCTCCAGCATCCCGGCGGCCGCCTTGGCCGTGTAGGTCGCGTCCAATGCGATGCCAAGCCTCGCGAACGCCGCGGTCGCGCGATCGCCCGCCTGGGTCGGACGGCCGTATCCGTCGCCGATCTGGTCGTGGAAGAATAGCGAGCGATTCAGGATGGGCTGGGCGTTGGGCACGTCGATCCCGGCGCGGGCGAGGCGGCGGAGCGTCCGGACCACCAGGCGGCGGTAGGCCCACTCGTTCGTGACGATCCGGCTGGTGATCCGCCAGCCGGCGACCAGCGACGTCAGGCCGGTCATCTCCAGACCGATCGCGATGCCGGCCATCGTGCCCATGGTGCCGGCGGCTACGTGGACGCTCTCCGGTTCCGGCATCTCCCCCGCCGCCACCTGATGACCCAGTTCCAGCGCCGCGTTCACGTACGCAAGGGTGCCGGTCGGGTTGGATCCGCCGGGCGGGATCACCGCCGTCCTCTCGCCACGATGCGCCGCCTGCGCCATAAGGGTGGCGACGGGGACCATCTCCATGCGGCTCGTGAAGCGGATCTCGGCTCCGGCCGCCTCCTGCGCCCGCATGACTGTCTTCACGTGCTCCGTACGGCGCTGAGGGAAAAGCACGAGGGTCACGTCGAAGCCCAGCTCGCGGCCGTAGATCGCCGTGGCGAGCGCATGATGCGAGCCGAAGGCGCCGGCCGTTATGAGCCTGGTCGCGCCGTAGGCACGCGCCTGCGCCAGCAGGAACTCCAGCTTGCGCACCTTGTTCCCGCCGTAGGGAAAGGCGGTCAGGTCGTCGCGCTTGATCCAGACCTCGACGCCGGCGGCGCCATCGCGCGGGGTCGGGGCATCGAGCGGCTCTACCGGCGTGGGGAGGGTGGCGAGCGGAGTCCACGGCAGCCGGTCGACCGCCCACGGGTAGGCTCCGAACAGCGGCCGGTCCCGGGGGACTGTCTGCCGGGTGGCGGATTCTGCCATGGCGCAGCGCCGAGATCCTCTGAACGTTCGAACGCGCCGGGGTCAGGGTCGAAGGCCCCGGAGTCGATAGGCTGGAGCCGCGGCGGGGGGTTCGGGGGAGCGGGCGCGACGCCGCCGATCAGACTGCCCCCGGGCCGGACGGCGCGCAAGCGGCGTCGTCCGTTCAGCCGGGGACCCGCACAGAGAGCCCGCCCGTCCCGCACCCCGGCCGCGGGGTGGGGCGCGCGTCGAACTCCCGGCCGCCGCGCCGCAGCCTCAGCGTGATGGGGGTTTCCACGCGGAGTCGCGCGAGCCTGCGGCCACCTTCCCGGGTGGTTATGAGCGCTCCGTCGACCTGTACGATCACGTCACCCTCGGCGAGCTCCGCTGGAGCGTCGGCGGCCAGCTCCTGGATGACGGGCTCGGTGCTGAAGCGGTGCGCGAGGCCTCCGTCCTCCTCCAGGTTGATGGAGCAGGAGCCCCCGCGGCACAACAGGCGGAGGATTCCGATCGTGGCGGGCTCCGGACCCTGCCAGGGGCACCTCTCCCTCGCCGACTCCTGCGCGGCGAGGACCGCGGGGGCCGACAGCACGGACAGGAGGAAAATCGGCGCGCACCTCATTCGCCCCCCTCACCGGCGCGCAGCCATGCGCGCCGCGCGCGATCGTGGAGTTGCGCGGCCGCGTCGTCCGCGGTTGCCAGCGAATTGAGCTCGTGGGTCGCGCCGAACATCGCGGCGTAGGCGACTTCGCGGGCGGTGCTGACCTCCTCCGGGGGAAGCGTCGGGGCCTCCGCGGCGAGACGCGCGATCGCGGTCACATAGGCGGTCCCCGCTTCCTGGATGTCCGCGGCCCGGGTGCGCCCGGGACCGTCCGCCGCGGTCGCGCCCTCGCTCGCGGGCTCGGGAGCCGCCTCGGGAAGCGCCCCGGACGTGCGGGCGGACTGGAAGAGCGCTCCCGCCAGGAACAGGGCGACTCCGGCGGCTGCCCTCGGCAGCCATTTCAGCGGGGGGGGGCGCGGGGCCGCGCGCGGCGGCGATGCGAGCCCCGCTGGCGCCTCACGCGCGCGCGGCCCGAGGGCCGGGGGCCACCCCGCGGGAACTGTTCCCGTGCCGCCATCGGCAGCCGCGCTCGTAGGATGGGCGTCCCGGCCCGTGTCCGGCTGCCCGCGAATTCGATCCTGCACGCGTGCCCACAGCGTCGCCGGCGCCTCGGCCGCGGAGGGCATCGCGTCCAGCACGCCCAGCACCCGCTCCGTCTCTCGCAGCAGCGTGGAGCATTCAGGACACGCGGCAAGGTGCCGGCGCGCGTCATCCGAGGCGGTGTCCTCCAGCGCGACGGCGTACAGCTCGGCGTCCGACAGGTGCTCGGTCATTTCGACAACCTCTTTCTCATCAGCTGGTACGCCCGCGAGAGTTGGCTCTTCACCGTCCCCATCGTCACGCCCGTCGCGTCGGCGATCTCGGCGTAGGTGAATCCGGCCGCGTGGCGCAGGAGCGTGACCTCTCGGGCTCGCGGGGGGAGCGCCGCGACGGCCCGCTCCACGTCGATGCGCGTGCCGGGGAACGTCCGCGTGACCGCCCGCTCCCAGGCCTCGGGGTTCGCCACGGTCAGGACCCGCCGGCGACGCCGGTCGGCGGCTCGGCGACGCTGGCGCGCCCGGTTCAGGAGGATCGAGTGCAGCCACGTGCCGAACGCGCTCCGACCGGCGAAATCCGGCAGCCCGAACCACGCCGCGGCGAAAGCCTCCGCGACCACCTCCTCGGCTTCGTCCGGGTCGGCGGTCAGCCGCAACGCCAGTCCGTACGCGGCGTCCCTGTGGAGCTTGAAGAGCGCCTCGAACGCGGCCTCGTCGCGGGCGCGAGCGCGCTCGACCAGCGCGCCCGGCGAAGGGGCCGGGCGCTGGGGCGGCGCCGGGGGGTCGGCGATGGTCAACGCTCCGGACTTCGATCGGCTGGAGCCCCGGACGGCGCCGCCGACGCGCTCAGATCCACCTCGGGATAATTCCAGCGCCTCGTGTCCTCGCCCTCCTCCGGCGTATCCGGACGCAGCAGGTCCGACGCGCGGCCCAGCAGATGGGCGCCGAAGAACGCGTCCAGGAGGTCCGCGCTGATCTGGTTCGCGCGCTCGGCGGTGATCTCGCGCCTGTGCCTCTCCTGCCACTCGCGTGGGCCGTAGGCGCGGTAGACGTGCAGCAGCTCGCCGAACGACGCGTGCCAGGCGCCGCGGATGACCGCCTCGTAGACGGGCGCCTCGGCTCCTCCCGAGCGGAAGTGGCTCCACGACAGGTCCCTGCGGTTGGCGCTCCCGACGAGGTACAGCAACGGCCCCCGGACGGTCAGCGGACGGTCCTGGTCGCGATACACCTGTCCCTCCCAGCTCGCCGCCGCGCGCACCCGCCGGTCGCGTTGCATCGTCCACACCGCCGCGGCGCCTCCCAGGGAGTGGCCGAAGTAGCCGACACCGTCCTCGATCGCGAGCCTGCCCTCGAACGGACCGCCGGACTCCGCGGCCTCACGCTCCAACGCATCGAGCGCGCGGCTCGCGTCCAGCACGAGTTCGTCCACGACCCCCATGAGGACCTCTCCGCGTTCCCCGGGCGCCTCCCATCGGGGTCCCGAGAACGGAAAGAGGCGCCCGTCGGGCAGCGCGGTCAGGGCCTCCTCACCGACGTGGCTGAGCGCGGCCACGACCCACCCCTGGCTGGCGAGCTGTTCGAGGGCGATCTGATAGTTCTCCACCGGAAAGGAACGCCCGTGAGAGAACAGGAGCACAGGCCAGCCCCCCTCCGGCGTGGGGTCGGCCCACGGCGCATCCACCTCGGCGTGGGGCGCGACGCGCCGCTCGAAACCCGCGGGCACGGGCAGCGTGGACCGCCAGGCCTCGGCCAGCGCCGAGTCCATGTACGCCTTCGGTCGGCCGGAGCCCGAACGCGCCGGATACCATACGCGTACGAGGACGGGACGAGGCCCGCTCGCTCCATCCGAATCCGCGGCGGTCCGGGACGAGTCCTCCACTACCAGCACCCGCATTCCGATGGCGTGCTCGCCCCACGGAGCCGGAAGCGCGACGAGGACAATCGAGTCGGCCTGCGCGGCCGCCGGCTCGGGCGCGCACAGGGCCGGGGCGACGAGCGACGCGAGGACTGCTTCTTTCAGCCGCATCGGCGGTGTCCGGTCCGGGCGACGGGGATCGATGCCTCTCGACGTTTGGGTCGCCCCCCGAGGGGTCTTTGTTGGAATCCCGGTCCGCTCGTAACGAGCGCGTCGGACCTCCGCGCGGGGTGTCCCCGCTATCGCATCGCCCGCCGGACCGCCTCCGCCGCGTTCACGATCCCGCCCGTCACCGAAAGTTCGCCGAAGGGAACCAGGCCGCCGAGATCACCGGGCCGTACGACCGTCTGAAGTCGCAGGTCCGTCGCGGTCTCGAGGAGGATGGTCCTGACGTCGGCCGCGCCCAGGTCCGGGAAATACGCCATCAGGAGAGCGGCGATGCCGCTCACCACGGGCGCGGCCAGACTGGTCCCGTCGTTCGGCGCGTAGTCGTCGTCCGGGGCGGCCGCGTAGATCGCCTGACCGGGGGCGAACACGTCCACCTCGCGCGCGCCGTAGTTGCTGAACGCCGCGGCGATGCTGTCGACTGTCGTCCACGCCGACGCGCCCACCTCGATCCACAACGACGCCTCACCCCCGTCGGGATACGCTCGCGTCGGGAAGTTCCAGCCCTCCGCCAGGTTCTCGCCGTCGTTACCGGCCGCGTGAACCATCAGGACGCCGCGCTCGTCGGCGTAGCGGATCGCATCGGCCACCGCCTCACGGCCCGGAGAGAAGCCCTTGCCGAAGCTCATGTTGATGATGTCGGCGCCGTTGTCCACGGCGTAGCGGATCGCGTTGGCGACATCCTTGTCGCGCTCGTCGCCGTTGGGGACGGCGCGCACGATCATCAGGCGCGCGCCGGCTGCGACCCCCTCGATGCCGATGTCGTTGTCCCGCTCGGCGGCGATGATCGAGGCCACGGCGGTCCCGTGCGAGGGGTCCGGGCCCTCCACATCCGGCGTGCCGTAGGATCCGTCGTCGTAGTCCAGCCAGTCGTCGCCGACCAGCGGCCGCGGGTTGAAATCCGGGTCCAGTCCGAACTCCACCTGCCCGCGGATGGACTCGCCCTGTTCGGCCAGCGCCTCCTGGTCGATGCCCGCCGCCGAGAGCTGCAGGAACGCCAGCCGCGCCTGCATCACCTGCGGGTTGGCGCTGCTCAGGGCCGCGACGTTCTCGGGCGTGGGCTCGGCGCCCACGGCCTGCCGGAGGATCTGGAGGATGACCGGATACACCTGCTCGATCTGCGTGATCTGCGCTGCCAGCGCCTCGGTCTCCGCGCGCTTCTCGGCGTATTCGGGCTCGATCTCGGCGCACCTTTCCGGGCCCGGATCATCCAACCCGGCGGCCGCCGCGCCGCCCGTGCACGCCGCGTACAACCGCGTGAGCTCGAAGGTGTCGTGATTGACGCTTTCCCCGCCCGGGCTACCCAGAAAGCTCCAGCCGTGCACGTCATCGACGTAGCCGTTGCCGTCGTCGTCGACGCCGTTGCCGGGGACCTCGTCGTTGTTGACCCAGAGCACGCCGTCCAGGTCCTCGTGCTGGATGTCGACGCCGCCGTCGATGACCGCGACGACGACAGCCCTGGCCGGGGTCCGGCCGGCGAGCAGTTCGTGGGCCTCGTCTATCCCGGCACCGGGGACCGCGGTCGGCCCGGACTCGGCGAGCGTCGTGAAGTGCCACCAGCGCAGCGGCGCCATGCGCGGCGGGCCGGGCGCGGCGTCCGCGGCAACGGTGTCGGCCTCCAACGGAGCGGGATCCGGCCGGGGCGCCGGCGGCGCGGGTTCGGCCGGTGCCGTGGTCGGGGCGGGCGGCGGGGGCGCGGGTCCAGCACCGGCCGGGGCGCTGCTCGCGCATGCGTAAGCCAGCAGGAGCGCCGGCGCGGCTCGGAAGAAGCGTACCGCCGTCGAGGCGTGGTTCATGGAAGCTGCATGGTTCGAGCCCTTTGTCGCGGACCTGGAAACTAGTCTACGTAAAACGAAAACCGGATTTCGGCGACGGTGTCGTTCTCGAGCACGATGAATACCGGGTCGTACCCGCCCTCGAGCGAACCGCACCCGTACTCCAGCGTGTCAGCGCCAGCCGGCGTCACCGTCTCATCGGCCGGACCCAGGAGCGCCGTCACGCGGTCGACCGGGTCCCCGATCGTCGGAGCGGAGAAGCGCAGCCAGCGCCGGTGGCGGACCGCAACCGAGGACAGCAGGTCCCGGGCCGGAAGCACGTAAAACGTGGCCCTGAACCCGGCGTAGGAGTAGACCGAGAGGGTGTCCGTCTGTTCCGGTACGTGGCGATTGCGGACAGGGATCGACTCGATCTCGTCCGGCGCTCCGAGTTCGGCCCGCAACGCCTCCCTGCTCTTCGCGGAGGGCAGCAATCCGCGCGTCGCGAACGAGCGGCAATCGGGGGCCGGGGCGCGCATTTCGGCCTCCGGGATCCCGGCTGTGGGATCCGGCACGCCGCTCCTGCCGCCGCAACCTGCCGCCAGAAGGACCACCCAGAGCGAGGACGCCACGAGCGCGCCTCGACCGGTTCGGCGAGCCCGCGTCTCCATTGTTTCGTCCAGATCGATCGCTCCCGGTCTCCACATCACGAAGATGTCCAGCTCGTAGCGGCGATACGACCGCTCGGCGGCGTCCGCTCTCGTTCTATTCTCCGGGAATCGCCGCAGCGTCCGGAGACGCCGGACCTCCGCGGGAGGAGGTCCTCCCGTATCGATGAAGAAAGAGGCCCGTGGAGGCGCCGACGAGCAGGACGACCGGTCCGAGCACCACGAGCGCCAGCAGCGCCACGGAGGCGCCGCGGACGAGCCCCGCCGGAGGGTTGTCCGGGCCGGCGAGGAAGACCATCGCGAACAGCGGCGCGAACAGGAAGAGTGCCAGCGACGCTACCGCCGCTCCCGTGAGCACCGCGTGACCCGGACCATACCCTTCGGGTGGATCGAACAGCGGGGCCCCGATCAGCCAGCCCGCCAGCCCGCCGGCGAGCACTGGCGCGACGAGAAAGAGAAAAGCGCCGTAGACGTCCGCCCGCGCCCACACGGAGGGCAGGAACCAGAGGGACGCGAGCGCGGCCGCGACCAGCGCGAACACCCCCGCCGCACGGGCGCGCGGTGGAACGGCTGTCACCGTCGGTCGCGACACGCACTCCCGGGGGAATGCGAGGAACGGCGATCACCTCCCTCAGGCATGGCTCGGATCATATCGACGGGCCGCGCGGGCGCGGCCCCTGGCGGCCTCGACCTCCCTGTCCTTCGCGGGAGCCCGGGTGACCATCGCGTCCAGGAGTCTGCGGGTGGCCGAAGCGACGTCGACGACCGCCGCGTCGAACGCAGCTCGGTTGGCCTGGGAGGGCGAGGTGAATCCGCTGACCTTCCGCACGTACTGAACGGCCGACGCCCGAATCTCCTCGTCGGTAGCGGGCGGTGCGAAGTTGAACAGCGTTCGGATGTTCCTGCACATCGGCGCGCTCCGATAGGGCTTTGGCGGGTTCCGGGATCGGAAAGCAACGTGCTCACCGGCGACCGCCCTGACAAGCGTCTCCAAGAAAGACTTGTAACGGCGGAGGCCCCGGCCGCAGATTCGAGGGGTAACTTCCCTCGAAATCTTTGCCGACATGTCGCGAGCCTTCATAAACGAAGACGCCGAAAGGGCCCAGCAGCCGCGCTTCAGTCTGCCCGACCCACGGTCGCCCTACTACGACGAGGCAGCCGCGTGGGCTTTGCTGCAGGGCGCCGACGAGGGGGACTCCCGCAGCGCCGAGCTCGCCACGGGCCTCCGCTGGGGAGAGCCCAAGCTGGAACCTCACGTCCGCGGCATCCTGCGGGAAGCCGTAGAGCGTGGTGACGCGCGCCTCGCCCAACTCGCGCGCCGGTTCCTGCGGGTCGGATTGCCGGAAGACTAGCGTCACGCCCCGCAGCGGCGGGTCCGGCGAAGTTCAGGCGCGGTCCCGAAGCGCCGTTTCGGCGACCAGACCTGCGAGCGTCATCACGGTGACCTGCGGCGGAACCCCCACCGAGGTGGGGAACAGGGACGCATCGGCCACGTAGACGCCCGGGGCGCCCCTCAGCCGTCCCCAGGGGTCGCACGGCGCCCATTCGGCGTCGGCTCCCAGCGCGCAGCTGCCCTGCGGGTGGACCGAGCCCAGGCGCAGCCTGTGCGGATCGAAAGACAGCCCGCCGATGGCGCGGTGGAGCTCCTCGGCGTCGCGCACGACGGAACCGCGCGGGGTGGGCAGGTGCACCTCCCGGGCGCCGCCGGCGAGGAGCACGTTGCCCAGCGCGTACATGCCACGCCGCAACTCGCGGCGGTCGGCGGCGCCGGGCCGGTAGCTCACTCGCGGGCGGCCGTCGGACCCGGCCCGAACCCGGCCGGCGCTCTCGTCGTGCAGGAGCACCGCTGCGGTGCCGCTCCGCGCATACAACTCCATCGCCCGTCGGTGCGCCGAGCCGATCCCCGGCTGGAGCGCCGCCGTCACGCCCGGCCCGGCGTTCGAGGCGAGGAGCAAAAATCCGCCGCGCCCGTCGCGATAGAAGGTGGCGTATTCGTCCACGAGGACGGACTGCGGCAGCCCCCTCCAGGCGCGGATCTCATCCTCGAAGACGCCGGTGAGGAGGGGCGCGGGATGCAACCGCAGGCCTTCCCCGACGCCGGCGCCGCCCAGCCCGGAAGAGCGCAGGAGCACCGGCGTGTCGAGCGCCCCGCACGCGACCACCACGGTCGGGGCGTAGACCTCCAAGCCCCGCCCGGTCCGTCGCCCGCCGGCGTCGTGCAGCTCGCCGCGGACGCGCCAACCGCTCACCTCTTCGCGGACGCGCAGCGCCCGAGCATCGGCCAGCACGAAACCTCCCGCGGCGACCGCCGGAGCGACGAACGCGAACGCCGCGTTGACCTTGCGGTTGTACGCGCATCCGATCACGCAGTAGCCGCACCCGGAGCAAGCCGTGCGGCTGTGGCGGGCGACGAAGGAGCTCCAACCCAGCGCCTCCGCGCCCGCGCGCAGGGCGGCGTTCATCGGGTTGATCTGCGCGGGGGGAATCGGCCTGGCGTCGAGCGCCTCGAGCACGGCGGCGCCCTCGGCGGCCAGCTCACCCTCGTCCCAGGGAAGGCCGTGCTCCAGCCGCCAGCGCTCCCGGATGCCCGGCGGGGGCGGGACCACGAGTCCGGTGTTGTGCAACGTGGACCCCCCGACACCCGTGCCCTGGAGGACGCCGATGGCTTCGTCGTCGGTCGATCGCAGGCCGGCGTCACGATACAGGAGGGGCATCATGTCCAGCTCGCGCTGGTCGAAATCACCCGCGCCCGGAGCTCCGCCGGCGTCCAGCAGCACGGCCTCCATGCCGCCGCCCACCAGCTTCGCGAAGGCTGCCGCGCCTCCGGCGCCCGCGCCGACGACGACGGCATCGCAGCGGAAGACGAGGTCGCGCGTCGCCGAACGGCCGAGCGTCAAGCCGCCGCCGAGCACGACGCGCACGGGCGCCGCCCTGCGGCCGCGCGCCGAGGTGAAGGGCCCCGCGGTCGAGGACGCGCCGACAGGCTCCAGAGCTTCGTCCGGCGCGGGTTCTTCGTCCGCCCCGAGGGGTTCGAGGAGTCGTGACGGCGGAATCGGCCACGGCGCCGGGAGGATGTCGACCTCGACGCGCCCCAGCCACGGGCCGTCGTACCCGATCGCCGGCCAGGACTCCTCGGTTCCGTAGTACGCCAGGGCCGCGAGCGCCTTGAGACCGGCCACTCCCCGCCGCAACGCCGGCTGTCTGGCGTCCGCCCAGGCGGCCAGCAGGTCCGCGGCCTCAGCCGGTGGCAGCCGGCTGAACCGGGAGCGGCGCAGGCGCGATCCGGGGCCGCCGAACTCGAGCAGGCCGAGGAACGCGGCCAGCATGCGGCGACGCCCCGGAGGAAGCCAGCGGATGATCCGGTCCACGGCGCCGAGCGGCGCGGTCCCGAACTCGGTTACGTCCAGCGCGGCGGCGGCGGCGGCGCTGAAGACCCGGCGCTCCCAGGGGGCGAGCGGCTTCATGGGATGAACCTATGGCGCCCCCGCTCCAGGAACGAGGTCGCTCCCGACGCTACCCCGATCGCCCGGAGCGGTCCCTTGCGCGCACCGCCCGGGTCGGGCATGTCTGCGGCTCGCCGATTGCGCCCCAACGGGAGCCATGCCGTGCGCGCAGATGCCCGCCTGCTCACCGAGCGTTTCGTGGTCGTGCTTCACGAACCGCAGGACGTCGTGAACATGGCGACCACGGCGCGCGCGATGATGAACTTCGGCCTGCGCCGGCTGCGTCTGGTGAACCCGGCGGATTGGGACGAACGTCGCGTGCTGGGAATCGCCCACGCCGCGGGTCCGGTCGTGGAGCGGCTGGAGATCCTCGACTCCCTGGACGCGGCGCTGGCGGATGCCGTCCACGTCGCCGGGACCAGCGCCCGGCGGCGCACGGCGGCCTTCGTCTGGCAGCACCCGCGCGAGGCCGCGCCGGAGCTGCTCGCGCTGTCGGCCGCCGGGGAGGGACCGGTCGCTCTGCTGTTCGGAAGGGAGGACCGCGGCCTGGAGAACCCCGAGCTGGATCGCTGCGACCGCGTTCTGACCGTGCCGACCGACGACGCGTTCTCGTCGCTCAACCTCGCCCAGGCGGTGCTACTCATCGCGCACGAGTTGTGGATGGCCGGGCCCGGCGGCGAGGCCGACGTCCCCACCTGGCGCAAGGCGGCGCCTCCGGCCACCCACGAGCAGCTTCACGAACTCTTCCGCGACGCGGAGGCCACCCTCGACGGGATCGAGTTTTTCAAGAAGAGGAACCCCGAGGCGATCATGCGCACGATGCGGGCGGTCGCGCGCCGCGCGGACCTGGATCAGCGGGAGGCCAAGCTGCTGCGGGCCGCCGCGCTCGAGGTGCGGGCCTACGTGCGGCGGCGGCTGGCCGCAAAGGGCGACTGACTCGGGGCCCGGCGGCGAAAATGGCCGATCCCGGCGGCGAATCGCCGATCCCGGCGAACCGTTACGCCTCGATGGCGGGCTCGCGGGGCGGGTAATAGGGGTCGTCGAATTCGTGCGGGTCCACCATCGGTTGCCACATCTGGAAGATCGGGTACCTGCTCAGGAACGCCGCGATGGAGATCACGAAGAGGCCGGCGAACAGGAACGTCACCCCGATCTCCACCCACCCGAAGGGCAGGCCATCGGCCCCCGGATACAGCGACGGGTAGACGAGCGTATACCGCTCCAGCCAGAGGCCGAACAGGATCACCCCCGCGACCGATGCGAGGAAGCGCGGCTCCTTCTTGGCGGCCACACTGAGGAGCGCGAAGAAGGGCGCCAGGAACAGGAGCCCGAACACCGTGACCGACAGCACCGTGTAGGGCGCCGTCAGCCGGTGCACCAGGAACGACTGCTCCCAGGGCAGCTGGCCGTACCAGATGACGATGTACTGGGACCAGAACAGGTAGGCCCAGAACACGCAGAAGGCGAAGGTGAGCTTGCCCAGGTCGTGGAAATGGGGCACGCCGATCACGGCCTCCAGACCCAGCCGGGAGCGGACGATGACGGCCAGGATGGTCGTGGCCGCGATCCCTCCCAGGAACGCCGCCATGAAGTAGTACGGGCCGATCAGCGTGCTGAACCAGCCCGCCTCGAGGGACATGACGTAGTCCCAGGCGACGACGCTCATCGCCGCGGCGAACACGATCGCCAGGATGGGGCCGAGGCGAGCGAGCCTCCGGTGCGACTCCCGCTCTTCCTCCTCCTGTCCCCGCCAGCCGGCGATCACCCAGCCGCGGACCCCTCTGGCCCCGTCTTCCGGGCGCATTCCCACGTCCGGCCGCAGGGAAATGCGCGCGTAGAGGAGCGACAGCCCTATCAGCGCCGCGAGCGCCACCACGTTGCGAACCGCCACGAACCGTTCGTCCAGCCAGGCGCCCAGGCCCTCGTGGTACATCTCGTGGGTCCACGGAAAAATGTGCTCGCCGGCGAGGAGCAGCGGCAGGTAGAGCACGAAGGCGATCGGCAGGAACGCGACGAACGAAAGAGCGAGCCGGCGCACGGGCCTCGCCCAGACGGCCCGCGTGATGACCGTGACCGCCGAGAACACGACCGCGCCCTGCGCGATCCCGAACCAGAACAGCCAGTTGAATAGGTACGCCTGCCACGCCCGCCCGCCGCCCTGCGACAACGCGACGGCAAACGCGATGAGCCCCACGGCCGTCGCGACCAGCCCCCCGAGCATGATCCGCCGGGGAACGCCGTCGAGGCGGCGGTACGGAAGCTCCGCGTCGGTCGAGTGCGCCATGGTCTACTCCTCCGACCCCTGACCGTCGGCGCCGTCCGCGGCGCCGGCTCCCGCGGCCGCCGCCGCCCCGGGGCCGCCGCCTTCCTGGAGCCGCCGGATGTAGTTCACGATGTGCCAGCGGTCGGCGTGCGGCAGCTGCGCGGCGTACGCGGGCATGAGCCCGCGGCCCTGGCGAATGACCGCGTAGATGTAGCCGTCCGACAGCGTCGTCGCGTTCCCGGCGGCGACCGGCGGCACGATGGGCGGATAGACACCCGTCGAGGTGACCGACCCGGTACTCCCACCCATGCCCTGCGGCCCGTGGCAGACCTGGCAGTAGCGCGCGTACATCACTTCCCCGCGCGCCTCCGAGTCCGCGCCGCGCGCGATCGGATTCGGGTGCGCCTCGCCGAAGGCCCGCAGGCCCGCCTCCCCCCGACCGGCCGGCGCCGGCACCTGCCCGTTGGGTCCGTCGAAGGCCACCGAATTCTCCGGCGGCAGCCTGGGCGCCTCGTACGGGTCGAACGCCGGAGACTCGCGCATGAACGCGAAAATCGGCACGCTGGCCAGCGCGTCGTCGATCTCCGTGCAGCCGACGATGGGCAGGAGCGCCAGGAGGGCCGCGAGCGGCGACGCCACGCGCGCGGCTCGCGGCCTCGACGCTCCCGCATTGCCTCCCCCTCGCCGCGACCCGCTAGGCATCGACCGCCTCCGACCGGATCTCCGTCGCGCCCGCGCGCTCGAGGACCGCGCGAGCTTCCTCGGCCCGGCCCTCGGCCGGGACCACGAACACGCCGAACGTACCCGCCGAGAAGGAGGGGTCGTAAACGTGGGACGCCTTCGGCTTCAGGATGAACGCGTTCACGAAAAGCCCCAGCACGGTGGCCAGCGCGCCGAACAGGATGGTGAGCTCGAACGCGATGATGACGAACGGCGGCAGCGAGATGATCGGCTTCCCGCCCGTGATGAGCGGCCAGTCCAGCGACATCCAGATGGGCATCGCGAATCCCGTAGCGGCGCCCGTGAGTCCACCAACGAGGGTGAATACCCGGATCGGGCTCTCCGGCCTCGCCATTGCGTGTTCGATGTCGTGGTGCGGCAGGGGGGTGTACACCGTGATGTCCGCCGGGCGCTGTCCGCGCAACCCCTTCACCGCTTCCTCCACCGCGTCGGAGTGGTGGAACACTCCCAGGATGCCGTAGCTCCGGTCGCTCATCGGCGCCCCCCGAACGTATCTCCGCCCATCAGCGGACCCCTTCGTGGCCGGAAGGGCCGTGATCGGCGGGCGGCCCGACGCGCGCCGCGGCCGCTCCGTCGGCGCGCAGCGGGCTGGGCAGCACCTCCTTCAGCTCGGCCACCGAAATGGGCGGCAGCAGCCGGATGAATAGCAGGAACCACATGAAGAACCAGGCGAAGCTGCCGGCCAGGATCGCGATCTCCACCCACGACGGCATGTACGTGCCCCACTGCCACGGCACGTACTCGTGGGAGAGGCTGACGATGATGATCACGAATCGCTCGAACCACATCCCGATGTTGATGAAGATCGAGATCGTGAACAGCGCGCCTATGCTGGTGCGCACGTTCCGGAACCACAACAGCTGGGGCACGAAGGCGTTGCACGTGATCATGATCCACGTGGCCCACCAGTAGTCCCCGAACGCCCGGTTGAAGAAGGCGTTCCGTTCCGGCACCTCGAAGCTGTACCACGCCATGAAGTACTCGGTCGCGTAGGCGTACGTGACGATCAGCGCGGTCAGCAGGATCAGCTTCGACATCGCGTCGAAGTGCCTGGGCGTCAGATACGCCTGCAGCCCGAACGCCTTGCGCATGGGGATCAGGATGGTGATCACCATCGCCAGGCCGCTGAAGATCGCGCCGGCCACGAAGTACGGAGCGAAGATCGTGGTGTGCCAGCCGGGGACGATCGACATCGCGAAGTCCCACGACACCACCGAGTGCACCGAGAGCACCAGCGGCGTAGCCAGCGCCGCCAGGTACAGGTAGGCGCGAGAGAAGTGCTTCCATTCGCGGTCCGTCCCGGTCCAGCCGAGCGCCATCGCGGTGTACAGCTTCCTGCGCCAGCGCACCTCGGTAGAGTCCCGCGCGGCCGCTATGTCGGGGATCATCCCGATGTAGAAGAACACCGCGCTGACCGTGAAGTAGGTGCCCACCGCGAACACGTCCCACAGCAGCGGCGAGCGGAAGTTCGGCCAGATCAGGCGCTGGTTCGGGTACGGCAGCAGGTAGTAGAACACCCACGGCCGCCCGAGGTGGATGATCGGGAACAGCCCCGCCGTCATCACCGCGAACACCGTCATGGCTTCGGCGGCGCGGTAGATGGACTGCCGCCAGGGCGCGCGGAACAGGTACAGGATCGCCGAGATCAGCGTCCCCGAGTGCGCGATGCCGACCCAGAACACGAAGGTGGTGATGTAGACGCCCCACCCGACCGGGTTCATGAGACCGGTCATGCCGATCCCGAGCACCACCTGCACCGCGAACGCGAAGCCCAGCAGGCCGACGCCGGCGAGCGTCGGGATGAAGAGCATCCACCAGCCCCTCCCCGGCCGGCTCAGCATGCGGAAGATGTCCCGGTTGACCTGCGCGTAGGACCCTACGTGCGGGTGCGTCGGGGACCGGCGCGGCGGTGGCGCGGCGGGGGGCGGGGTTACGGTGGCCACTAGTGGCCCTCCCCGGCCGGCGCGTGCATCGACACGCGCTGCAGGTAGGTGACCCCGGGCTGCGTGTTGAGCTCACCCAGCACGCGGTACGCCCTGCCGGAGGCCGATACCTGCGCCACCCTCGAGTTCGGATTCTTGATGTCCCCGAACACGATCGCGTCGCCCGGACAGGTCTGGGCGCACGCAGGTACGATCTCGCCGTCCGCGACCGGGCGGTCCTCCACGCGTGCGTTGTGCTGGGCGTCGCGGATCCGCTGCACGCAGAACGTGCACTTCTCCATCACGCCCTTCTCGCGCACCGTCACGTCCGGGTTGAGCTGCCAGTTGAGCGGCTCGGGCCACTCCCACGTGTAGTAGTTGTACTGGCGCACCTTGTAGGGGCAGTTGTTGGCGCAGTAGCGCGTCCCCACGCAGCGATTGTAGACCTGCGCGTTGAGACCCTCCGGCGTGTGGTAGGCCGCGTACACCGGGCAGACTGGCTCGCAGGGGGCGTTCCCGCACTGCTGGCACAACATCGGCAGGAAGCGGGTGCCCAGGTAGCTGGTGCGCCCGTCGCCGTCGCGCTCGCCGGCCTCCAGCGTCCCGCCCTGGGTTCCGCCCTGACCCAGCTCCCAGTACCGCTCGATCCGGATCCAGGACAGGAGTCTTCCCTTGGCCACCTGCTCGGGACCGATGATGCCGATGTTGTTCTCGGCGTAGCACGCGGTCATGCAGGCGCTGCATCCGGTACAGCGCTCCATGTCGATCGCCAGAGCCCAGCGCGGCCGCTCCTCGGAGTACTCCCCGTAGTACGTGTCCGGCGGCGGGTAGTCCTGGGGGGCCGCGCCGATGCCGGTGATGGGGCCGAATCCGCCCACGCCCTGGAGCTGATCGACCTGCGCCTCGAGCGGGTGCGGCTGGCCGTGGTGGACGCGGCTGCCGATCGGCAGAGGCTCGCCGTGCTCTTCTTCGGGTCCGCGTTCGTTGCCCTGCCCCCCGGGGGCGTTCTCCACGCCGGCCCGGTAGGCCGCCAGGCCGAGTATGTTCACCGGCTCTGCCGCGCGCGCGTCCTCGAGCGACATGGCCTTGGCGACGTCGCGCGCCGAGGCGTCGGCCTCGCCCTCGGTGTAGGGCAGGCGGTCCCAGCGCCCGGTCGGCTCCACCGTCGCGCGCGCCTGGATCCAGACCACGCCGCCGGACGCGGTGTCGACGATCGGGGCGAGCAGACGGGCGGCATCCACGCCCCGGCCCCTGGCGTAGCGGCCGAGGTTTTCGTGGCCCTGGCCGAGCTGGATGGCGATGGTGTCGCGGCGTACGCCGGGGTGGGTCCAGACGGGCAGCTCCGCCTCGCCGTCGCCGGTGGTGACGCTCACGATGTGGCCCACGTCCAGACCCTTGTCCGCCGCGACGTCGGGGTGCATCTCCACCCAGGATCCCCAGGCGATCTTGCTGACCGGGTCCGGCATCTCCTGCAACCATGGCCGGTTCGCCAACCGGCCGTCGTAGAAGCGCAGGCTCGGATAGACGATCACGTCGAACTCGGCCGAGTCGGGACCCGTCAGCTCGGCCTGGCCGAAGTCCACGTCGGCGACGCTGGCCGGAGGCGCCAATGTTCGCTGCGGGGCCGCGCCTCCTCCGGGCGCGGGCGGCGTCGCGCCCTCGCGCACCACGACGCCCGCGCGCAGCGCGGACCGCCACGCCTCCTCGTCCGCACCGGGCATGACGTCGCGAGCCCAGCGCGAGCGCAGGTAGTCGTAGAACGTGTTCTCCGCGGCGGGGACGCTGACCCCGGCGCGGCGCGCGGCCGAGAGCAGCACGTCGCCCGTCTGCTTGGTCTGGAAGACCGGGCGCATCGCCGGCTGGACGATCCCATGCACCCCCGGACGCGGCTCCACGTCGCCCCAGGACTCCAGGAAGTGGTGGTCCGGCAGGAGCAGGTGCGCGCGGGCGCTCGTCTCGTCGAGCTGGCCGGCGAACGAGGCGATGAACCCGATGCGATCGAACGCGGCGCGCGCGTCGGCCGCCAGCGGCACGCCGTGCAGCGGGTTCGCGCCGTGCACCAGCAGCGCGCCGAGCGCGCCGGCCGAGGCGCGGTCGACGAGCTCGCTCAGCGCGGCATAGGACCCCGCGGGGCCCAACTCCCCCTGTGTCGGGTACACCGTGCGCCCGACGTTCCCCGCGCTGCGGTTGAGCAGCGCGACGGCGGTGGCGAGCGCGGTGGCGGCCCGGCTCGAGGCGGCGACGCCGGGCCCGAGCGCGACCGACCGGCCGTCGTTGGCGAACGCCAGCGCGGCGGCGCGGATCCCCGCGACGTCCACGTCGGCGGCCCGCGCCGCGGCCGCGACGTCCACGGCGCCCAGGGGTGCGTCCAGAGAGGCGCCCGCGGACTCCGCCACGATCCGCGCCATGGCCAGGGCGACCAGGTGTTCGGTGCCGGCGCGAGCGGCGATCCAGTCGTCCGCGGACAGCCCGGTCAGCGAGAGGTGCGGGCCCACCGCGATCAGCCGGCCGCGCCTGCCGTCCTGGTACGCGTGGCCCTGTACGAAGCCGTGAGTGTAATCGACCGTGGATCCCCACGTCTCCATGAAGTCGGCCCCGAACGTCACCACGACCTCGGCGGCCGCGAGGTCGTGGCGCGGGATCCCTTCGCTCCCGTAGACGAGCCGGCTGGCGGTCCGTACGGCCTCGAGCCCGAAGACGTCGAAGCGGACCCGTTCCACGCCCATCGCCGCGCACCAGGCGTCGATCAGCTCGTTCAACGTGCCGCTGGACGAACCCGTGAGGAACACCGCGTTCCCGCGCGCGGAGGCGAGCCCGTCCACGAGCGCCCGCTCCGCGGCATCCCAAGAAATCCGGTCCCAGCCGCCCTCCGACGCGCGCCGCAGCGCCTGCGGTATACGGTCGGGGTCGTAGAGACCCTGCAGCGAAGCCTGCCCGCGGGCGCACAGCCGGCCGTGCGAGATGGGTGAAAGGGCGTTGCCCTCCGCCTTGACCGCGCGCCCCTCGCGGGTGCGTATGCTCATCCCGCATCCGGCGGGGCATTCCTGGCACGTGGTCCGGTACCACGTCGCCATGCCCGGCACGATCTCTTCGGGCGGGACGACGTAGGGAATGAGATTCTCCGCCGCCCCCGTGGAGCAGCCGGCCAGCCCCGCGCCTGCGCCCGCCGCCCCCACGACCTTCAGGAAGTCGCGACGTTCCATTCCGCTCCCGCTCGCGCGCCTACTTCCTTCGCGCCCCAGGCCCCGTCCATCGTCGGCGCGCATCAGTAGTGACACACCGTGCAGTCGGTGCGCGCCCCGCGCGCCCGGTGGCACTCCACGCACCAGCCCATGCGCAGCGACGCTTCCTGCTCCACCTGCACCACCTCCTGCACCTGGCCGTGGCACTCCTGGCACTCGAGCCCCGCGTTCACGTGCATGAAGTGCGGGAAGTGCGCGTGGTCGGGGAGGTCATGGATGCGGACCCATGGGATCGGCTCCTGTCGATTCCAGTAGTCGATCAGCTTCTGGACTTCCGGGCGGTCCGCGGCCACGAGCGGCGCGCCGCCCGGCGCGTGACAGCCGATGCAGGAGGCGACCGGCGGGATCCCGGCGGCCACCGACCGATCCGCGGAGTAGTGACAATACATGCAGGGGATTTGCAGATTGCCCGCGTGAACGTCGTGGGGATAGGCGATGGGTTGCCCCGAATCGGCCGCGCCCGCGTCCAGTGCCTGGTCGGCCCCGGAGTCGCCCTGCGCGGCGATAAGCGCGGCCCCCGCGAGCGCGGCGACGAATCCCGCCGCGAGGACCGCGCGCCTCCCTCGGTTCATCGCATACCTGAATCGTCCGGAAGTCGGCGGCGCCGGTTCGCGTCCAAGCGTCGAGCCGCCCAGAAATCGGCGCCAAGATGGGCTCGCCCACGGTGCCCCGCAACCCGCCGTGCGCCGGACCTGGAGGCTCCC
Source organism: Longimicrobiales bacterium (assembly GCA_035513295.1). Lineage (GTDB taxonomy): Bacteria > Gemmatimonadota > Gemmatimonadetes > Longimicrobiales > RSA9 > DATHRK01. The sequence goes on from DATKCH010000011.1 coordinate 31,731, forward strand.
GGCGCCCGGGAGGCGGCCGGTCGACGAGGGCCGCCGATGCCACGGGTGACGCCGGAATTCGTTGCGACTCGGACGAGACCGGGCACGCCCTCGTCCCGGCGTGCAGCGAGCGCGCGGACACGCGCGGGGCCGGGTTGGGCCGAGCGCGGAGGGAGGAACCGATGGCGCGGATGCGCCGGGCTCTATTCCGGGAACGGCCAGGCCCGTAGATTTGGCGTCCGTTTTGCAACTCCCGCCGCAGGTGACCCGCGGCCCCCAACGGACGAGATCGATCGCGGTCCGAGAGGTCGATGAAGCCGACAGCCTCCCTTGCCTATTTGCCGAGCATCGCGCTCGTCGCGATGCTCGCGTGCGCGTGCGCGCGGAATCCCGCGCCGAGTCTGGAACCCCTCCCGAACACCCCCGAAGCGGAGGCTGCGGGCCGGCTCAAGGCAGGGGCCGCTGCGCTGGAGATCGGCAACTTCAGCGCGGCGCGAACCGATCTCGGTTGGGTCTACACGCACTGCCCATCGACCGACGACGGGCAGTCGGCGCTTCTGCTTCTGGCCGCCGGCCATCTCGACCCCCGCAACGGCGACCGCAGGCCCGACCTCGCCGCGGCGATGGCGGCGCACGTCGCCGGACTCGCCGCGGAAGGGTCGGTGCTCGGCTCCGCGAGCACGTCGTTGTTCATGCTCTCGCGCGAGCAGGGAGCGCCGCGGCCGAACGCGGGCGCGCTCGAGGAGGCGGTCCGCGAGGTTCGACGCGCCGAGCCCGGGTGCGGGGCGACGGAGGCGCGCGCGAGCCTGACCTTGCTCGAGGCGGCCGCGAATCCCCCCGCTACCGATGAAGAAGGCGTCGTCGCGGAGGGATCGCTCCCGGACCTGGCCGGGCTGACGGTGCCCGAGCAGATCGCGGCGCTTTCCAGCCAGCGGGACTCCCTCGCCAGCCGTGTCACCGAGCTCGAAGCGCAGGTCAGGGGGCTCACGGATCGCGTGGCCATCCAGCAGCAGGAGCTGGAACGGATCCGCCGCACCCTGCGTCCCTGACCCGCGTCGGAGACGCGCCCCATGACGGTACGCAGCCGCCTCGTCCTCACGCTTCTCGGCATCGCCGCACTGCTCACCGTTCCGGCGGTCTATTCCGCCAGTCAGTTGTCGCAGCTCAGGGAGATCACCGAGCGGCTCAGGGGGAGGCACGCGGCGGCGTACCTGGCGCTCGGCAAACTGGAGCGGTCGCTGGCGGAGCTCGACCGGTCCCTGCGCAGCTACGTCGCCGCGACCGACCCCGCGTTGCGCGACCAGGTCGCTGAGCATCTCGCCGAAGCGCGCGTGCACCTGCGCAACCTCGACGAGCTCGGGTACGCATCCGACGTCGAGGCGCCGGCCGCGCAGGTGGCGGGCATAGAGAGCTCGACCGGGGCCATTCGCGAGCTGGTGGAGCGGGGCCAGTTCGACGAGGCCACCACCGCGCTGGACGAAGTCAAGCCGGCCATCGCGATGACGCTGGACACCCTCACCGCCCTGGCCGGCGCGATCGACATGCGCGCGCGCGAGGACGTGCTGAGAGCGGAGCGGATCAGCGCGACCGCGTCGACCACGGTCATCGTAACGCTGGTGGGAGCGCTCTCACTCGTCCTGCTTCTGGGCGCCTGGACCACCAGCGCGCTGACGACCCCTCTCCGCAGGCTGCAGGCCGCCACGGCCAAGGTGATGGACGGACGCTTCGCGGTCCCCGCCGACCTCCCGTACGACCGCAACGACGAGATCGGCGAGCTGTCGCGGGCGTTTCGGACCATGACGGATCGCCTCGCAGACCTCGAGCGGGTGCGCGCCGAGTTCATCGGCATGGCCAGCCACGACCTGAAGACGCCGATCAACGTCATATCGGGGTACGCCGAGCTGCTCGACACCGGCATGTACGGCGCGGTGCCGGACGAACAGCGCGAGATCCTCCACACTATGCACGAGCAGAGCCGGCACCTCGGCGCCCTCGTCAATCAGCTGCTCAACGCGAGCCGCATCGAGGCCGGCGGGTTCGAGGTCCACATCGCCGACATGTCCCTTGCCGATACGTTGGAGGCGCTGCGCCGCAGTTTCTCGGCGCTCGCGGCCCAGAAGGGCGTGAATCTCGTGATCGCCCTGGACCCGGAGTGTCCGAGTCTCATCTGCGGAGATCCGGACCGGCTCCGAAACGAAGTCCTGGGGAACCTGCTTTCGAACGCGTTCAAGTTCACCCCCGAAGGGGGGCGCATCGAGGTCACCGCCGAACCGTCGGGAGACGTGGTCCGCATTCACGTCAAGGACTCGGGGGACGGGATCCCGCCGGGCGAGATCGACCGGATCTTCGACAAGTACTACCAGGTCGGGCGGGAGGCCCGGCGGCTGGGGAGCGGACTCGGGCTCGCGATCGCCAAGCAGGTGGTCACCGCGCACAACGGTACGATCCGGGTCGCCAGCGAGCAGGGCCAGGGTACTTCCTTCACGGTGGAGTTGCCCGTCAGCCAGCCCCACGGAACGGTCCGCACGGAGCCCATGCGAGGCAGCGGGTCGGATCGGGGGAGCCACCGCCGCCGTCTGGAAAGGACCGGGTAGTCGCCGCGAACCCGCCGACCTCGAGACGGACAGGCGAGTGCCACTTTACGGCGTCGCCGCCGACCCCACCGGCTGACCGCTGACCTGCCCCAGCCAGGCCAGCATGCTGGCGCGCCCCGCCCGGGCGTACACGTGGTACGGATAGCTGTGGCAGTCGGGGGTGTTCGTGCCGCGTACGCAGCCGTTGTAGCGCAGGAGCGCGCGGTCGACGTTTCCGTCGGAGCCCTCCACGTAGTGCGCGAAGATGCGCGCGCCGTGGCAGATGTTCGCGCGGATGTCGCGCAGGTCGGCCTCGCAGCCGGCCCACTCGCCCTCGTGCATCGGCATCACCTGCATGAGGCCGACCGCGCCGACGGGGCTCTCCGCGGCGGGGTCCAGCCACGGATTCTCCACGAGCATTACGGCCACCAGCAGACGCGGCTCCAGGCCGGCGGAATTGGCCTCCCGCACGACCGCGCGCGCGATACGGCCGACCAGCTCGGGATCGTCGCGGTACTGCAGCAACACGCGTTCGATGGGCGCCACCGTTCCGTCGTAATAGTCCCGGGCGTCTTCGAAGGCGCTTCCGAGGGATTCCGCACGAGACAGCAGGACCTCTACGCCCTGGGCTTCCGCCTTCGGAACGGGACGCGCGTCCGCGGGCGGCGCGGCGCCCAGCGTCACCGTCGTCGCCGCAAACGCGGCGGCTCCGGCCACGGTAGCCAGGACCCGGCGTTTCCAGCGCACCCACTGCCCGTGGAGTTCGCTCGCGGGAGACATATCGCAATCAACCTTGTTCTCTTTTTCACAAGGTGCCTTCGTCGGCACCGCGACAACCGGCGGGGGTGGGGGCAAGGCCCATACCCAGGTCCGGCTTCAGACACCCCGAAAGAACCTGTCAAGTGATTGTTGGATATACGGTTACACGACCAACGCGGGTGCCAATGAGGTGCTTGGGATACCCGTTCGGAGCGTGAAGGATCCCGCCCGGGGTGTTGCATCGTGCAAACGGTCTGTGTCGCGCGTGTACGCGCGCACGTACGCGTGGTTGCCGTTTCCGACCGCAAGCGGTTATTAATTCCGTTTCCTCGGGCGCGAACGCTGCGTCGGACCGGAGCGGGAGGACGACGAGATGGCCCTGTATCGCACACTCTACTATGGTGATGTGTCCGTCGGTGTGGGTGGACGCATCACGATCCCGCAGGACATGCGTGACGATATGGGCCTTCAGGATGGCGACTCCCTGACGGTGCGTGTAGAGGAGAGTTCTTCGGGTACGCGTCAGCTCGTCATGTGGCGCGCCGAGCAGACCGAATCGGACGACCCCGAATAGCCTGCCCTGCCGGTCCGACCGGGCGCCGGCGCCAGAATACCTAGCAGGTCGCTGAAGAAGGGGAGCGAGCCGCGTTGGGAGCGCCACGGGGCGGGATGCAAGGCGGCGCGACGACGCGATACCTCTGCGTATCGGGGAGGAGCGCCAACGCAGTCAGACGGCCCCGTGCCGCCCCGCCCGAGGCCCGGCCCAGCGACCACGACTGCCGCGCCCGCCTCGGACTCGCCACGCGTGGCGGGGCGAGCACCCTACGGGCCCCACTCCCCTTCTTCAGCGACCTGCTAAAGGTCCAGATCCGCCCAGCGAACCAGTTCGCGCAGCGGGTGGGCTCCATCGTGCCGCCACGCGGGCGTGGGCCACGGCATGGCGCCGATCGAGGTCACGCGCGACGCTCCGAGTTCGGCCACCGCCTCCGCCAGCGAAGCCGCCGGGGGCCCGTCCGCCTCGATGCCGACTGTTTGCAGGCTCCCCGCGAGCGGCCGCAGCGCGGCGAGAGCGGCGTCGAGGTCGGGAACGCCCACGACCTGCACCACCCGGTCCGTGCAGAAGTCGCCGGGCTCCACGCTCGTGCGCATCGCGATGCCCCAACCGGTTCCCCGGATGGCGGCGGCGCCGGCCGCCTCCCCGCGCAACTCCGCCGCGTCGAGGACCTGGCGCCTTCGCGCCGCGGCAGCTGGCGCCGGCGCTCCGGCGGGCAGGATCACGGCGAGACGATCCAGCTCTTCCCCGAGCGCGGCCGCGAAGCGCGCGGGGGACATCTCGCCCCCCTCCTCCACGATCAGCGCCACGGGCGACGTGCAACCGCGCTGGTCGAACGTCGCGATCGCGAGCGCCGCGTCCCCGGCGAGCCGCGCGGCGTTCGCGGCGGTGAGAGCACCTTTCAGGATCAAGCCCATTGAAACCCCGGGGCCGTGGACGACGACGCGCGTCGAGGCGGGCGCGAGCGAGCGGACGGCCCTCACCGCGTCCGCTCCCCCGTACACCACCGCCAGTTTCGCGCGCTCGAGGACACGGGTCTCGAGCCTGGCGCTGCCTCCGGGCCACCAGGTGACGGCGAGGCATTGCGCGAGCGCGGGGTCCTCCTGTTGCAGAGCGCGCGCGAAGAGCGCCGGGAGGAGGGGCCCTTCGCGGGCGGTCTTTCCGATGACCGCGCTCCCCACCAGCAGCGACCGGATCATCGACGTGACGGCCACGCCGGGGACGTTGCCGGCGAAGACGTGGAACGCGACATCGGGCGCCACCGCCCGCGTCCGGATGCCCGGCCGCGCCGGATCGGGCGCGAACCGGTGGGGCACGGACGGCTCACCGAACTCCGCCGTGAGCAGTCCCGTCAGAGACTCCTCCGACCAGCCCGCGGCCATCCCGTCCAGGATCCGATCCACCATCGGAGCGGACAGCCCCGCCAACCCGGCGATCGCGGCGCGATTCGCCTCCTCCGAAGCGGCACGACGCATCCGGCGCGCCGAGCGGGCGAGCACCGCCGCGACGCCGCGCGCGTCCCCGTCGGGGAGGCGTTCGGCCCGCGCGGCGGCGAGCCGCTCGCACACCCGGTCGATGTGGTCGGGCTCGAGCACCGGGACTCGGACCACGAGGTCGGTGCCCGGCACGGACAGCACCTCCCATTCCGCCGGCGCCGCCGCCGGCAGCCCGGGCAGGTGAAACGCGTCGATCGAGCGCGCGCCTGCCGCGGCCCCGTCCACCGGTGCCCCGGACGCCCGAACGGCGGTCACGGAAGGCCGCGCACGCTACTCGGCCGCGTCCAGCATGAGTTCCAATGCGAGCGAGCACCCCCTCGGCTCCGCCTCCGGCGCTCTCCCCGCCAGTTCGACGTGCCCGCCCAGCACGCGACCCACATCCTCGGTCTGCACCGCGACGATCGAGCCCAGGTTCGCGAGGTCGACGTGCCGCAGCACCCCCGGTTCGCCGTCGGGGAGCGGGGCGAGCGTTTCGGGATCCGCGGCCAGGGGCGCCAGCCAGGGCGCGGACGCCTTCAGGTCGCCGCGCCCGCGGATCCCATCCAGCAAGCAGCGGTCGTAGTACTGGGAGCAGAGCTCGGTCATGCCGTACTCGTTGACGCACGCGTGGTCCGGCAGGCCCAGCAGGTCGCCGTACGCGGCGCGCAACTCCTGCCCGGGAACCGAGCGCTTCGCGCCCTTCGATCCACCCGTGTCCATCAGGCGAGACCCATCGGGCAGGGCGAACCGCCGGCCGGCGGCAGCGAGCTCGTCGAGCCAGGCGGCGAACGCGAGCGATGTGCCGAGGAGCAGGACGGGCTCGCCCGCCGTGCCGGCGTCCTCCAGGGCCGCGGCGAGGCCCGCGCGGTCGAGGCCGCTGGACGGGTGCATGAACCAGCCGACTCCGAGCGGCCCGAAGGAACCCGCCACGACTCCGGCCATGTGCGACAGCGAGGAGTCCGGAGCTTCCCGGGGAGAGGGGATCAGGGACACGAACCTGCAGCTCGCGCCGTCCGGAAGCAGGAAGCGCCGGAACGCCGCGAGCGCCGACGCGTCGTACAACTCCAGGTCGGGCACGTGGTGCGCTCCCCGGCGCGCGCCCCCGGCGGTGGTGCCGCTGGTCAGGAACACCGCCGAGCGGGCTCCCCGCGGGCCGCTGGCGAACGCCACGTCCCTGAAAGCCCGCGCCGGAACCGGGGGGATGTCGCGCCAGGTCGCCACGTTGGAGGGATCTGCGCCACGCCGCTCGCAGTAGGCGCGGTACGCAGGGTCGCCCTCGAACTGGACGGCGAACGCGGAGCGGGCGAGCCGGTCGAACTCGACGGGCGGAAGCGGCGCGTCCGCGCCCCGCCGAAAGAGCGCGAGCAGCTCATCCCGGAGCGCGGACGCGCGCCGGCTCATCGGTCCAGCAGCGCGCGCAGATCGGAGGAGGTGTGGGCGGGACCCGTCCACCCCCCGGCCCGACGAACCCAGGCGGCGGCCGGTCCGGCGCTCTCGAAGTGCCGCCCGGCGACACGTGCGTTCTCGCGGACGCGCCACACCCTCGCGCCGGGCCGAGCTCCGGCCACGGCGGTCAGTTCCCCACCGGCGTCGGATGGATCCGCCGAGGTCGCCCCGCGCACGATTGCGAGGGGCGCCGGCTCGAAGAACTCGTCCGCCGCCAGTGCGAAGGCCGCGCCGTCGATTCCATAGCGCGACGCCGCCGGGGACAGGAACGCCAGGATCCGCTCCGCCTGCGATCTGGCTCCGCCCGCGCCGGCCAGCGCATCCAGGCCGAGCAGGGCCCGGGCCGCCGCGGCGTTTTCGTGGAACGGGCGCTGCGGAGGACCCAACGGACCGGGAACTTCCCCCCCCGCCCGCTCGGCGAACCCGTCGTCGCTCCACAGCTCCTCGCGCATGCGCTCCGCCAGGTCCTGCGCGTATGCCAGCGTCGAGACGCTGCCCGAGGCAGCCGCGACGGAGATCGCCGCCGCCAGGACTTCCACGGCATCGACCAGCAGGCCGCGCGGCCCTTCCGGCCCGCCCGGTGACAGGAAATGGAGCGGCAGGGCGCCTCTCCTGTCGAAGCGCTCCCGGATGAGCCCGAAGAGGTCCTCCGCGCGCGCTATCCAGTCGTCCCGTCCGAGGCTCACGCCGGCCTCCGCGAGACAGCGCGACCAGGTCGCGTTCGCGTCGGCGAACGCCGTGTCGTCCCGCGCCGGTCGGCTCCCTGCCCGCCCGTCACCACCCGCCGCCACGCTGGCGGCCATGAGGCCGTCGTCGCGGGTCAGCGCGCGCTCCGCCCACGCGACGGCGGCCGTCGCGGCGTCGGCCCAGTCGCGCCGGCCCCGGAACGCCGAGGCGGCCGCGAAGCAGCGCATGATTTCGGCGTTCACGGAGAGCAGGCGCTCGGTGCTGGGGTGGGTCCAGTCCTCGGCCAGCGCGTATCGATGGAACGCGCCCGTCTCCGGATCGCGCATCTCGCCCGCCAGGATGCCGTCCAGGGTGCGGTCGGCCATCTCGCCGAGTTCGGGTGCCCCCAGGCGTGCCTCCTGGAGATGGAGATAGGCCACCGCGTCCACGGGGGGATGCTTCGGTGCCTCCCCGAAGCCGCCGTTGCGCGCATCGAACGACTGCTGCAGGAAGGTCAGAACGTCATCGGCCGCCTCCCGGCGGGGCATCCCCGAGCCGGAGCGCCGATCGCGCGCGGACGCGACCGCCGCCCGCCGCCGCTCGAGCTCCGCTTCCAGCTCCGGCCCGCGTTCCCGCCAGGCTTCCAGGACGGCACGGCCGGCGGCGAGCAGGTCCTCCGCATCGACGAACGGGCCGCTCCACAGGACGCCCCCGGACGGCGTGAGGAAGACGTTTGTCGGCCAGCCGGAGCCGATGTAGCGGTCGCGCACGTGAGGCTGGCGCTCGGCGTCGACGCGAACCGGCACGACGCGTTCCGAGAGGAGGTCGACGACGCGCTCGTCCGCGAAGGTCTCCGCCTCCATCCGGCGACACCACGCGCACCAGGATGTCTGCAGCGAAAGGAAGACCGGCGTCGAGGCGGCTGCGGCGTCGCGGAACGGCTCCGCCCCCCAGTCGCGCCAGGGGATCCTCAGTTCCGCTGAGGTGCTCTGCCCGCCCGGGTTGCCGTTCTCGAGTCTCACGCCCGAGTCAGCGCCGAAGGACCAGGCGGGCCAGGAGCGCGTTCGCATCTCCGGCCGGATGCGAGACTTCCTCGCAGCGGATCTGCGCCGGCGTGCCGACGAAGACCCGGAAACCCCCGAGCCGCCCCGAGCCGCTCGTTTCGCCGCCCGTCCCGCAAGCGGTGGAGGGCGTGAACGACGGCCGGAGCAGCACCGCGATCGAGTCCGCCAGCGCCGGGTCGGCGGCCTCCACGCCGATCACGAGCGGAGCCGTGGTCATGACGTCGGTCGCGACATATTCCAGGAACGCCTGTACCAGCGCGTGCGGGTCGGACGTCAGGTCGGCGCGGAACGATATGAGGTCCAGAAAGACGCCCTCCCCCAGCTCGTAGAGAGCGTCGTGCAGGACCACGACCTCTCCCCCGCCGACCGGGATCGCGATGGTCGTGTCCCCCAGCGGCTCGATCGCGGCGAGATAGGCGAAGCCGAGACCCTGTTCGATCGCGGGCCCGGACATCGCCAATCCGGTCCTGTCGGCCAGCTCCGCGAACCACGCGCTGTCGGCCGCGGCCCGGAGCAGCACGAAGTCCGGCCCTACGGCGTTCACGGACTCCGCGATCGCGGCCGGCGACGTTTGGGCCCCGGCGTTCCGGGCGAGGACCCGGACACCCTCCTCGTAGGCCAGCGAGCCCGGGCTCGAAGCGCACCCGGCGAGGGCGAGGCCGGCGAAAAGGAGCGCGCGCGGGAGCGCGGGGCCCGCGCTCGGTCGTTGCTGGATCATGTACTCCCGCGAGGTGGAGACTTCCCGACGCACGCGTCCGGGATCTCGTGAGCCCGGGCGCGGTACGAACGATCGTGGGGCCGCGTTCCATCAAGATCATTGACAGGCCCCGAAGGGGCGCGTTAGAGGTTCCCATACTCCTCGCAGCGCCCGCAGGTGCGGGACTCCCCGAAGCTAGACCCGGCCACGATGCCCGGCAAGCGAATTTGCCGGCGGGGCCGGATCGTTCAGAAGTCGTCGTGGGAAGGGCGGCGCGGCCGAAGTGGCGCCTCTCCGCGGCGGTCCGGAACAGGGAGGCGGCCAGGTGATTCTGCCCAACGTCCGCGCCGGGTTCGGCGCGCCCGAGATCGAGTCCGCGATCGACGCCCTCCGGGGTGTCCACGAAGAGTCCGCGGCGGAGGCCGAGGAGCGCCTCGCGCGCGATGGTCTGGACTCCGTTCTGGACGACCCGCGCGTTCTGAACGCGCTTCTGGGCGGCGAGCGCACGACCGCCGAGCGGCCGCCTCTGCCCCTGCTCCTCTACGTGTTCGTACGGCACGCCCTGCTCGAGGGCGGCGTGGACGACTCTACCCTCAGCGACTACGTCGCCGCCTTGCTGCTGTCCTTCGGCCAGGGGGATTGCGGGCCGCGCCCGGATGGGGAAGACTATCGATACGAGTATCTCACCGACCTGCTCGAGCGCATCGAGGGCGCGAGGGGACCGACGGTGTTCCTTCTGCAGGCGCACATGGGCGACACCGCGCTCTGGCTGAGCGGAGTCTTTCCGGATCGGGTCACCGCCCGCGTGCAGCGGCGGGGCGCCCCGGGCCTCGACTACTTCGAAACCCTCGGCGCCGCCGGTTATCAGGCGGCGGCGCGGTCCCGCCTCGCCGCGGCGCACGGCCTGGATGGCGTGCTGGAGCGGTGCGGCAGACTCTTTCCGGCGCTGCGCGTGAGCCTGAACCGGATCTCGGACAGGTACTTCTTCCCGCGGGCGGCCGATCCCGTCGAGCGGCTGCTCCGACAGACGGCCGACATCGCCGTCGAGCGAGAGAGCCGGCGGATCGATCCGACCGACGGCAGGTTCGACGCATGATCGGCGCGCCGGACTTCCTGATCTGCCCGCATTGTTGGGGGGTCAGCCCGTTCGCGCGCCGGCTGTGCGAACGCTGCGGCGCCGATCCCGCGACGGTCTTGCAGGAATCGGGAGGGCTCCGGTGGACGGCGCCCGTGCAGAGCCCGGTGCCTGTCGCCCGCGGACGACCGCTCACGCGCGCACAGCGCATAGGCGCCGCGGCGTGCCTGCTCGTCCTTGCCATCGGCTATGTTTTTGGCGCGCTCGGCGCGAGGGCGGGCGTAGCCTTCCGACCCGCGCCGGCCGCCGCGCCCTGACCCCGGCCGGGATCCGGATCCCGCCGTCCCGCTCGGGAGGGTTCGGCCGGCCTTCCCACGGAGAGCGGTTCGCCGCGGGGTCTTTGCGCCGCCAGAAGGGCGAGGAAGGGCGCGACCTCGGGTAGCGAAGTCTCACCCGCGCGCAGCCTCCGCCACGCGTGGTGCGCGAGCCCGAGGGCGCCGGCCCGATGCGCCCGCCTGCGCACCTCGTCGGACCCGGCCCGCGCCAGAATGGCCTCCCGCACCTCCGCGTCCACCGCGAGCAGATCGAAGATTCCGGTGCGGCCCCTGTAGCCGCGGCCCTCGCAGGCGGCACAGCCGACCGGCTCGAAGACGCGAGTGTCCCCCGCCGGGAGGCCCAGCGCTTCGAGTTCGTGCCTCTCGGATGCGCGTTCGCGGCGGCACTTTCGACACAGCCGACGCACGAGCCTCTGCGCGAGCACTCCCGCGAGTCCTCCGGCCACCATGTACGGGGCGATGCCCATCTCCACGAGCCGGGACACCGCCGAGGCGGCGTCGTTCGTGTGCAGCGTGGACAGCACGAGGTGCCCCGTAAGCGCCGCCGCCATGCCCACCTCGGCTGTTTCGAGGTCGCGCATCTCGCCGACCATCACGACATCCGGGTCCTGCCGCAGCACGGCCCGCAACGCGGCCGCGAAGGTGAGGCCGGAGCGCGGCTGGACCTGCACCTGCGTGAGGCCCGCGAGGCGGTATTCGATCGGGTCCTCGAGCGTGACGACGTTCCGCCGGTCCCGGTCGATCGATCCGAGGATCGCGTAGAGCGTCGTGGTCTTGCCGCTCCCCGTGGGGCCCGTGACGACGAGGCCACCGTGGGAGCGCAGCAGCAGCCGGTCCAGTCTCGTGCGCATGTCCGCCGGCAGCCCGAGCTCGTCCAGCCCCATGCCCGCGTGCGCGGGATCGAGCATCCGCAGAACGGTTTTCTCGCCCTCGACCGCCGGAAGGGTGGACACCCGCAGGTCCACGCGCCTCGCGCCCACGGTCACCGTCGCGCGACCGTCCTGCGGCCGCCTCTTCACGGATATGTCGAGCCCGGCCATGATCTTCAGCCTGGAAACCACGGCCGCCGCGGCGTCGGCGGGAAACTCCATGATCTCGCGCAGCTCTCCATCGACGCGGGCGCGCACGAGGAGGCGCTCGGGCCGCGGCTCCACGTGGACGTCGGAGGCTCCAGCCTCCCAGGCTCCGGCCAACAGCCGCTCCACGATCGCCACGACGCCCGGTGACGCCACCTCCGGGCGGGCGGCCTCGCCGGTGGGGCTCAGGGGCGCGCCGACGAGGCCGCCGTCGGCGCCGGGCGACCCGGCGGCCAGCCGCGCCCAGGCCGCGTCCAGCGTCGCGGGAGCCACCACCGCCGGCTCGATCCGCCGGCCGGTCCGGAAGCGCAGGTCGTCGAGCGTCCCGGCGTCCAGGGGGTCCTCCACCGCGACGAGCATGCGCCCCCGCTCCAGCCGTAGCGGGAGCAGGCGGGCGCGGCGCGCCACGGCGTGATCGATGGCCGCCAGGGCGTCGGCCTCCGGAACGAGCGGCCCCTCCAGGAAGGGCAGTCGGAGTTGGCGCGCGAGAGCCCTGGCCACGTCCGACGGCGAGGCGCCGTTGCGCACGAGCACGACGCCGAGACGCTCGCGGCTCCAGCGCTGCTCGGCGAGCGCGGCGCGCAGCTCGTCCTCGGTGACCGCTCCCGCCGACAGCAGGAGCTGTCCGATGACCCGGGGCGCGCCGGCGGCGGTGGTGGAAACGGCGGAGTCGCTCACACGAAACGCTCGCGGTGGGCGCGGGGCGGCTCCATGGCGGCGCGGGTGCGGTTAGAATTGCGCCATGGCCCCCGACGCCGGCCCCCTGGTCCAGGCGCGCGAAGCGCGCAAGCGGTACGCCCCCGGCGTCGCATCGTCCGGCCGCGGAGCGCTCGCCGGGGTGACCCTGTCCGCGGGGCCGGGGGTCACCGCGATCCTGGGCCCCAACGGCGCGGGCAAGACCACCCTGCTGTCGCTCTGCCTGGGGTTCCTGCGCCCCACTTCCGGCGTGGTCGCGGTCGCCGGAATGGCGCCCGCCGCCTGGGTGCGGCGAAACGGGGCCGGCTACGTGCCCGAACGCTTCGCCCCGCCCGGCTCCTGGCGGCCCGGCTCCGTGCTGCGCGACCTCGCGCGCCTGTCCGGCGCGCGCAACCCGCGCGCCTCCGCCCGGGCCGAGATCGAGAGGTTCGGGCTGGAGGCCCTCGCCGCCGCGCCCGCGGACCGCCTCTCACGCGGCGAGCTGCAGCGACTCGCGCTCGCGCAGGCGGCCGTGGGCGACCCGTTCCTCCTGGTGCTCGACGAGCCGGAGCAGGGCCTGGATGGAGCCGGGCGAGCCTCCCTCCTGCGCTGGCTGAATGACCGCCGCCGAGAGGGCACGACGATCCTGCTGGCGACCCACGACGCGTCGCTCGCGGGCCAGCTGGCGGACTTCATCGTGGTCCTCTCGCGGGGCGCCATCCTGGAAACGCTCGCCGCCGCAGACGACGACCGCGACGCGACCTCCTACGTGGTCGGCCTGGAGCGGCCGCACGAGGCGTTGGGCGCGTGGGCCGGCTCGCCCGGAGCCGTGCGCCAAGCCACGGTCCGGGTGTCCGGGAGCGACGACCTGCAGGCGCGGCTGCGCGCCCTGGCCGATGCCGGCGCGCGCGTCGTGCGCCTGCGACCGGCAGGCACCGTGTTGGAGGACCGGCTGCGCCGCGCGCTGGGGGAAGCATCTTCCCCCCCGCCGGGACCGGAGGGCGCGTGGTGATCGCGGCTGTGGCGCGCCTGGCGCTCGCGGAGTCCCGCGGGCGCCTCCTCCTCGTGGCGGCGGTGGGTCTGGCCTTCTTGCTGGGCGCCTGGGCCACGGCGGCGGCCTCGGGCGGGTCCGCCGACCCGGGCATGGACGACCTGTTCCGGCTGGGCGGCTATCCCCTCGTCTCCGCGGTCCTTTTGATGGGCTGGACCGTGGGCCGCTTTCCCCTGTTCGCGGCCATCGCCCTGTTCGCCGGCCTCGCGTGGGGGGGACGCGCGTCCGGACCGGCGCGCCTCCTTCACGCTCGACCCGTGTCCCCGCTCGCGATCTACGCCGTGCGCGCCGGGCTGTTCGGCGCGCTCGCGTTCCTGGCGTCGGCGCTCGTCCTTCCGGCGTTCGACCTGCTCATCCTGGGCGCCTGGGGCGGCTCCGCGACGCTCGCGCTGGCGGCCGCGTACATACTCGCCTACGGCGGCCTCACGGCGCTGCTGTCGGTATGGACACGCGCCGACGCCGCGATCGCCGCGCTGCTGGCGATCCTCGCGCACGTCTGGCACGGCGCGCTCCGAAGCGGCGCCGCGGACGCGATTCCGCGCGGCGTGGGCCGGTTCCTGTCCTTCGCGCTTCCCCCACAGGGCGCGCTGCACGAGCTGGAGAGCGCGTTCGCCGGCGTGCAGCCCGTGCCGTGGGATTCGTTCGGCTACGTGGCGGGCTACGCCGTGCTGCTGGCCGCGCTCACGGCCCTGTCGATCGTGGTCCGGGAGATCTAGCAGGTCATTCGGCGCGCGTGCATCCCGCCGGGGTCTTCGGGTGAACGGGGTCGACGCCCAGCGCGTTCAGCAGGGTCGGAGCCACGTCCGTGATGGCGGACATGCGCGCGGCGAGCACACGTGCCGCCGGGCCGATCACCACGCCCAGCGCCGGGTTGCGGGTGTGTCCGGCGGCGATGTCCTCGATGTTGCCGTGGTCGCTGGCGATGATCACGAGCGTGTCCTCGGCCAGGGCCGCGACCAACCCCTCCAGGAAACCGTCCACGCGTTCCAGCGCCGACACCGCGCGGGCCATGTCCCCGGCGTGACCGGCCGTGTCCGTCGCGTAGTGGGCGAAGAGGGTCAGTTCGTGGCTGGCGGCGATGGCGGCCAGGTTGCGGCCGGCGGTTCCCGGGTCGATGTCCGGCACCGCGCGCCGGCGGAGGTGCTCGCGCCAGCCGCCGTTGGTGATCTCGCTCGCGATCGCCTGTCCGTTCACCAGCTCGGGCGTGGAACGCATGAGCGCGCCCGCGCCGCGCGCGGCGATCACCGTCGCGGCCCGCAGCGGCATCGGCGGCTTGGGCCCGTCCGCGGCGGCGAGCAGCTCCTCGGGATAGGCGTTGGCGAACGCGACGGCGCGCCCGGCCCGCCGCGCGACCGCCAGCAGGCTTCCGCCGGCCACGCCGGGCCGCAGGGAGACGGGCGTCCACGGCCCGAAGTGCCGGCCGAACCGGCGCGCCGCGTTCACGCCGGTGAGCAGCGCCGTTTGGCCCGTGCCGCTCTGCGGCAACCCCGGCATTCCCAGGCAGGCATCCAGGGGCGTCGCGGCCGCATGGCGGCGTGGCCCCGGGGCCGCCAGCGTCGGGCGCCCGCCGAGTAGCCGGTCCAGGGTCGGCAGGTGCGCGCGCAGAAACGCGTTCGTGCGCGCATCCGGCGCGCCGATGCCCACCCCGTCCAGGAACACGAGGAGCGCCCGCCGTACGCCGCGCACCGGACCCTCAGCCACCTTCGGCCAGCGGAAGCAGCGACGCCAGGATCCGGTCCGGACTCCCCGCCACCTCGACGGTCTTGTCGCGGCTCGATCCGCCGCGCACGACGGAAACCGCGGAACGCGGTACGCCGAGCGCGCGGGCCAGGCATCGGACCAGCGCGGCATTGGCCTTGCCGTCCACCGGGGGAGCCGCCAGGCGGACGCGCAGGGCGCCGGCGTGCAGCCCGGCGATCTCGGTGCGCCCCGCCCTCGGCGTCGCGCGCACGGGGAATCGTACCGCCCCTTCGAGGACCTCGGCCCGCAGCCTCACGGTCCTCTCGGAGCCTGGCGAAGGGAAACCGCCGGGTTCATTGTAGAGTCACCTGCATCGACCGCCTGGAGTACGACATGCCCGAGGCCTTTCCGGAATTCGACAAGAAGCCGTCCGCGGCGAGCCCCGCTGACTCCGATGGGACCGCCAACGCCCACGACCCGCAAGAGGAAGACCGGTTCGAAGAGCCGGCCATCCCGGCCGCGGCGCCGACGGATGCGCCGCACGCCGCGGCGGATGACGCCACCGAAGTGGAGCTCGGAGAGGAATCCCGTACCAGCCGCGGTGACGTGTCCGCAGCGGACGAGGGACCGGATCCCTGGAAGACCGCCGATTCGCCGGGAGACCGTTATGCCGACACCTATCACGCGGGCGTCACGGGAAGCGGCTCGGGGCACGCGGAGCGCGAGCCCGCCGCGAGCATGGGCGAGGCCGAATCGGCGGAGGCCGTCGGACCGGACGGCACCGGGCTGGCCGGCGTGATGCGCCGTTGGGCGGTGGCGCGCAGCGCCGACGCCGCCGGCCGGCGCGCGGCGCTGGGGCTGGCCGACCACGTGGAAGCCGTGGAGACCCGGCTCGGCGGCGTCCTCGGGGGCCCCCTGCGGGACCGGGGGTTGGATGGGCTGGCGCGCAGGGTCGAGCGCAACCCTTTCGCCACCATCGCGGGAGCCGTTTTCGCGGGGTGGATCGTCAACCGCATGCTGGACTGATCGGCGGACGGACCGCTCCGCTCGGAGTTCCTTCGCCCATGAAGATTCGATTCCAGCTGCCGCCCCGACGGCGCGCGTGGGGGCCGCGGGCGCGCGTGCGCGCATGGAGCGGGCTCATCCGGCCCGGGTTGGCCCTCTTCGCCGGCACCCTCGTGGCCGGGCGGGCGGCGGCACAGACCGCGGACCGACCGGGTCCGGTTCGGTCGGAATGGCGCACCGACTTCGAGTCGTACACGGTCCACCCCGACTCGCTGGTCCGATTCGGCCCGCGGGACGCGATCCCCGCCCTCAGCGACCCCGCGTTCGAGAGCCAGGCGTCGGCGAGCACCTGGCTGGAAGGGCGGGAACCGGTGGTGGTGGTCAGCGTGCGCGGGGACACGCGCGCCTATCCCGTGCAGATCCTGATGCAGCACGACGTCGTGAACGACGTCGTGGGCGGCACGCCGGTCGCGGTCACCTTCTGTCTGCTGTGCGGGAGCGCGATCGCCTACGACAGGCGCTTCGACGGCCAGGTCCTCGAGTTCGGCGTGGCGGGCGTGCTGCACAATTCCAACGTCGTGATCTACGACCGGCAGACCGAGACCTTCTGGGCGCAGGCGGTCGGGTCCGGCCTGGTGGGCCGGTACGCGGGCTCGATGCTGGACTTCCTGTACGCGCCCACGCTGCCGTTCGCCGAGTTCCGGGCCGAATACCCGGACGCCCCGGTACTCTCCCGCGAGACCGGCTACGACCGCGATTATGGCCGGGGCCGCCTGCTCGATTACGAGGATCGGGGGCCGCTGGAGCGCTTCTTCCGGCGCGACGTGGACGTGCGCCTGCCCGCCAAGGAGCGGGTGCTCGTGATCGATCGCGAGGGCGAGCAGGTCGCCTTCCCGTTCCGGGCGCTCGCCGAGGAGCGGGTGCTGGAGGCGACGGTGGCGGGCGAACCCGTCGTGGCGTTCTGGGCGCCCGGCACGGCGAGCATCTACTCCGAGCGCACCGCCGATGGACCCGATGTCGGCGCGGCGGTGGGGTTTTCCCCGGTGGTCGATGGCGAACGCCTGCGCTTCCGGCCCTACGGCGAAGACCGCTTTCGGGATCGCGAGACGGCCACGGTGTGGTCGCTGTCGGGGCTGGCGACGGAAGGGCCGCTGGCCGGACGGAGGCTGCGCCAGGTGGACGAGGGCGTGCACTTCTGGTTCGCCTGGGCCGCCTACCGGCCCCGTACGCGCGTGGTCGAACGCTGACGAAGAGCGCGCCTCACGCCCGCCCGAGGAACCACTTCCGCTCCCACGACAGCGTCGATATCGTCACCCGCCCGGACACGAGCCGCTCCAGGTCTCTCAGCCGCTCGCGCACCCGCGCCGCGTCCGTCGGCCCGCGCAGGTGACCCTCGCTCTCGGCCGCCAGGGCCCTCGCGTGGCGCAGGGCTTCGGCGCGGTCGGCCGCGGATTCGAGCTGAGCCGCCATGCCCGCGAGCGCCTCGAGCTGGTGCAGGCAGGCGTTGACGTCCCGGGCCACATACGGCTGGATACGGCCAAAGCCTTCCCCCAGGAAATCGGCAAAGTCCAGCGGCCGCGCCATCACGCGCACCTCCCCGGACGCGTCCACCCGCTTCCAGTCCGGCGCGACGCGGGCCGCCAGCGCGGCCCCGGCCGCGCTGAGCCAGTCAATGCACGCCGCCGCCGTGAACGGATCGTTTACCCCCGGCGACAGCGCCCGCGCCGCGATTTCCGCGAGCTCGTGGACCAGGAACACCACGTCCTGCGCGTGCGTGCGCTTGATCCCGAGCGCGAACGCTCCGCGCAGCCGCTCGACGACCTCCTCGGTGACCCGGGACGCCGGCCACGCGTACGCGAGCGGCTGGCCGTCCCTGGCGAAGTCCCCCGGACGCAGCACCAACCGCACCACCAGTCCGTGCTCCTCGGCGATCTCGGCCGGACCCCCAACGTCCAGTCGCTGCACGTAGCCCGTAGCGCGCGCACGCACGGCGACCGCGTCCGGCGGCGCCGGGTCGGGGGAGAGATCGCGTGGCCGCGCATCGGGCCCGGCGCCCGCGCGTCCCGGCTCGCGGCTGCGCGCGGCCGCGCGCGCGTCCTCCCCCACCTCCTCCGGGAACAGCCCGTCGATGCCCTCGATCAGATCGCGCCCCACCGCGGCGATCACGTTGGACACGTGGATGCTCTGCGGCACGTGGTGGATGAAGTAGATCAGCACTCCCACGCTGAGGACCGCGAGCGCGAGCCCGACGAGGATGGCGGTGTGTGGAACGAAGGCGGTCTCCGCGGCGGCCACCGTCGCGTCCAGCGCCACCCGGGCGCTGACCTCGGAGGGGTCGCGGATGGTCCGCAGGACGAGGAGGCAGTAGAGGAACGTGGAGATGAATACGCCCAGGGTGACCTGGTTGCCGCGATCTCCCATGAAGTTGGTCAGGAGACGCGGACCGAACTGCGACGCCGCGTAGGCCACCGCCGCGATGGTGATCGAGAATGTCACGCCGGCAACGGTGATCATCGAGCCGGCGATCGTCGACAGCAGGTCGCGCGCGCCCGCGGGCCTGTTCTCGTACAGCCACGGCACCGCCCCGAGCCAGTCCGATCCGATCGTCGAGTCGACATACACCGCGACGATCGAGAGCAGGATCGCCCCCAGCGCCATGATCGTGGGGATGAACCAGTAGCTCGACCGAACGTCCTCCCAGGATTTCAGAAGCGCGGCTCGCGACACGACCTCCCCCGTTTCGTTTTTTGTGCACGATGTCCCGCGCCGCGGCGCGGGCGCCTGCGCGCGTTCGGCGGCGTGCGCGCCTGGTCGAAGCATCGTCCCCGGGGCGGAACTTCCGTGCCAGATGGCGCCGATGACCTTGTGCGACGCCGCGACGACCCTGAACATCGGCGCGCCCGGGGCGATCCCGGCGGCCCCTCCTCTTTTCCAGGAGCATCGGAGGCACGATGACGACCAGACGGCTGACCTTTCCCGGGTCCGCCGGCGCGACCCTGTCCGCGATTCTCGAGCTGCCGGCGGACGGGAAGGCCGACGCGTACGCCCTGGTCGCTCACTGCTTCACGTGCTCCAAGGACCTCAAGGCGCTCGTGGCGATCTCGCGTACGCTGATCCGCGAACGCATCGGCGTGCTGCGGTTCGACTTCACGGGCCTGGGTCAGAGCGGCGGCGACTTCGTGGACACGACGTTCACCAGCAACGTGGAGGATCTCGTCGCGGCGGCCGAGCATCTCGCGCAGGTGGAGGAGGCTCCGTCCCTTCTCGTCGGCCATTCCCTGGGCGGCGCCGCGGTGCTCCAGGCCGCGCACCGCTTGCCCGCCGTGCGCGCCGTGGCGACGATCGGCGCGCCCGCCGATCCCGCGCACGTCCTCGAGCTGGTGGAGTCGAGCCGCGAAGAGATCGTGCGCGACGGCGAGGCGACGGTGCGGATCGCGGGGCGGCCCTTCCGGATAGGGCGGCAGTTCCTCGAGGATCTCGAGGCGGAGCACATGCGGGCGGCGATCGGCGAACTGCGACGAGCCCTGCTGGTCCTGCACTCTCCCGTCGACGAAGTCGTCGGCATCGACAACGCCGCGCGCATCTACGACGCCGCCAGGCACCCCAAGAGCTTCGTGTCGCTGGACGACGCGGACCATCTGCTCACCGACACGGCGGATGCGCGCTATGTCGGGCGCGTCCTCTCGGCCTGGGCCAGCGCCTACATCACGGCGCCGGAGCGGCCGCGGGACGAGGCGCCGGTCGGTACCGGAGTCGTGACGCGCACGCCCGCCGGCGGCTTCCGGACCGAGGTCGTGGTGGGTCCGCACACGCTCATCGCCGACGAGCCGCTCGGCGTCGGGGGTACCAACGAGGGTCCGACGCCGTACGACCTGCTGGTGGCCGCGCTGGGATCCTGCACGGGTATGACGCTGCGCATGTACGCCGAGCGGAAGGGCTGGCCACTGGAGGAAGTCCGGGTGCGGCTGGCGCACGGCCGCGTGCATGCCGAGCATGGCAGGGACTGCGAGGATCGGAGGTCCTGCCTGGAGACGATCCGGCGGGAGGTGCGGATCATCGGCGCGCGGCTCGAGGACGGCCAGCGGGCGCGGCTCCTGGAGATCGCGGATCGCTGCCCGGTACACCGAACGCTGGAGGCGGGGGTGCGGATCGTTACGGAGGGAGGCGGACCGTGAGGCGACGTTCTTTCATGCGCAGCGCGGCGCTGGCCGCGGCCGGCGTCAGTCTCGGCGCCCCGGAGGCCGCGGCCGGCGAAGGGTCCGAGCGAGCGGCGGCGGGATCGGTGGAGGCCGTCAAGCCACGCAGGCTGCGCGCCGGATCCAGGGTGGCGCTCGTGAATCCCGCGGGCGCGACGTTCCGCAGACAGGACGTGGAAATCGTCGAGGACCGACTCGCCGCGCTGGGGCTCGTGCCCGTGCGCGGGCGCCACATGCTGGACCGCCACGGTTACCTGGCCGGAACCGACGAGGCGCGCGCCTCCGACATCAACGAGATGTTCGCCGACCCCACCGTCGAAGGCATCCTCGCGGTGCGCGGAGGGTGGGGCGCCGCGCGCCTGCTGCAACTGCTGGACTTCGATGCGATCGCCGCCAATCCCAAGGTGTTCATGGGCTACAGCGACATCACCACGCTGCTGCTCGCGTTCCAGGCCCGGACCGGCCTCGTGACGTTCCACGGACCCGTCGGCACCTCGGAGTGGAACGATTTCTCGGTGGGCGCCCTGCGGGCGGTCGTGTTCGAAGGGACGGCTCCCACGATGCGCAACCCGACCGAGCTGGGATCGGATATCGCGCTCACCGACCACCGTCCCAGGGTCATCGCGCCGGGTCGCGCCAGCGGCAAGCTGCTGGGCGGGAACCTGACGGTGCTGGCGTCGCTCCTGGGAACGCCCTATCTGCCCGACTGGACCGGCGCGATCCTGTTCCTGGAGGACATCGGCGAGGCGATCTATCGCATCGACAGGCTGCTGACGCAGCTGGCGCTGGCCGGCGTCCTCGACGCGGTCGCAGGGGTCGTATTCGGCAAGTGCACCGACTGCGACCCGGAAAGCTCTGGCTCGCTGACCCTGCCGGAGGTGTTCGAGCACCATCTGGGAGGCCTCGGGATTCCCGTCTGGGCCGGGGGGATGGTCGGCCACGTCCCGCACAAGTGGACGATTCCACTCGGGGTCCACGCCGAGATCGACACCGATACCGCGACGCTCCGGCTCCTGGAGCCGGCGGTGCTGTGACCCTCCCGGGGGATCGCGGGGCGACGGAGGACGCGGAGTCCGACACGGGGCCCGGCGGGGAGCCGGGCGACGGTTCACCGACCCGCGACGCGACGCCCGTCCGGCTCGCTCCGGGCACGGCACTCGGGGACTACCTAGATCGAACCCGGAGCTACGGGGTCGCCCGGTTCGTGCTGGAGATGTCGGCGCTCGCCCTGCTGTTACGGATGCCGGCGGTCGTGCTCGCGGTCCAGTTGGGAGTGACGGAGGACGCCACGACCGCCGACCAGCTGTTGGGCGAACTGGGTCTCATGTGGCTGGCCTTGCTGGCGCTGGTCTTCGCTCCGATCGTGGAAACCCTCCTCTTCCAGTGGGCTCCCATCGCGTTCATCCGGTCGCTGGGTGGGGGTCCGACGTTCGCCGCCCTCGCGTCCGCGATGCTGTTCGCGCTCCTGCACTTCCAGAGCGGGATCGCCGCCGTGCTCGTGCACGTGCCGACGGGGCTCGTCCTTGCGTGGTGTTTCCTCGCGTGGAGGCACCGGAGCCTCCGAAAGGCGCTGTTGCTGCCGACCGCGGTGCACTTCCTGCTGAACTTGCTCGCGCTCGGCGCCGCCGGGCTGAGCCTCCGCGGCGTCGGGAGCGCGTGAATCGAGAGTCCCGGATTCTCAGGCCCCGGCCCCGCCCAGGTTCGGGCCCCGACGCGCGTTGGCCTCCGCTACGACCCGGTCCAGCGCCGCGCGCGCGGCGGCGGCGGCCTCGTCGATCTCCGCGCGCACGGACGCCTTGATCTGATCGACGCGGGCGCGCCGTTCCACGGCGGCGCGGAGCGCTTCGGCTCTGATCTCCTCCATCCGCAGCCGCACGCGTTCCAGCTCCTCGGCGGCCTCCTCGCGCAGGTGGGCCAGCTCCGTGCGCGCGTCCTGGGCGAGCCGCTCGAGGGCCGCGGCGCGCGCCTCCAACTCCGCGCGGGCCGTGTCCGTAACGCGGTCGATCCAGGCCGCGATCTCCTCGCGGGCCTTGTCGACGCGCTCGCCGGCGTTTTCGACGCGCGCGGCCAGCGGCTCGGCGACGTTCTTCTCGTAGTACTTGGCCGTGAACTCCCGGACGCCGAGCGTGCGGGCGTAGACGATCTCCGCCAGTCGCAGCGCGGACAGAAGGCGGATGTAGAGCCAGCCGATGTCGAATTCCCACCACCTGGCCTCGAACTTGGCGGACCGTGGGTCGGCGTGGTGGTTGTTGTGCAGCTCCTCACCGACGATCCAGAGACCCAGCGGGTAGATGTTCCGGCTCTCGTCCTTGGTGGCGAAGTTCCGGTACCCGAGCGCGTGCCCCACGCCGTTGATGACCTGACCGAAGATCGGAATCCAGACGGCCATGCCGGTCCAGACGATCAACCCCAGGATGGGGCCGAACAGATAGACGTCCAGGGCCATCATCGCGAGCAGCCCCTTCCAGCGGTGCCTCGAGTACACGCTCCGCTCGACCCAGTCGTCCGGGGTGCCCTTGCCGTACTTCTCGAGCATTTCCTCGTCCTCGATCGCCTCCTTGTAGAACCACACGCCGCCCAGGACGATCTGCCAGAAGCCCTCCTCGTGGGGTGAATGCGGGTCCCCGGGCCGGTCGCTGAAGGCGTGGTGCTTGCGGTGGACCGCCACCCATTCGCGGGTGTTCATGCCGGTGGTGAGCCACAACCACGCCCGCATGAAGTGCTCGACCGCGGGATGGAAGCGCACTCCCCCATGCGTCGCGGCGCGGTGCAGGTACAGCGTCACGCATATGTTCGTGATATGGCCCAGAACGGCCAGGTACACGAGGGAGATCCACCACGGGTGGGCGAGGACTTCGAATCCAGGCATGTCAGCTCCAAAGTGAGACACGGGGCCACCCCGGGCCCCCGGTCCGGCGTTGCCGTCTCGAACGACCGCCGAACATGACTACCGCTCGGGGCGCGACGAGGTCCGTCGCGCCCCGAGCGGAGAGTATCGAAAGATGGACCCGGGGCCGGGCGAAATCAAACGTTTCCTCCGGCCGCCGGGACCGCCCGTCGTCCGCTCAGGCGTCGGGCGAGGCCGACAGCGGAATGCGCAGCACCTGCCCCGGATAGATCTTGTCCGGGTCCTTCAGCATCGGCTTGTTCGCTTCGAAGATCTCCGGGTAGCGGCCGGCATCGCCGTAGTGTTCCCGCGCGATCTTGGACAGCGTGTCGCCCGATTTTACCGTGTGGAACTTGCCCTCGGGCGCGGGCGCCTTGACGGTGAGGCGGTCGTCGACGCGGGAGACGCCGTGCACGTTGCCCGCGGCGAGGATCACCCGCTCGCGCACGGCCTGCGTGGCGACGGTCCCGTTGATCGTGGCCGTGCCGTCGTCGAACGCGACGCGAAAATCGTCCGGCCGCAGTCCGAGCCCCTGCACGTGGCGCGCGATCGCGCCCTCCATCGCCTTGTCGTCGGCCGCTGCCTTCTTGTCGGAGCCGGTGACCTTCTCACCTACGTCCTTCAGGAAGTCGAAAATTCCCATGGTGGTCTCCTGTGGTCCGGGGTGCGCTTAACGATGCTTTTTTGATAACGCAAGGCTCGTTCCCGCCCCGGCTTGCGGCCCACCGTCCCGGAGGTCCGGCCCCGTGGCCGGCGCTATCCTCGGCTGGTCTTGCCGCGCAGGAAGTCCCGCATGAGGTACTGCCCGAGGGTCATCGTGCTGGTGAAATACGCCCTGCCCCGCGCCAGCTCGCAGACGCGGGACACGAACGCGACCAGCGCGGGGTCGCGGGCCAGCATGAAGGTGTTGATGATGATGTTGGATTTGCGGCAGGCCGCGACTTCGCGGAAGGTCTCCTTGAGCACCCGCGGGTCCAGGCCGGCCGGGTTCTTGTACACGCGCCCGCCCGGCAGCGTGATCGCCGAGGGTTTCCCGTCGGTGATCATGATGATCTGGCGCATGTCCTTGCCCTGGGAGCGCAGCAGCCGGCGCGCGAGCTGAATCCCCTCGGCGGTGTTCGTGTGGAACGGCCCCACCTGCGCCTTGCCCACGCGCGCGAGAGGAATCTCCTCGGCGCGGTCGCCGAACGTGATGACTCTGAGCGTGTCCCCCGGAAACTGCGTCCGGATCAGGTGCGAGAGCGCCAGCGCCACCTTCTTGGCCGGCGTGAAGCGGTCCTCCCCGTACAGGATCATGGAGTGCGATACGTCCAGCATCAGCACGGTCGCGCAGGAGCTGCGGTACTCCGCCTGGTGCACCATCAGGTCCGGATAGTCCAGGTCCAGCGGGAGGGACGGTCCCGAGCGGCGAATCGCGTTCCCCAGGGTCGCCGGGATGTCCATGTTGAGGCTGTCGCCGAACGCGTACGGCCGGGACGCGGCGTTCGCCTCTATGCCGGTGTCGAGGTGCGGCGTCTCGTGGCTCCCGTGGCTGGACCTTCCGAGCGCCGAGATGATGTCGCGCAGAGTCCGGTAGGCGAGGAAGTCCAGCCCCTTCGCGGTCAGCGAGAACTCCACGTGGCGGGCGGCGCGCGCGGCCTCATCCACGTGGCCCTCCGCCTCCAGTTGCCGGAACGACGACGGCATCGCCGGAGCCCCGCCGTCGACCTGCAGGTATCCCTCCTCGACGAGCCGCTCCACGAGGCCGTCCAGCAGCTCCGCCAGGGCCTGGCGGGCGTCCTCGTCACCGCCTTCGCCGCGCAGCTCCGCGAGCATCTCCGGGGTGAGCTGCCCGGTCCTGATGAGCGCCTCGAGGAGCCGGTCTTTGAGGCTCTCCAGGGAGTGCTCCGGCTCGTCGCCGGTCCAGCCCCACCATGGATGGTAGCGGGGCCCCCCGGCGAACCCGCTCTGGAGCAGGAAATCGGCGAGGCTCTCCAGGAGGCCTTCGAGGTTGAGCGCCTCGAGGAAGCCGCCCTTGTACTTCGTGTAGGTCGTGAAGCTCATGCGTCCGCGGAGCCGTTGAGGAGGCGCTGCACCGCTCCGGGAACGCGCTGGAGCGGGGTCCGTGTACCGGCTATAGTGCCCCCCGGCCGGGGGAAGTTCCATTTCGCGGGCCGGGAGCGAGCGGCGACGCAACCCCGAAGCGGCGCGGCGCGGCGCCGCACTCTCAGCTATGCCTGCAGGGCGGGTCCTCCCGCCGATGGAGGCGGTCGGCGTTTGGGAGCGCGCCGGCGTCGGAAAGACCCCTCGACCGACCGGCTGATGCGCCGTTCGGCGGCGAGCGCCTCGAGGACGAGTTCGCACGCCGCCACTCTGACGCCGGGGGCGTCGTCGGCCGCCACGCCCAGCCCGCGGATGGCCGCCTCCAGTCCCGAGACCCCCAGCAGGCCGTCCAGCGCGGCCGCGGCGGCGGCGGTGTCACCGAGCTGGAGGACGCCGCCACGGTCGAAGTAGTCGACGACCTCCGCCAGCTCCTCCTCGACCGCCTCGCCGCCCATCTCCTCCAGCGTTTCCGCCGCGGCGCGGCCGATGAGCTCGCGCGCGATGCGAGCGCCTCCCTGGAGCTCGCCCTCGTACTCCAGCTCCAGCTTGCCTTCGATCGCGGGTAGCGCGGAGTAGACATCGCTCACGCGCACCAGTGGATCCTCGCCGGTCATCAGGGAGCGTCGTTCGGCAGCCGAGGCCGCGTTTTCGAGCGCCGCGATGGGGAGTCGCTGGCTCACGCCGCTGCGCTGGTCCACGCGCTTGTCCTCCCGCGCCAGGAAGGCGATGCGCTCGATCAGGTTCGCCACGAATCCCGGCGCCTCGATCGACGTCCCATCTCGCTCGAGCCACGCCTCCTGACGCGTGATGCGCGCGCCCTCCTCGATCCCCTCCGGATAGTGCGTGCGGATTTCCGCTCCGATCCTGTCCTTGAGCGGGGTGATGATCTTGCCTCGCGCCGTGTAGTCCTCGGGGTTCGCGGTGAACACCGCGAGGACATCCAGCGGCAGGCGCACCGGGTAGCCCTTGATCTGGACGTCTCCCTCCTGGAGTACGTTGAACAGTCCGACCTGGATCTTGCCCGAAAGATCGGGCAGCTCGTTGACGGCGAAGATGCCTCGATTCGCGCGCGGGAGCAGCCCGAAATGGATCGTCAGCTCGTCCGACAGGACGTGCCCGCCGCGCGCGGCCTTGATGGGATCCACGTCACCGAGGATGTCGGCGATCGTCACGTCGGGCGTCGCGAGCTTCTCGACGAATCGGGCCTCGCGCGGCAGCCAGGCGATAGGCGTGGAGTCGCCGCATTCCTCCAGCGCGGTCCGCCCGTGGCGGGATATCGGCCGCAGAGGGTCGTCGTTGACCTCGCTGCCCGCGATGATCGGGATTTCCGGATCCAGCAGGTCGACGAGCTGCCGCACGATCCGGCTCTTCGCCTGGCCGCGCAGGCCCAGGAGGATGAACGTCTGCCGCGCAAGGAGCGCCTGGATGATCTGCGGCACGACGGTCTCGTCGTACCCGACGACGCCTCGAAACAGCGGTCGCCCATCGCGGATGAGCCCGATCAGGTTGCGGCGCACTTCGTCGCGCACGCCGCGGCTGACGTATCCGCTCTCCTTCAGGGCTCCCAGGGTGTTCGGGCGGGTGGCCGTCATGTCCTCTCCTCGTCTTCGGGCTGCAATCGAATGGTGACCCCTGTGGCGGTCTTCACCAGGCGCGGGCTGCGCGTGGGGGCGGGCCGGTCGCGTGCCCACGACACCGCGGCGCCGGCGCTGTCGAACCCCTCCAGGTCCTCGAGGGTGCGCACCGTGGGAAAGACCATGGGAAGGGCTCCCTCCCGAAAACGCCGTAGCGCCGCCCGGGGTGTCAGCCAAGCCGCGTCGACCATCTCCCGCGGATCCGCCAGCGCCGGAGCCCGCTCCGGCACCCGCGCGATGAAGAACCGGGTCTCGTAGCGCCTCGGCTCGATGACCGGGGTGATCCAGTGCGAGAGGTAGGCGGCGACGCTCAGGTCGACCCGTGCGCCCAACGCATCGAGCACGCCCGCGAAATCTATCGCGTCCTCGAGCAGCGCGTCCCGGAGGCTGTCGGTCGCGGGGTCGGCGGCCGCGGGAGGAACCGGCTCCCCGCGTGCGGTCGTGGCCAGCAGGAGCCCGGTTTCTTCAAAGGCCTCGCGCACCGCGGCGATCCAGTACGCGGGATCCGGGCCGCCGGCCGGAATGCCGGCGCAGAGCCCCTCGGCGGCGGCGGTGCGGTCCTGCTCGTCGACCGTTCCGCCGGGGAACACGTACGCGCCCGGCACGAACCCGGCTTCGCGCCGCCGCTTCATGAGCAGCGCCTCCGGACCTCGGCGGGAGTCGCGCAGCAGGACGATCGTCGCCGACGGGAGCGGCTCGGGCGGATGAGCGGGGTCCGCCTCCAGTCCGCGCGCGAATCCGGGCGGCAGCCGTTCCCAGGGGATCTCGTAAGGGTCCCTCACGCCCGGAGCGCCTCGCGCAGGCCCTCCAGAAGCGCGGCCACATCCTCCCCGTCGTTATAGACGTGGGGCGAGATCCGCAGCGCGTCGCCCCTTCGGGAGACGTGCACTCGGCGGGCGCGCAGGGCTTCGTGAACGCGCGCGCCGTCCACGCCCTCCGGTAGGCGCAGGCCCACGATGTGGCCGGCGCGCGGGCCCGCCGGCGCCGCCGCGCCCAGCGTGGATGCCTCCGCCTCGATCGCGCGCGTGAGGCCGGAGCAGTGGGCGCGCACGGCACCGACGGACAGCTCTCCCAGGTACTCGAGTGCGGCTACGGCCATCGGCATGAGCGCGAAGTTGCTCCGTTCCGCCACGTCGAAGCGGGAGGCGTCCTCGCGCAGGTCGTCGCGGTAGTCGACGAGCGCGCGGAAGTCCTCGCTGCCCCCGCGTCCGATCCACGTGTGCTCGATCGGCTCGCCGTCCCGGAAGCGCTCGCCGAGCCAGAGAAACCCCAGGGAGTACGGCCCCAGGAGCCACTTGTAGGCGGCGCAGACCACCGCGTCGGGTCGGATCCGGCCCACGTCGAAGGGGTGGGCGCCGATGGACTGGGTCCCGTCCACGACCAGCGCGGCGCCCACCTCGCGGGCGCGTTCCGCTACGCGCTCGAGGTCCAGCAGGGAGCCGTCGGTCCAGTGAACCTGGGGGAGCGCGACGAGGGCGACGCCGGACCCGATGGCCGCGCACACGGCGTCCGTCCAGTCCGCGCCGTCGCGGGGTCGCGCGACCGTCTCGATGATCGCGCCCGCGCGCGCCGCGAGCGCGCGCCAGGGATACACGTTGGCGGGGAACTGGTCCTGCAGCACGACGAACGCGGCGCCCGCGGAGGGCCGCACGTTGCGCGCGACGACCTCCAGTCCGTAGGACACGCCGGGCACGATCGCGACTCCGGCCGCGTCGCCGCCTATGAGTGCCGCGAACAGCGCGCGCGCGCGATCGCTCTCTTCGAAGAAGTGCCGCGCCTCGATGCGGCCGGGGTCCCGCTTGCGGCGCACGCCGGCGATCCCCGCTTCCTCCACCCTCCGTGGAAGCGGGGCCATGTAGGCGCAGTTCAGGTACGACACCCCTTCCGGGATCGAGAAGTCGTCGCTTCGGGCTCGCATCCGGCCGTGATCGTGGGACTCGCGGGGGGAGGGCGGAACATAGCCCATGCCGCGCGGCTCGCCCACACCCCCCCATTTGTTTTAACTTTCGGCCCTGCGCGCGCGTCCTACGCTGGTCGGAGCACGCTCGCCGTTCGTCAGAAATGGTTGCCATGACACTCCCCCGCAGTCGATACACGCAAGGACCGACTTTCGTCGGACGGTCGTTCGTGGTCGCGCTGTCCGTGGCGCTCGCGGCGGCCACCGCCGCGGGACCGGCGGCGGGACAGGACGACGCCGGCGAGGATTCCGCCGTACGGCTTCCGAGCCCGCCCGAAACGTCCCTGACCCTCGAGGAGAGCGTCGAGCGCGCGCTCCTGGTCAGCCCGACAATGGCACAGGCCGAAGGCTCGGTGCGTTCTGCGGAAGCCGGCCGGCGCAGCGCGTTCGGCGCCTACCTGCCGAGCATCAACGCCAGTTCCAACGCCTCGCGTGCGTCGACCAACCGCTTCAATCCCCAGACGAACACGACCGTCACCGGCTCGTCGAACAGCTATAGCGCGGGGGTGAACGCGGGCGTCGACATCTGGAACGGGGGGCGCCGCGGCGCGGAAATCGATGACGCCGCGGCGGCCCTTTCCGCCGCGGAAGCCACCGCCCGGCAGCGCCGCTTCGACGTGGTTCTGGCGGCCAAGGGCTCCTTCTACGACGTGCTGCGACGGGAGGAGCTCATGCGGGTCGCCGGCGCGCGCATCCGCCGCGCGCAGGAGTCGCTGACGGCGGCCGACCGGCGCCTGCAGGTCGGCACCGCGACGCGCTCCGACGTCCTGCGCTCGCGCTTGGAGCTGAACGACGCGCGCCAGGCGGAGCTCACCGAGCGCACCGCCTGGATCGTCGCGACCTACACGCTGGGTCGGGTCGTCGGGATCGATGATCGCGTGGGCGCCACGCCGGGCGAGCCCATCACCGTGCGGCCCCTCGCGCTTTCCGCGGAGGAGCTGCGCACCATCGTGGAAACGACCAGCCCGGCGGTGATCACCGCCGAGGCCGGCTTGCGGTCGGCCGACGCCGGCGTCGACGTAGCGCGCTCGTCGTATTTCCCGAGTCTGCGCGCGAGCAGCAACTTCAACTGGTTCAACCAGGAGCTTTCGTTCGAGGGCGGCAACTCGAGCTGGAACCTCGCCTTCGGGGTTTCGCTGCCCGTATTCAACGGGTTCCAGCGCGAAAGCGCCGTGACCCGGGCGCGGGTCACGGCCGACGTGGCTCGCTTCGAGGTGCGCGACGCGCGGCGCGCGGCTCGGGTCGATCTGGAGCGTCTGCTGGGCGCGTTGCACCTGGCCGAGGAACGCCTCCAACTGACCGCCGAGGCGGTCGAGGTGGCGCGCGAGGACCTGCGCGTTCAGGACGAGCGTTACCGGCTGGGCGCGTCGACGATCCTGGATCTGATCACCTCGCAACTCAACCTCGCGCAGGCGGAGACCGACGAGATCGCCGCCCGTTACGACTATCAGATCGCCCGCGCCGAACTCGAGGCGCTCGTGGGGAGGGAGCTTCAGTGAACCGCATTCGTCGCTCCGGGGCGCCGCTCTGGCGTCGCCGGTCGCTGCTGCTCCCGCTCGCTGTCCTCGCGTGTGGTTCGGCCGACGCGGCGGAGCAGCCGGAAGGCACCGACACGGCGCCCGTCGTGCGAGCCACGCTGGACATCACCGCCGAGGCCGCGGGGCTGATGGAGCCGCCACGGGTGATCGAGGTGAAGTCCAAGGCCTCCGGCGAGGTGCTGCGCATGTACGTGGAGACGGGGGATTTCGTGGAACGGGGCGCGCTGCTCGCGGAGATCGACCCGCGCGACGTACGCAACGGTTACGCGCAGGCGAACGCGGATTTGGAGGTCGCGCGTGCCCGGTTGTCGACCGCCCAGGCGCAGCACGAGCGGGTGTCCGAGCTGCGCGACGCCGGGGTCGTGACCGAGCAGGAACTCGAAAGCGCCGCCCTGGAGCTCGCCAACGCCAACGCGAACTTCATCAAGGCGCGCACGTCGCTGGAGCTGGCGAGCGAGCGGCTCGGCGATGTGACGATCCGTGCCCCGATCGACGGCGTCGTCATCCAGAAGGACGTGGAGACCGGCCAGATCATCGCCTCCGCCAGCCAGAACATCTCCGGCGGCACCACCCTGCTCCTCATGGCGGACATCTCCACCATGCAGGTGCGCACGCTGGTCGACGAGACCGACATCGGCCGCGTCCAGCCGGGGCAGACGGCGGACGTCCAGGTCGAGGCCTTCCCCAACCGGGATTTCACCGGCACGGTCACCAAGATCGAGCCCCAGGCGGTGGTGGATCAGAACGTGACCATGTTCCCGGTGCTGGTGGAACTGTCCAACCCGGATGGCGCCCTGAAGCCCGGAATGAACGCCGAGGTCCGGGTGGAGATCGCCCGCCGCACGAACGTGCTGACGGTCCCCAACTCGGCCGTGGTGAGCCCGACGGATGCGATGGCTGCGGGGGCCGTGCTGGGCCTGGAGGAGGACGCCATGCGCGAGCAGTTCGGCGCCCGCCTCGGCGGCGGCAGTCGGGGCGGGCCCGGGGTGGACGCGCCCGCTGACGGTCCCGCTCCCGGGCTGGCCGGCGCCGATGACGGCGACCGGGCAGGTGCGCCAGCAGGCGGCGCATCCCCGGCCGGCGGCAGTTCCGCGGCCGACGCGAGCGGAGCCGCCCCCAGCGACGACCGCTGTCAGGCCCTGATGTCGAAGGTACGCGCCGGGGGCCGCGACGCCCTGACGGAGGAGGAACGGCCCGACGCGGCGGCTTGTCTCCGGCGGATGCGCGGGGGGACTGGGGTCGCGGGTAGTTCCGCGCCGCGCGCCGATGACGAGGAGATGGCGGGGGTTCGCGCTCGCCCCGGCGTCGTGTTCGTCGTGGCGGATGGCGGGCCGGAGCCGCGCTTCGTGACGCTGGGCCTCAACGACTGGGACTCCACCGAGGTTCTGCGCGGCGTCGAGGAAGGCGAGCGGGTATACCTCATCTCGGTAGCGCGTCTCCAGCAGGAGCAGCAGGAGCTGATCGAGCGGATCCGGAGCCGTTCCAACCCGTTCGGCGGGGGCAATTGATGCCCGAGCGTTCGGCCCCGGCCTCCCGGCGCGGCAACCTGGTCATAGGGGAGGTCGTCGGCGTGGCCGCGGGCGCGATCCGCGCGAACAAGCTGCGATCGTTCCTGACCATGCTGGGAATCATCATCGGGATCGCGGCCGTGATCACGATGGTCTCTCTCGGCGAGGGCGCGCAGCGCTCCGTGCAGGAGCGGCTGGCGAACCTGGGCACGAACGTCCTCACGATCCGGCCCGGCCAGAGCTTCTTCGGCGGCGTGGATCGGGGCGACGCGGCGCTGACCGCCGACGACTCCGAAGCGCTGCTGGCCGCGGGAGGCGGGATCGTCGCGGTGGCGCCCGAAATGGAGCGGCGCCTTCAGGTGTCGGTCGGCGGCGCCAATGGCAGCCTTTCGGTACTCGGTACCTGGCCGTCCTTCTTCGACGTCAACAACTACGCGCTGGAGTGGGGACGCTTCTTCACGCCGGGGGAGGAACGGGGCCGGCGCCGGCTCGCCGTCCTCGGCGCGACCGCCGGCGAGCGGCTGGGCGTGGACGACACGTCCGACCTTCTGGGCAAGTCGCTTCAGATCAGGGGCATTCCGTTCCAGGTGATCGGCATCCTGGAGGAGCGGGGCGATGGGGGTTGGAACAACCCGGACGAGCGGGTCTACGTGCCGCTCGCGACGGCGCAGTTCCGGGTGTTCGGGACCGACCGCCTGCGTTCGATCTCGGTCCAGACGGCCTCCCCGGATCACATGGATGAAGTCACCGGGACGATCGACGGGGTGCTGAGGCGACAGCACCGGCTGCAGCCGGGCGAGCCGAGCGACTTCACGATCCGTGACCAGGCGATCTTCATCGACACGTTCCAGGAAACCACCCGCACGTTCTCGTTCCTGCTGGCGGGCATCGCCCTGATCTCGTTGCTGGTCGGCGGCATCGGCATCATGAACATCATGCTCGTATCCGTCACCGAGCGGACCAAGGAGATCGGCGTCCGCAAGGCGATGGGCGCCAGGCGAAAGGACATCCTGCTCCAGTTCCTCACCGAATCCCTCATGCTCTGCCTGGCGGGCGGAGTCGTGGGCATCCTGCTCGGCGTCGGGGCGGCCGTCGCGCTATCGCGGCTCGCAGAGTGGAACACCGCGGTCGCCCCCGACGCGATCGTGCTGGCGTTCGGCTTCGCCGCCGCGGTGGGCGTGTTCTTCGGAATCTGGCCGGCGCGCCGCGCGGCACGACTGGACCCGATCCAGTCCCTGCGGTACGAGTAGTCCATTCCCGCCCTGCCGCTCCTGAGCCTCAGCGCCGTCGGACACTAGCGGCCGACGACTTCCCTCATGACGTCCGCGGACAGGGGGACGGGCCCGAGTCCTTCCACTTCCAGCTGCCCCGACAGCATTCCCGTGGCGCGGTAGCGAACGAGGCGACGCAGCCCCGCGTCCCATTCGGCCCGTCGCCGGATGGTCCCACGGAGCACCTGCGTCGATGGCTCATCCGTTTCCGCGCGCGACACCGCCTCGAGCTCGGTCTCGATCACCGACTCCAGGATGAGCACGGTACGGCCCGCGGCTTCGGCGCGTTCGGCGACGCGCGTACTTACGATGTGGGTCGCCGTCTGGCGCGTGCGGGCACCCTCATCCGTGGTCCGGAGGGTATCGACCCACTGCGCTCCGACGCCGGCCGGCGCGTCCGGCAGGGGCAGGAACAGCGTGCGCAGGAGATCCTCCGTTCCGACGACCGCGCGGAACGCGTCGCTCAGCGCCGGAAGCTCGATCGGCGTTACCCGGCCCCTCCTGTCGACCGTCGCCGTCCACTCGCCGTCGATGTCCGCCAGCGTCGCGTGCACCGCTCCCGTGGTGGGATTCACCAGCGACCCCTCGAACTCGGTCAGGGAAGCATCGACCAGGAGGCTGTCCGCGGCGGACCGGAAGCGCATCCGGACGAGCGCCGAGTACGCCGCCTGGGTCGTGAAGCGGACGCGCTCGCCGTCGGCCTCGATGCGCACGGAGTCGGTCACCTGGTAGGTCGCGCGCGACCCCAGCGGCAGGGTCTGGGCCAGCGTCGGAGCCGCCGCGGGGGCTGCCTGCGCCGGCTCTGGCGGCGGCGTGCAGGACGGAGCCGTGAGCGCGATCGCCGCGCCCAGGCCGGCCCAGCCGGGCGAGCGCGGAAACGCGGCGGGCCTTCGGGTCATCGAAGCTGAAGCGGTGGCCAAGGCGTAGTGTCATCCCGGTTCGCGGACGGTCGCCGCCGGGCGCGCGCGCGCCCTGGCGTCCCTCGGTGCCGGCGGCCAAACTGGCACCGCCGCCGACCCGGCGCACGTGGACGGTGTATCTTGCACGCCGCCGTTCGGCGCCGCGTGGTTTCGCGTCCGGTGCGGCGACCTCGATCATGGCGACAGGAGATTTCATGGTTGCCCCATGGCGACGACGGGCAGCGAATAGACCATCGTGAGGTCACGAAAGTCCCCCAAGGGCTCCGGCGCCCGTGCGTCCGGGTCGGCCGCCGAAGACGCTCGCGGCGGCGTGGCCGGAAAGGGCCCGCGCAGGGTGGCCGGCGACGGCCGAGCCGCGAACGCCGCCGAACCGCGGTCGAGTTGGGCGGCGGAGTGGGGCAAGACGCTGATCATAGCCGTGCCCCTCTTTCTGCTCCTGCGGACGTTTCTCTTCCAGACGTTCGTCATCACCTCGGGGTCTATGGAGCGGACACTGCTCGTCGGCGATTTCCTCGCGATCAGCAAGGCCGCCTACGGAACGCGCGTACCCGGCACGGACCTCAGGACGCCCGGGTATTCGTCGCCGGCGCGCGACCACATCTTGGTCTTTCGCCGCCACAATCCCGAACTGGACGTCGTGAAGCGCGTCGTGGGCGTGCCGGGCGACACGCTCCAGATGCGCGCCAAGGAGCTCTACCGGAACGGTGAGCGCCTCGACGAGCCGTACGTACGGCACACCGATCCCACCGGGAATCCGCGCGACCCCGCGATGGACTGGCAAC
This sequence comes from Longimicrobiales bacterium, assembly GCA_035513295.1. Lineage (GTDB taxonomy): Bacteria > Gemmatimonadota > Gemmatimonadetes > Longimicrobiales > RSA9 > DATHRK01. The sequence goes on from DATKCH010000011.1 coordinate 66,615, forward strand.
TGCCGCATCTGGTTTCCGGCCACCGGCCGGCCGACTTCCGGCCGACCCGCGACGACTGGGGGCCGGTCGTCGTTCCGGAGGGGCACCTCATGGTGCTCGGAGACAACCGCGATGACAGCATCGACTCCCGGTACTGGGGCTTCCTGGACCAGCGTGAGCTGAAAGGGCGCGTGCTGTTCATCTACTACAGCTACGACCGGGAGGCGCTGGCGCCGTTCCCGCTCTTCACCGAGGCGCGCTGGGGCAGGATCTTCGACCGTGTCCGCTGAGGTCGCCGCGGAGGGGCCCGCCCGCGAACCGCGGGATCCTCCGCGGACCCTGGACATCGTGCAGGTGGACGCCTTCACGGAGCGGCCGTTCGCGGGGAACCCCGCGGCAATCTGCGTCCTGGACGCCTATCCGGATGACCGCTGGCTGCAAGCGGTCGCGCGCGAGATGAACCTCTCGGAGACGGCCTTCCTGCGCCGCCGCCGCGACGGCTGGGACCTACGCTGGTTCACGCCGGCCGCGGAGGTCGATCTGTGCGGGCACGCGACCCTCGCGGCGGCGCACGTGATTTTCCAGGATCGTCTGGACGACCTGCCCGAGCTGCGCTTCCACACGCTCAGCGGGGAGCTGGGAGCGCGGCGGGACGGAGAGTGGATCGCGCTGGACTTCCCGGCGGAGCCGGCGCGGGCCGGAGCGCCGGCCGAAGGGCTGCTGGAAGCCCTCGGCGTGCGCCCAGCCGAAGCGGTGTTCACGGGGCGTAACCGACTCGATGAACTCGTCGTCATCGAGGATCCCGCGCGGCTGCGCGAGCTGGCGCCGTCGATGACCGGGCTCCGGAAGATCGGCATGCGCGGAGCGATCGTGTCGTCCCCTTCAGACGTCGGGGAGGCCGACTTCCTGTCGCGCTACTTCGCGCCCTCGTTCGGGGTGCCGGAGGATCCCGTCACCGGCTCGGCGCATTGCTGCCTGGGCCCGTACTGGTCGGAGCGGTTGGGCCGGCCGCGAGTGGTCGGGTACCAGGCCTCCGCGCGCGGTGGTACGGTGCGCGTCACGACGCGCGGCGATCGGGTCGAGCTCGGCGGGCGGGCCGTCACGGTGATGCGCGGCCGGCTGAGCACGTAGGGCCACTTTTCGAACCCACCCACCTCGGGCGCTGCCGTAATGACAGCACCGGGGCCCGATCGCCGATGCGCCGGTCGAGGCGCCGCCTGGAAACGGCCGGAACCGCCCGACCCGCCGGGCTTTCCGCGCTTCCGCGTTCGCGCTGGCAAGCTACCTGCGAAACGAATGGCGATACACGCGACTCGAACATCACGTCCCGCCAGGACGGCCGACCGCCCGGTGGGGCTTTAAAGGATACGAGATGGCCGAACGGATCACGCTTCCCGTGATACCGCTGCGAGACACGGTCGTGTTTCCCGGCGTCGCCGTGCCGATTTCGGCCGGGCGTCCGGGCACGGTCGCGGCGATCAAGAAGGTCCTGGATGGCGATCGCCGCCTCTTCGCGGTTTGCCAGAAGGAGAACCTGGACGATCCCCGCCCGGAGCTGCTCAACGAGATGGGCGTCGTCGTCCGTATCGTCCAGGCGCAGAAGATCCGCGGCGGCCTCCAGCTGATCATTCATGGGGAGGAGCGCGCGGTCGCGCTCGAATACCGCAAGGGCGACGACGACATGCTCGAGGCCGTCGTCCTCCCGGTCGAACAGGAAGGCCCGGTCGAACCCAGGGAGGCCGCGTTCCAGGCGCTGGACAGGGAGCTCAGGGAGCGCGCCGCGGAGCTGGGCCGGAGGCGGGGAATCCCTGCCGAGGCCCTCAAGCAACTGATCCAGGGCGTCGACGCGCCGGGGGAGTTCGCGGACATGGTCGCGTTCTACCTCGACATGCCCGCGACCCAGAAGCAGGAACTGCTTTCGATGCTGCACATCGAGGAGCGCATGCGGCGGGTCCTCTACGAGGTGGAGCGAGACCTGCTGCGCCTGGAGGCGCAGGAGGAGATCCAGGCGCAGGTGCAGGAGGAGCTGGGCGAAAAGCAGCGGGAAGTCGTCCTGCGCGAGCAGCTCAAGGCGATCCAGAAAGAGCTGGGGGATAGCGAAGGAGACGACGTCGCGGAGCTCCGGACCCGCATCGAAGGACTGGATCTCAGCGAGGCGGCGCGCCAGGAAGTGGAGCGCGAGCTGGGGCGGCTGGAACGCACCAGCCCGCAGTCGGCCGAGTACCAGGTGATCCGGACCTACCTGGAGTGGGTGACCGAGCTGCCCTGGAACGAGCGCACCGACGACGCGATCGACCTGCAGCGCTCCGAGCGCGTGCTGGAGGAGGACCACTACGGGCTCGAGGGCGTGAAGGACCGGGTCCTGGAGTTCCTGGCGGTCCGCAAGCTCCAGATGGAGCGGGCGGAGCGGGAGGCCTTGGCGGAGGCCGGATCGGAGCCGAGCGCGGCGGCCGCGAGGGTGCCCGCCGGCAACGGGGGCGCCGAGCCGGGCGTCGACGCCGAAGGCGGACCCCCGGCCGGGCCGAAGGCGGGCGCCGAGACGGAAGCGGTCGCCGAGCCCGATGGCGTCGCCGAACCGGATGGCGTCGCCGAACCGGATGCTGGCGCCGAACCGGATGCTGGCGCCGAACCCGAGGCTGCCGCCGAACCCGATGCTTCTGCCGGCTCCGCTCCGACGAACGGCGCCGGGGCCACGGCGGACACGGAAGGCGCCGCGGCGGCCGGGACCGCGGCCGCGTCGGTCGACGAGGAGGGTGGCGGCGGCGAGAAGCACGACCCCTGCCGCGCCAAGGCGCGCGCGGTCGGCCGCGGCCCGATCCTTCTCTTCGTCGGACCTCCGGGCGTCGGCAAGACGTCGATCGCCCAGAGCATCGCGCGCGCGCTGAACCGGAAGTACGTGCGGATCGCGCTCGGCGGAGCCCGGGACGAAGCCGACATCCGCGGGCACCGGCGCACCTACGTCGGGGCCATGCCCGGGCGTATCATCCAGGGACTCAAGCAGGCCGGCACGAAGAACCCGGTCTTCCTGCTGGACGAGGTGGACAAGTTGGGCGTGAGCATGCAGGGCGATCCCGCGTCCGCGCTGCTCGAGGTCCTGGACCCGGCCCAGAACCACAACTTCGTCGACCACTATCTGGGGATCCCGTTCGACCTGTCGGAAGTGCTCTTCATCGCCACGGCTAACTACCGGGAGCGCATTCCGGCGCCGCTGCTGGACCGCATGGAAACGGTCGAATTCTCGGGCTACACGGAGCGCGAGAAGCTCGAGATCGCCAGGCGCTACCTGCTGCCTCGCCAGCGCGACGAGAACGGCCTCGGCGAGGATCAGATCGCCGTCACGGACGACGCGGTGGGCCGCGTCATCAGCGAATACACCCGCGAGGCCGGGGTCAGGCAGCTCGAGCGAGAGCTGGGCAAGCTGGCGCGCAAGGCCGCGCGCCGGATCGCCGCCCACGAGGCCGAGCGCGTCGACATCGACGCGGAGGCGGTGCGCGACCTGCTGGGGCGAGCCCGGGTCCACCCCGAGCAGAAGGCCGCCGAGGACACCGTCGGCGTCGCGACCGGGATGTTCTACACGCCGATGGGCGGCGACATCCTGTTCGTCGAGGCGAGCCACAGCGACGGCAAGGAGCAGCTCATCCTCACCGGCCAGCTCGGCGACGTCATGAAGGAGTCCGCGCGCGCCGCGCTCACGTACGCGCGCACCAACCACGACCGGCTGGGGATCCCCGAGGACAAGCTCAAGGACATCGAAATCCACGTCCACGTCCCGGCGGGCGCGGTCCCCAAGGACGGTCCCTCCGCCGGCGTCACGATGGCCACGGCGCTCGTCTCCTCGCTGTCGAACCGGCCGGTGCGGGCGGACCTCGCGATGACCGGGGAGATCACCCTGTCGGGCCGGGTCCTGCCGATCGGGGGCGTGAAGGAGAAGGTGCTGGGAGCTTACCGCGCCGGGATCAGGGAGGTGATCATCCCGGGGCGCAACGAGGCGGATCTCCTCGAGGACGTCCCGCGCATGGTGCTTGACGAGATGACCGTCCACCTGGCGGAGGACCTGGGCGAAGTGCTCCAGATCGCGCTGCGTGCGGACGGCATCGCGCGGCCCGAGCTACCCGGCGTGCCGCCCATTGCGGCGGCCGCCGCGGAGGAGCGCCCGGCTGGCGCGGGGGTGTAGCGGGCGCGCCACCGCGCGGCCGAAGCCGCCCGGGTCGCGACCCGGGAGTTCCGGATGTCGGGGCGAGCCGGCCACCGGCTCGCCCCTTCGCGCATTCGGCGCTTGACGCGAGCGCGACGTTGACGCCGCGTTCCTACGTAGGTCTGCGCCACCGGCTACGTCCTCGTCCACGACCTTCTGCGCGGCCCGGCAAGCCACTCTCGTACCGCGACGGGCCGCAGGGGCGGCCCGCGTCCCTCCCGACAAGGAGCGGGATATGGCCAAGCGTCTCATCGTCCTTGCGCTCTCACTCGCGGTCGCACTGCCTGCAGCGCCGGCCCGGGCCCAGTCGGCGGAGATCGGATTTCTGTCCGGCCTGAGCGTCTTCACGGCCGAGGGCCGTGACGCCCTGACGACCTTCAGCGCTCCCGGAAACGGGTTCGTTCTGCCGACGGGAGGGCTGTACGCGACGTTGTTCCCCACTCCCAACCTCGCGGTGGAGCCGCAGGTGGGCTTCCTCGTGCTCGCCAGCGGCGGCGCCACGGAATGGCTGGGCAGCTTCGGCGGCCAGGTCGCCTATCACACCCGAGGCGGGGCCGAGAGCTCCCCGTATTTCGGCGGAAACGCCTCCTGGGTCCGCGACGTGGACGAGGACAACAACTTCACGCTCGGCGGCGTGGTCGGATACCGGTTCCTCGCGCCGCCCGGGCTCGGGGTGCGGGTGGAGGCCGGCTACCGGCGCTGGTTTACGCAGGGCGACGACGGCTTCGATCCGGTCGACTTCAACCAGTTCGCCGTGAGCGTCGGAATCGGCGGGCTGGTGGGCGGCTGAGCGGCCCCTCCCCGGGGGCCTCGGTGCCGGCGGGATTCCGGTTTCGCATTAAGATTCGGCATGATGCCGACAGCAAGCGAGCTCGATATGACCTCGGCGCGCGATGGCGCGCCCGAGCCGGGGTCCCGCATGGCGAATGATTCCCGGCCGTCCGAAGCGGCCAGCCGGTACCCCCCGACGGATGGGCACCCGCCAGCGCCCGTGGTCTGGTCCCCTCGCTACGAGGTGGACATCGGCCCGCACGTCTTCCCTACGGCCAAGTACCGCCTCGTCCGTGAGGAGCTCCTTGCGCGGGGCCGGTTCGGCCCGGGGGACTTCGTGGAGCCGGCCCCGGCCTCTTGGGAGGAGGTCGCGCGGGTCCATTCGGCGGAGTACATCGCGAAGATCCGGGCCGGATCCTTCACGGCGCTGGAGGCCCTCACGCTAGAGCTGCCCTTCTCCGCGGCGTTGCGGGAGGCGTCGCTGCTGTGCGCCGGCGGGACCCTGCTGGCATCTCGGACGGCCCTCCGGGCCGGCGCGTGCGCGCACCTCGGAGGCGGTTTCCACCACGCGTTCGCCGGCCACGGCGAGGGCTTCTGCCTCGTCAACGACGTCGCGGTGGCCGCCGCCGGCGTCCTCGCCGAGGGGTTGGCGGAGCGGGTGTCCGTCATCGACCTGGACGTGCACCACGGCAACGGCACCGCGGCGATCTTCGCCTCCGAGCCCCGCGTCTTGACGTTCTCGATGCACCAGGAGCGCAACTACCCCGCGCTCAAGCCGCCGTCCGACCTGGACGTGGGGCTCGCCAACGGCGTCGGCGACGCGGCGTACCTGGACCTGCTGAAGCGGAGCCTCGGCCCGGTGGTCGACGGGCACCGTCCGTCCCTCGCGCTGTACCTCGCCGGCGCCGACCCGTACCGGGAGGACCAGCTCGGGGGCCTCGCGCTCACACGCGCGGGGCTGCTCGAGCGCGACCGGCTCGTGCTGGAGCGCTGCCGTGCGGCGGGAGTCGCGGTCGCGGTCGTCCTGGCGGGCGGGTACGCGCGCGACACCCGGGACACCGTCGCGATCCACACGGCGACCGTCGAGGCGACGCTGGACGCCGCGAGCCGCGCCTGAAGGGACGGGGACGCCGCTGGCGATTCCGCGCGTGGCCGACGAGGTTGGTGCCGTCACCCGACGGTGACGATGGCGCCAGATACGGAGTGACCATGGCCGTGCCATCCAACCCGCCAACCAGGACCCGACCAGGCAGCCCCATTCGCGCCGCCGCGCAGCGCGGACCCGCGACTGCCTCCTCCCGGCGCGACCCCGCGGGTCGGATCGCCGTCTTCCTGCTCGCGACGGCGCTCGCGGCCCCGGCGGGCGCGGCGGGCGCCCAGGCCGGCGGCACGCCGGACGCCGCGGCGGGCCGTGCCGCCGACTCGCTGGCGGCGCTGGCGGCGTTTCGCTCCAACATCGACGCCATCCAGAAGCGGGACCGGGCCCGCTACCTGGAGCACTACCTGCGCTCACCGCTCCTCGCGCGGGCGGGCGTGGGCGGCGTCGAGTTCGGCTACGAGTCGTTCGTCGAAGGCGTCGACGACGCCTGGCCGGACACTCTCGTCGCGACGCACTTCTCGCTGACGCCCCTGGCCGACGGCGTCGCGTACGGGACCTACCGCTACCGGTTCGTCCAGGGCGACGCGGACGTGCGCGGGCTGAGCGAACGGATGCTCTTGCGCACGCCCGACGGCTGGCGCGTCGCCGTGACCACCGCCTTCCCCGCCGACGCCTCCACGCCGCCCCCGCCCTTCGCGCTGGCCGGGGCCACCGTGGTGGACGGCACCGGCGCCGCTCCGATCCCGGACGCCGTCGTCGTGATGCGGGACGGCCGCATCGAGTGCGTGGGCCCGCGGGACGAGTGCCGGCCCGCGAACGACGTCGACGTGGTCGATGCCTCCGGCACGTGGATCATCCCCGGCCTGGTCGACGCCCACGTGCACTACAGCCAGACCGGCTGGGCCGACGGCAGGCCCGACGCGCTGGACGTACGCGCGACGCATCCGTACCGCGAGACGATCCGCGACCTGGAGGCGCACCCGGAGCGCTTCTGGCGCGCCCACCTGTGCGCGGGCGTCACCGCCACCTTCGACGTGGGGGGCTTCCCGTGGACCTGGCGCCTGCGGGAGCGCGCGGCGGCCTCGACGCGGGCACCCCACCTGGCCGTCGCCGGACCTCTCCTGTCGACGCGCGACCACTGGCTCAACCTGCCGGCGGAGCGGCAGTTCCTCCACATGGCGGACGAGGAGGCCACGCGCGAGGGCGCGCGGTATCTCGCGGCGAGCGGCACGGACGCGATCAAGGTGTGGTTCCTGGCGGACAGCGCGGAGGCCGAGGCCGAGGGCTACCTGGACGCCCTGATGGCCGCCGGGGAGGAAGCGCGGACCGCGGACATCCCGCTGATCGTCCACGCCACAGGGCTCTGGCAGGCCAAGCAGGCGCTGCGGGCCGGCGCGCGGCTGCTCGTGCACGGCGTCTTCGAGGGCGAGGTCGACGACGAGTTCCTCGATCTCATGCGGTCCTCCGGGACCGTGATGACGCCGACGCTGGCGGTCCGGGAGGGGTACGTCGAGCTCGCCGACCGCCGCTTCCGCGCCGACGAGCAGCCGCTGGCCTGCGTCGATCCGATCACGCGCGCGAAGGCGGAGGCGACGGACACGCTGCCCGGGGAGCCGGTGGCGGGCGCCCGGGCCCGGGTGGAGGCGGCGGGCCGGCTCGCCGCGTCCAACGTCCGCCGGATCCACGAGGCGGACCTCCCGCTGGCCGTCGGGACCGACGCCGGCAACCCGCTGACGCTGCACGGCGCGTCCATCTACGCGGAGCTCGAGGCGATGCAGGCGGCGGGGCTTTCTCCCATGGACGTGATCGTGGCTGCGACTCTCCACGGCGCCCGCGCGATGTTCCGGGAGGACATCGGGTCCGTGCAGCCTGGGAAGGTGGCCGACCTGGTCGTGCTCGGAGCCGATCCAACGGCCGACATCGCCAACGTGCGGGAGGTGCGGCTGGTCGTGCGCGGCGGCGAGATCCGCACCCGCGAGGAGCTGCAGTTTCCTGACGGTCCTTGACTCGGCCGGCGCCCGCGTGCATCATGCTGGTGTCATGCTCAAAAAACAGCACAACCCCCTGGCCGGACTCAGCCGCCGCGAGCGGCAGATCATGGAAGTGCTGTACCGGCGGGGACGGGCCAGCGTCGCCGAGGTCCGCGCCGGCATCCCGGACCCGCCCAGCTACTCGGCCGTCCGCGCGCTGCTGCGCGTGTTGGAGGAGAAGGGGCACGCCCGCCACGAAGAAGAGGGTCCGCGGTACGTCTACCTTCCGAGCGTGCCGCGCGCCGAGGCGCGCAATTCGGCGCTCCGGCACATGGTGCGGACGTTTTTCGACGGATCCCCTGCGCAGGCGGTCGCGGCGCTGCTGGGTGATGCGGAATCCGAACTCACGTCGGGAGACTTGGCCCACCTTTCGGCGCTGATCGAGAGCGCCAGGAAAGAAGGCCGGTGATCGCCCCGTGTTTTTTTTTGGATGACGATGCTGTGTTTTTAGCATAGCCAGGCGGGCTCCGACGCTGAAACCGGCATCGGCTCCCCCCGTAGTGGGGATCCTGATGTGCCGGCCCGGGGGGGAGAGCCCAGAAGCGCGCTTTTTTTTGCCACGGTATGCAGTTTTTTTAGCATAGGAGGGATCATGAGGCGGCTGGCAGACGGCACGGCGACCGGGGTGGCTGCGGCGATTCTGTCCTTCGCGGGGGCCGGCGGGCAGGTGGAGGCGGACGGGACTTCGGGGGCCGGCGGCTCGCAGTCCGGTGCGCGGACCCTGCAGATCGGATCGGGAACTCCCGACATCGTCGTCGACGGAGTTCTCGACGAGGCCGCGTGGGCGGATGCGCCCGCGGCCTCGGGCTTCGTGCAGAACCAGCCGCGGCCTGGTGAGCCCGCGTCCCAGCGCACCGAGGCGCGCGTCCTCTTCGACGGTGAGGCGCTCTACGTGGGCGTGAGACTCTTCGACGACGATCCGGGCGCGATAGCGTCGCAGCTCACGCGCCGCGATCAGACATCCGGGTACTCGGACTGGGCGGGCGTGATCATCGACAGCTACTTCGACCGCCGCACCGCGTTCGCGTTCTACGTGAACCCCAAAGGCGTGCGCCGCGATCTCTACATCTTCAACGACAGCGACGATGACGAGGGGTGGGATCCCGTGTGGGAGGCGGCCGCCATGGTGGATGGCGAGGGCTGGAGCGCGGAGATGCGGATTCCGCTTTCGCAGCTGCGGTTCAGCGCCACGGCGGAGGGCCAGGAAGTCAGGTGGGGCATCAACTTCTATCGCGAGATCGCCCGTGAGGACGAGGAGAGCTACTGGTCGCCGGTGTTGCCGGAGGAGGACGGATTCGTTTCCCGGGCAGGCACACTGGAGGGGCTGCCACGGCTCGACCCGCCGCGGCGATTGGAAATCGAACCCTACACGTCGGCCAGCCTCACGCGCGCGCCCGGCAACGGCGCGAACCCGTTCTACGAACGCAATGACGCCGGCGCCAGCATCGGCGCCGACGTGAACTGGGGCGTGACCCCCGACCTCACGCTCTCGGCCACGATCAACCCGGACTTCGGGCAGGTCGAAGTGGATCCGGCTGTCGTGAACCTGAGCGCCTTCGAAACCTTCTTCCCCGAGAAACGCCCGTTCTTCCTGGAGGGCGTCGACATCTTCAACAGCTTCGGCAGTACGCGCACCTACAACAACTTCGGTGGACAGGACGTGTTCTTTTCGCGCCGGATCGGCCGGGAGCCCCAGCGCGGAGTCCCCGATGCCTCGTTCGCGGACGTGCCCGCCCAGACCACGATTGCCACGGCCGCGAAGCTGAGCGGGAAGACCAGCGGAGGGTGGTCGATCGGGGTGCTGGACGCCGTGACGCTGGAGGAGACCGCGTCGTTCGTGGACGAGGACGGCGCCTTCGGCGAAACGCCCGTCGAACCGACGACCAACTATTTCGTCGGACGCGTGCGCAAGGACGTGCGAGCCGGTAACACGGTGGTGGGCGGGATCGTCACCGCCACCAACCGCGCCATGGACGGGGATCTGTTCGGCCCGCTGATGCACAGCGACGCCTACTTCGGAGGCCTCGACTTCGAGCACGCCTGGAACGACCGGGAATGGACGCTGAGCGGGTACGTGGGCGGTAGCTACGTGCGCGGAAGCGAGGAGGCGCTGCTGCGCACGCAGACCGCGAGCGCGCGGTATTACCAGCGTCCCGACGCAGACCACGTGGAGCTGGACTCGACGCGCACGTCGCTGTCCGGCTACGTCGGCGCGTTTTCCCTGGCCAAGACCGGCGGAGAGCACTGGCTCGCCTCGGCGACCTTGCGCGAGGCGAGCCCGGGGCTCGAGCTGAACGACCTGGGCTTCATGAGCCAGACCGACCAGCGCGCGATTTCCACGCTCGTGCTCTATCGCGAGAACGACCCCGGGCGGCTGTTCCGGGAATGGGACATCGGTCTGTTCCAGAACTGGGCCTGGACTACCGGCAACGAGAAACGCTTCGAGGGCTATGGGTTCTTCGCGGAGGGCACGCTGAACAGCTTCTGGTACGTCGAGCTGGACGGCAGCTACAGCGGCGCGAGCTACAGCCCGTTCCTGACGCGGGGCGGACCGCTGATGGAGGTGGTCCCGCAGTGGAACCTGGAGCTGGAATTCGAGACCGACCGGCGCAAGCCCATTTCGTTCCACGCCGGCGCGTTCTACCGCGAGGACGAGGCGGACGAATACGACAAGGTCCTCTTCGGAGGCGTCCTCGCGCGGCCCGGCCCGAACGTCCAGATCCGGTTCGACCCGTCCCTCGTCTTCGAGCGCGACGCGGACCAGTTCGTCACCGCGCGCGTCGATCCGCTCGCCGCGTCCACGTTCGGCACGCGCTACGTGTTCGCCGACGTCGAGGGCACCCGCCTGACCCTGAACACGCGCGTGGACTGGACGTTCGCGCCGGACCTGAGCCTGCAGCTGTTCGTACAGCCGCTCATCAGCGCCAACGAGTTCTCCAATTACAAGGAGTTCCGCGAGCCGCGCACGTTCGACTTCGATGTGTACGGCGAGGACCGGGGCACGCTCACCCGCTCCGACGGGATGCTGACCGTGGATCCGGACGGTGATGGACCGGCCGAGTCATTCAGCTTCGGCGAGCGAACTTTCAACTTCCGGTCCATCCGGGCGAACGCGGTGCTGAGGTGGGAGTACCGTCCCGGCTCCGAGCTCTTCATCGTCTGGCAGCACCTGCGGAGCGATTCGGGGCCCGAAGCCGACTTCGACCTGAACCGCGACTTCGACTCGCTGTTCGAGGCCGAGGGGACGAACGTGGTCGTGATCAAAGGGACCTACTGGCTCGGGCTCTAGCCGTCACGATCAGCGTTTGCGCGGCCCCGCACTTTCGGCGCATATTCGGGTGCCATGCGCGCACCCCGCCCCATCACCCTGACTCCCGCCGGCCTGGTCGCCACCACGGCGGTGTTCCTCGTAGCGGCGGCATGCGTGCGGCTCGGCTTCTGGCAGCTGGACCGCCTCGAGCAGCGGCGGGATGCCAACGCCGGGCTGCAGGAGAGGTTGGCGCGGGAACCCGTCGTGCTGTCGGAGTCTCCCGTCGACACCTCCGGCCTGGTGATGCGCGCGGCCGAGGTGAGCGGGACATGGGACCACGAGCGGTCGGTGGCGCTGGCCGGAAGGGGCCGCCAGGGAGTCCCCGGCGTGCACGTCCTGACGCCGCTGCGAACCGCGGAGGGACGCGCGGTTCTCGTCGACCGTGGCTTCGTGCCGAGCCCGGATGCCGCGACCGTGGCGTCGGCGGCCGCCCGCGTCACCGGCCCGGCCACGGTGGTGGGACGGTTTAGGGCGTTCTCGCCCGATCTGGCGGCCGAGGGTTCCTTGCGGACGCCGCCCGAAGGCCAGGACGCGCTCCCCGTCTGGTTCGCGCGCTCGCCCGATGGCATCGGCGCGCACCTCCCCTATCGCGTCGGGCCCCTGTACCTGGTCGCCGAGAGGAGCACGGCGGCCGCGCCGTACCCAGCTCCCTCCCCGCCGCCGGAGCTGGACGACGGCCCCCACCTGGGCTACGCGCTGCAGTGGTTCAGCTTCGCGGTGATCGCCGTGGTGGGCTGGGGCGCGCTGGTCCTGCGCGGAACCCGGTCGGCCGCACGCGCGCGAGCGGGTCCTTCGGACGGTGCGCGCGCGCAGGGGTTCCGTCCATGAGCGCGGCGAGGGGCGCCCCCGCGGCCGGGGACGCGGGGCCGCGCGCCGCGAGCGAGCTGCGCGCGTGGCTCGCGGCGCACGCGGACGAGATGGTATCGCTTCTCGTGTATCTCGCGGGCCTCGAATCGCCCTCGACCGACCCGGCGTCGCAGGGGCCGGTCCTGGACGCGATCGCGTCGGCTCTCGCGCCCGCGGGGTTCGGCGCGCGGCGACGCTCAGGCGTGTCCTCCGGCGGCGTGCTGCTCGCGACCGACGGCGCGCGCCGCGGCGGGGCGCCCTACCAGCTGCTCCTGGGGCACTCCGACACGGTGTGGGACCACGGCACGCTCCGGTCGATGCCGGTGCGCGTGGAGGGGGACATCGTCCGGGGGCCGGGCACATTCGACATGAAGGCCGGGCTGGTCATCGCCATCTTCGCGATCCGCGCGCTGCGGGAGCTCGGCGTGGCGACCCCGGTGCGGCCCGCGCTGCTGGTCACCAGCGACGAGGAGGTCGGCAGCGCCGAGTCGGTCCGGTGGATCCGGCGCCTCGCCCGCGGCGCCGACCGTGTGCTCGTGCTCGAGCCCGCGGCCGGCCCCGACGGCCTCGTCAAGACCGCGCGCAAGGGAGTGGCCGACTTCCAGCTCGTGGTCCACGGGCGGGCGGCTCACGCCGGTCTGGAACCCGACGCGGGCGCGAGCGCGATCCACGAGATGGCCATGGTCATCGGAAGGGTGCTCGCCACGCGCGAGGGCCTCCCGGGGGTGACCCTCAACGTCGGCCTGATCGAGGGAGGAGAGCGGCCGAACGTGATCGCGCCCGAGTGCCGCGCGGCGCTCGACGTGCGGTTCGAGCGGCTCGCCGACGGCGAGGTCGTGGAGCGCCGCCTCCGCTCGCTCGAGACGCGGGCGCGCGGGACGCGCCTGGAGGTCCTGGGCGGCATCGACCGCCCGCCCCTCGAGCGGACCCCTCGAAACGTGAAGCTCTGGGAACTGCTCCGGCGCCGCGCCGAGGAGATCGGCATCTGCGTGGAGGAGGCGCCCATCGTGGGGGGCGCCTCCGACGGCAACCTGACCAGCCCGCTCGCGCCCACGATCGACGGGCTCGGCGCGGTGGGCGCGGGCGCTCACGCGGAGCACGAACACGTGCTCGCCGACTCGCTCCCGAAACGTGCCGCTCTTCTCGCGTGGCTGATCGCCGCGCCCCCGATCCGCGATGACTAGCCGGCGCCGCTCTGGCGGGGGCGGTCCCGCGCCGCTCACGGGCGCGGGCAGGCAGCGCGGCCGCGACCTGCCTGTGGTCGCGGGCCGGGGCACCAACCACAGCCCCCCGAACCGCTTCGAAAGTCTCGCCTTCGAGGTCGATCCGGAGTCGGTCGACCCGGACGCGCCGGGGCCGCGCACGCAGCTCATCGACGACGCGTCCCGCAGCATCGTGGCCACCAACGACAGTCCCGATGTCGGCTTCGACGCGAGCGTCAACCCGTACAGGGGTTGCGAGCACGGGTGCGTCTACTGTTACGCCCGCCCTTCCCACGAGTACCTCGGGTATTCCGCGGGCCTCGACTTCGAAACCAAGATCCTGGTCAAGAGAGACGCGCCCGAGCTCCTGCGGAAGGCGCTGTCCGCGCCCGGCTGGAAGCCGCGCACGGTCGCGATGAGCGGCGTCACCGACCCCTACCAGCCCGCCGAAGGCGCCCTCCGGCTCACGCGCGGTTGCCTCGAAGTGCTGCGGGACTTCCGGAACCCCGTCGGCGTGATCACGAAGAATCGGCTGGTGACACGCGACGCCGACCTGCTGGGCGAGCTCGCCGAGCACGGCGCCGCCGCTGTCTTCCTGTCGGTCACGTCGCTCGATCGGTCCCTGCAGCGGGTGATGGAGCCGCGCACGTCGACCCCTGCCGGCCGGCTGGACGCGATCCGGCGTCTCACGGCGGCGGGGATCCCGGCGGGGGTGATGGTGGCGCCCGTCATCCCGGGCCTGACCGACCACGAGGTTCCCGCCATCGTCGAGGCCGCCGCGCAGGCGGGCGCGGTAGCGGCGGGCTGGGTCATGCTGCGGCTGCCGCACGGCGTCAAGGAGTTGTTCGAGGACTGGCTCGGGGCGCACTTTCCCGACCGGCGCGAGCGCGTCCTGAACCGCATCCGCGAGGTGCGCGGCGGCGAGTTGAGCGACTCGACGTTCGGCCGGCGTCAGCGCGGATCCGGGGAGTACGCCCGGCAGATCGAGGCCCTGTTCAAGGCCGCCGTGCGCAAGGCCGGGCTGCCCGGGATGCCGAAGCTATCGACGAGCGCGTTCCGAGTGCCGGGGAAGCCGCTTCAGCTGGGATTGTTCTAACGTGGACCAGGTTATCGAGCGCTGGCGCGACGGAGAGGTGTTCGGCGCCCTCCAGGCCGCCCTCGACATCGAGCTGTTCACGATCGCGGGGACCGTCGTGACGGTCGCGACGGTGCTCATCGTGCTGATGGTACTGGCCGTCACGATGGTGCTGTCGCGGGTCGTCCAGGGCGGCATCCAGCGCGGGTTCGAGCGCCGCGGCGTGTCGGATCTGGGCACCGTCGCCACGGCCTCCCGGCTCGCGCACTACGCCATCATCGCGCTGGGGTTCGCGATCGCGCTGGACACGGTCGGGCTCAACCTCGCCGCGCTGTTCGCCGCCGGCGCGCTGTTCGCCGTAGCGCTCGGCTTCGCGATGCAGAACATCGCCGAGAACTTCGTGTCGGGGGTGATCCTCCTGGTCGAGCGCGCGATCAAGCCGGGGGACATCCTGGAGGTGGAGGGCCGGATCGTGCGCGTCGTGCAGCTGGGGATCCGCTCGACGGTCGCGCGCACCCGCGACGAGGAGGACCTGATCATTCCCAACTCGACCCTGGTATCATCGACCGTCACCAACTTCACGCTGCGCGACACGACCTTCCGCGTGCGCGCCGATGTCGGGGTGATCTACGGCTCGGACATGGCGCTCGTGCGGAGCACGCTGGAGCGAGCCGCCGGGGCTCTCGCCTGGCGCGACCCGCAGCGCGACCAGGTCGTCCTTCTCACCGGGTTTGGCGACAGCTCGGTGAACTGGAACGTATCGGTCTGGATCGACGACCCGTGGCGCGCGATGGACCGGCGTTCGAACCTGCACGAGGCGCTGTGGACGGCCCTGCAGGAGGCCGGCGTGGTGATCGCGTTCCCGCAGCTCGACCTGCACCTGGACGATGCGGTCGTGGAAGCGCTGCGCGGGCCGGGCCGGGCGCGGCGAGGCGAGGACGGGCACGGCAGCGGCTCGCCCGCGGATCTGCCGGAAGGTGATCGAGGCCAGGGCTGACGCTCGGAGATCTCGTGCATGAGACGTGGTCCGGCCTGAGGTTCGTCTATCGCCTGGCCGACCGGCCGCCGCCTTCGCCTTGACGCGCCCGCCCCCGGCGGCGACCCTGCGGCTCCCATGAACGACCGGATGCTACGAGCGCTGCGCGGGCAGCCCGTCGACGCCACCCCCGTATGGTTCATGCGCCAGGCAGGACGCAGCCTGCCGCGCTATCGTGAGCTGCGAGCCGACGCCGACATGTTCGAGCTGCTGCGCGATCCGGAGGCCGCGGCGGCGATCACGGCGCTGCCCCTGGAGTACTTCCCCGTCGATGCTCTGGTACTCTACAACGACATCTCCACGCCCTTCTTCGGCGCGGGCCTGCACGTCGAGATCCATCCGGGACTGGGACCGGTCGTGGCACGGCCGATAGAGCGTCCCGAGGATGTCGCCGCGCTGCGCCGGCACGATCCGCGGGTCACCATGGACTACATCATGGACCAGATCCGCCTTCTCGCCGCTCGCGAGCGCGTGCCCATCCTGGGGTTCGTTTCGGCGCCGTTCACGCTGTGCACCTATCTCGTGAAAGGCGCCAGGGCCCGCAACGTCGAGGAAACCAAGGCGTTCATGTGGCGCTGGCCGGACGCGTGGGACCGCCTGGCCGGCTTCTGGGCGGACCACCTCGCGGAATTCGCGGTCGCCCAGGCCGAGGCTGGCGCGGGGGCGGTGCAGGTGTTCGACTCCTGGGCGGGCGCGCTTTCGCCGGCGGACTACGAGCGCTTCGCGATGCCGTACACGCGCCGGATCCTGGAGCGCCTCGCGGACGAGCGGGTGCCGACCATCCACTTCACCACGGGCAACCCGGCGCTGCTGCCCCTCGTCGCGCGCGCCGGCGGAGACGCGGTCGGGGTCGACTGGCGCGTGCCGCTCGACGAGGCCTGGGCGACCGTGGGCCACGAGCGCGCGATCCAGGGCAACCTCGACCCGGCGCTGTTCACCGCAGGCGAGGACGCGGCGCTCCACGGGGCGGCGGATGTGCTGGCCCGCGCGGCGGGCCGGCCGGGCCACATATTCAACGTCGGTCACGGGCTGACGCCGGGCGCCGACCCCGCGGTGATCCGCTCGGTGGTCGACTTCGTCCACGAGAGCACGGCGATGACCGGGATGGAAGGAGGCGTATGAGGATCGCTGTGATGGTGCTGAATTTCGGCGAGCCGGAGACCCCGACCATGGAGGCGGTCGTTCCGTTCCTGGAGCGGATCTTCCGGACCAACGCGTCCCTGGACTCATCGGATGCGACCGAGGACGAGATCGCGGCCCGCAGCCGACGGCTCGCGCTGGCGCGCGCCCCCGGCCTGATCGAAGAATATGTGGAGATCGGCGGCTCCCCCCTGCACGCGCAGGCGGAGGAGCAGTGTGCGCTGCTCGGCAGCGCGTTGCGCTCCCGCGGCCACGACGCCTTCGCCTACCTGGGCTACCAGTTCACCGACCCCTCCATCGCGGACGCGGTTGCGGCGGCACACGGGGCCGGCGCGGACCTGTTGGTGGGGCTTCCGATTTACCCGCTTTGCGGGCCGTCCACGACGGTCGCCGCGCTGGACGAGCTGGACGCGGCCGTCGCCGCCCTGGGATGGGAGGTGCCGCTTCGACACGTGTCGGGATGGCACCGGCATTCCGGGTACACGCGGCTCAGGGCCCGGGCGGTACGCGCCCTGCTCGAGCGCGACGGACTGGACCTGCGCGACGAGGGCGTACGGCTGGTGTTTTCCGCCCACGGCACGCCGGTCAAGTACCTGCGGGAGGGAAGTCGCTACGACGTCTACGTCGACGACCACTGCCGAGCTTTCGCGGATGCCCTCGGCGTTGACGAATTCGAACTCGGATTTCAAAATCATTCGAATCGGCCCGTGGAGTGGACCCAGCCAGACATCGATCGCGTGATCGCGGAGGTGGACGCTCGGGTCGTGGTCGTGGTTCCGGTGAGCTTCATGCACGAGCAGTCCGAGACGCTCGCCGAGCTCGACCGCGAGCTGCGTGAGCAGGCGGAGGGACGAGGGCTGGCGTTCCACCGGGTCCCGATACCGCACGCGGATCCGGCCTTCATCGACCTGCTCGCCGATCTCGTGGAGAGCGTCGCCGGAACCGAGCGGGACGGCGATCGCCAGGTGATCGACCTGCCGCTCCTCCAGTGCCGCTGCCGGCCGAACGCGAATACGTGCTGCACCAACGCGAGCCTGGATCGCTCCACCGACCTGGCTTCGATCGGCGTGCCGCGCTGAGGGACCCGCCCGCGTTCAGGCGTCGTCTCTCGCGAGCCGGGCCGCCACCCGCCGGGCGGACGCGAGCCTGCCTGGAATCCCCGGGCGGGTTTCCCAGTTGGCGCACACGTGGATGCCATCGGGCAGCCGCAAGCCGTCCAGGAGACTCCAGGAATGGTCCCACGCAGGCATGCGCGTGCGTGCCACGGAAATGGGCTCGACCGCGACTCCCGTGACGGTCTCGAACTCGTCCGCCGCCTGCGTCCCCAGCCTGTCGTCCGGCAGGTCGGGGATGGCCGGCGCCGCGGCGCCGCCGAGATACGCCGTGTACACCCCGGCGCGGCCGGCGCCGGGGAACAGCGCGTCGTTCCAAGTGACGCCTCGGGTGGCGAGCGGCTCCCGGAAGGAAACCTGGTGGCCGAGCCCGCGCAGCGGGGCTCCTTCTTCCCGCCGGCCCCGCTCCGCGCCGCGCCGCGCCAGCAGGTGAACGACCGCGAGCGGATTGTATGCGAGGCCGTCCAGGCGCGCCGCCACGTCCGTCGACAGCGGCCCGACCAGATCCGCCGCGACGTCCGCGGGCACCGTGAGCACCACGTCGCGGCAGCGGACCGGCCCGCCCGCGGTCGAGACCACGAGCTCCTCGCCTTCCCTGCGGATGGAGCCGGCCGCTTCGCCTAGCGCGAGGCGCTCTCCCGTGCGGCGAGCCAGCGCGTCGGTGAGGGTCTGCATGCCGTCCCGGAACGAGCACGCCTGGGACACCGGCGCGGCGCGCCTGCCCAGCCACCACAGGACGACGCTTCGCTCGATCCCGAACTCCGACAGGGTGCGCGCCAGCGCGAAACGGCCGGGCATGTCCGTCGGACGGGAGGCGTAGAGGCCGCCGTACAGAGGCCCGAGCACGTCTTCGTAGGCCGCGCGCCCGAACTTGCGAATCAGGAACTCGCCCGCCGTCTCGCCCTCGCGCAGGCCGGCCGTCAGGGGCTCGAGCAGGAGCTTCAGGCGGGAGCCCCAGCCCAGCGACTCGGATCCGGCGACCTCGCGGACGGATGTCGGGACGCGCCGCAGGCGGCCGCGCGCGTAGACGTACAGGGGCAGATCCGGCGGCGCGGTGATCACCTGATCCTCGATGCCGAGTTCGGCGACCAGCGCCCGCAACCCGGGCGTGAGCCGAGTGCGCTGCGGACCCCACTCGAGGACGCGGCCGCGCACCTCCGCGCTGCGGACGATCCCGCCGGGCCGGCCGGCCGCCTCGAGCACGACGTGGTCCAGACCGCGCGCGTCCAGCTCCCGGGAGAGCGCGAGGCCCGTGAGGCCGGCGCCGATAACCGCGATCAAGTCAGGTCGGGCGGTCCACCGCCGGGACCGCCCGGCTCATCTCCTCCTCGACCGCCGCCGCTTCGCGCATGGAGCCGATGTCGAGGTCGAAGTCCGGGCGCGGCGGAGCCTCGAGCTTCGCGACCAGCTCGGTGCGCTCCCGCGCGGACAGCCCCAGCTCCTTGAGATCCGCCTCCGACAGAATCGCGCCCGGGCGCGCGCGCAGACCGGCGTCCCCATCGGCCTCGACGAGCCGGGCCAGCGCCGCGCGCTCCATGCGGCTGAGCGGCGCGGCGGCGAGCCCGTAGTCCACCCACGCCTCATAGGACAGCGGCGCGACGCGCTTCACCATGGCGGCGATCACCTCGGCGAACGCGCGGATCTCGTACTGCGCGTGGGGGTCGACGCGGAGCGTGAGGAAGTGCAGGAGGTTGTGGAGGTCGATCTTCCAGTACCACTGCGTATACGTCGACAGCGGGAGGTCGATTCGGGCCAGCTCGCGCGCGACGTCGTTCTCCACGAGCCAGCCGTAGGTGTCCCCCGCCTGCCGCCTGATCTCCTCCCAGCGCCGCGCCGCCTCCGAGCGCAGGGTCGCGTCCGCCGCCGCCGTCTTCCGGCCCTGCTTGTTGTCCGCGCTCTGGAGCGAGAAGTGCTCGGCGTCGGGTGAGTAGAAGAGCAGCGGGAGCAGCGAATAGCGAGCGCTGTACTCGTTGACGCTGTTGTGGGTGATGATGCCGTTGGCGACGTAGTTGTGAGACGGGCCCTCCACCTCCAGGTCGAACGTCTCCTGGATTCCGATGTACCGGAAGGATTGCACCCTGACGAGGCGCGGCGACGTCAGCGTGTTCCATGCGACGCGCGGGTTCGGGCGCCATTCGTCGCGGACCTGGGGGCCTCCCAGGCGCTCGACGTACTCCAGTGCGCGCCCGTTCACCTCCTGGTGACAAGGAACGCAGAGCGTGGTCAGGTTCGTCTCGTCCCTCGCGAGCTGGACATCCGCCCATACAGGGACGATGTGATGGCAGTGGAGTTCAGGGTGACGTTGACCGCATAGCTGGCATGTCCAGCCGTGGCGCCGGTGAACGCCTGCGGCCCGTTGGGTCGTCCATCGTCCAATGCGGTCACGGTCAGCCGCCGTGCCCCCGGCCCGGAAGTTCCCGCGACCCGGCTGCTGAAGGCCATGCCGCGATATCCACTTCCGCATGGTGTGGCGGGAGCAACCGCATTGGTCGGCGAGGCTTCCTATGGACCGTCCTCCGACTCGGTACTCTAGGTCCAGCCACTGCTTGTCCTGGTATAGCGCCGGAACCAGGGTGGGCGACCCGTTCACCTGGACGTAGTAGTCGTCCCGGGTCCAGACCGCTCTTCCGCCGCTCTCGCGCAACCCGGTGGCTTCTCGGAGAGTCTTCCAGCCATCGGCGAACAGGAAGCGATGATCGGCCGTTGCGGTGACCGCCTTGCCATCCTCCAGGGTCATCACGAACGCGGGCTTCGCGCCGCTGCGGAATACGTCCACGAGGCGCGTGTGCCCGAGTCGCCCGGTATCCTCATCCAGGTTGCGGAGGTGCATTCCCTGCAACCGGTGGCGCCGGAACCGGGAATCTCTCTGCTTGTCGCGTCTGGCGACGTTTCGGGTCAGCTCGAACCTCTGTGCGATCTCACGAAGTGTGAGCCTGTAAAGCCGGCGTCCCTGCCCGCGGGCTGGCAAATCGAACCAGGCCATGGTGTCCCCGCCGAGACAGGCGGTTCGGTGCCGCACCCACTGGCGCGCCACGAAGATCGGCATCGCGCAGTGGAACTTGAACTCGACCATCTCCGAGGGGGTCGTGTGCAGGTGACGGCGGAGGTAGCGGATCAGCCCGCGCGTCTGGCTGCGCGCCCTCGTGCCGTAGCCGTAGCTCACGCGGGCGGCATGCTCCACGCTCTCGTCGTCGCCCATGTAGTCCACGAGCGCCACGAACCCGTGGTCGAGCACGGGGAAGTAGCCGCCGAGGATCTCCTCGGCCGCGGGATTCGTCGGACGACGCGTTTCCATGATCGGGAAAAGCTTCGAGTCGATTGCGGCGCCGGCGCGCCGCCGAGCGCCGTTCGGGGACCGTGGTCCGCCGGAGACGCGGCGAGCCCGGTCGTGCGGGCACCCGCCCACGGCGGTCGCGTCGAATAGACGCCTGCCGCCGGGGCGGGGCAAGGTCGGAGGCGGTAGCCGGCTACCTGCGGTCGTCGGTGAGCTTGAGCCGGATCCACGTCCCCGGCGCGCGGATGATGAGCTCGCCCTTTTCGGCGTCGTAGAACGTGTTGGCCGGCTCGCCGCGCACTTCGATGGCGACGTCGCCTAGAACGTCGGAATAGCGGAGCGTGGACTCCGCGTCGGCGAACGGACGGCGTCGGGCGCCGGGCGCACCCGGGGCGTTCGGCGCGTCGGGGGCCGGCGTCGGAATCATGTACGCGCCGCCCGCGCGCACGCTCTCGGGCGTCACCCTGAACGTCCGGCTGGAGCCGTCGCGATCGACTTCGAGGCGGATGTGCCGGCCCGGCCGAAAGGCGGAGAAGCGCTCCCAGCCCTCCGGGGTGGTGATGCGGGCGCCGTCCACCGCGAGCAGCCGATCGCCAGAGCGCAGGCCACCCTTCCACGCCGGCCCGTCCCGGGTCACCGCCTTCAGCAGCGGGGGCTCGGAGAACTCCCACCGTATCCTCTCGCTTCCCGGGTCCGCGGCGGAGTCGCGAACCAGCCGCCCCACGCACCGGCTGCACTCGAAGCTGAAGCCGATCACGGCTCGCGGTCCCGTCGTCAGCGCGTAGGCCGGTGGCGCGGGCAGCGGTGCGAGCCGTGGCGCCCGGGGAATCCGCGGCGCCCTCGGCGCAGGCGTGGGTGCGGCGCGCGGAACGCGCGGCGGGTCGGGCAGCGCCGGCAGATCGGGCGCCTGCGCCGGGGGCGGGCGGCAATACTCGTCGGCGACGACGGCGACGTCGAGCTCTCGGCCGTCCCGGCGGACTCGCAGCATCACGCGGTCGCTCGTCTCGATCTCCTCCATCCGGCGCCACCCCGCCGGCGTGGTGATCAGATGCGCGTCGACCGCCACCAGCACGTCGCCCGCCCGCAGGCGGCCCACCCCCGGACCTCCCGCACGCACGCCGGCGATCGTCGGCTCCGTGCGGAACTCGTAGCGGACCGAACCGTCGCTATCGGTAGAGATCGAGCCGTTGCGCACGACCCATTGGGCGATGCCGAGCGACGCGGTGGGAGAGCACCGGGGCGTGGGGGCCTGCGCGTGCGCGCCCGGGGCGCCCGGTCCCAGAACCATCAGCGCGACCACGCCCGCGGCGAGCCTCGCGCGACGCGACGCGTCGGTCGGTCGCGGCTTCCGGCCGGCGGTGTGCCGGCGCTTCGTATCGTGCGGCATCAGAACCACAGGGTCTGGCTGGACGCCGCAGACGGTTCTCCGCCCGCGCGCGTCGTCAGGAGGGACAGGACCTGGTGGGCGGTTTCGTTCTCGGGGGCGAGCCGGGTCAGCTCGGCGGCCGCGGCCGTGAACGCCGCCAGCGCGGCGGCCTCTCCCTGGTCCGCGGCGGCGCCGTCGGCTGCTCCTTCGAGGGTTCGGTCCGCGAGCGCCGCCAGCGCCTGCACGTACGCCGTGCCGGCCTGCTGCACGAACGCCGCGGTCGCGGTCGCGTCCGTCTCCCGGGCCGCGATCAGCGCATCGGCGGTCGACCGCGAACCCGTGAGCTGACCCACCGCGAAGCCGACCGCGAAGAACGCGACCGACGCCGCCGCGGCGAGCGGCCACCACGCGCGGGCGGGTCTTCGGTAGACGGGCCGCCCGGAGGACGCTTCCGTCCCGGCCGCCGCCAGCGGTCCGGCGTCGCGCGCCGGGCGCCCCAGCAGTCCCTCGGCGTAGAGCGCTTCCACGACGCGGTCCTCCAGCTCCGCCGGCGGCACCGCCGGCAGGATCGCATCCGTCATCGCATCAGGTTCTCGTGACATCCGTCTCCTCCTCATCTCCGACCGAGAGCAGCCTGCGCATCGCGCGCCGCGCCTGGTGGAGCTGACTCTTCGAGGTGCCCGGAGCGATTCCGAGCATCTCGCCGATTTCGGCGTGCGTGAATCCCTGCACGTCGTGCAGCACGAGCACCGACCGGTAACCCTCCGGGAGGCTCACCAGCGCCCTCTCCAGGGCAACGCGGTCGGTAGCGCCCGCCACCTCCGAGCGCGCACCCGGGAGCGGTCGCGCCCGGTCCCGTTCGGGCCCCATCTCCTCCGGGAGCTCGCGGCGGCGAAGACGGCCTTCCCGACGGCGCCGCTCGCGCGCGCAGTTGAGCACGATTGACGTCAACCACGACCCGAAGGCGGAGCGCCACTCGAAGCGCGCCAGCGACCGCACCGCCCGCAGCCACGCCTCCTGCATCACGTCGTCGGCGAGGTCACCTACGCCGTTCACCGACCGCAGCGCCATGGCGTACGCCCGGGGCGTATGGCGCCGGTAGAGGACGCGGAACGCCGCCTCGTCGCCGTGCGCAAGGACGCGGTCCGCGAGCTCGCGGTCGGTGAGCTCCGTCGACGTGTGCCTCATTCGATACCTAGGTGACGTCGGGGTCCAGAAGGGTTGTGCGGGAGGACACCATGCGAGGGTGGGCGGCGGCCCGGGCGCGCCCGCATGCCGGGGTGAAGCAGCAGGCCGGCGTCGACCCGAGCGCAAGGAAAGCTCGTCGGGTGGTGGGTGCGGGAGGGTCGTCGGCCATCCCCCGAATACGCGGACCACGGCCGCCGCTGTCCAGGGTCTCCCGGCCGCGTGGCGCTCGCCCGCCGCTGGCGGCCGCCTCGGGCGCGTGTAGGTTGGCCCGGGTCCATTCCCTGCTCCCGTCAACCGAGCCGCCAATGTCCGGTCGCACACCAACCGCGCTTCTCCTGGCGCTCGCCGGCCTGGCCGCCGGGGCCGCCTCGGCCCTGCCCGCCGCGCAGGCCGACCCGTCCCTTCCCACCCCGACCGAGTTCTTCGGCCACGAGGTCGGCGCCGACTACCAGCTCGTCGGCTACGACGCGCTCACGCGCTACTGGGAGGCGCTCGCGGCGGGGTCCGACCGAATGGTGCTCGACACCATCGGGGATACCCAGCTCGGCCGGCCACAGCTCATGGCCATCGTCACCTCCCCCGCCAACCACTCGCGCCTGGAGGAGATACGGAACATCGCCACGCAGCTGGCCCGCGCGGACGCTGTGGAAAACTCCTCTGATGCCCGGAATCTCGCGCAACGGGGGCGCGCCGTGGTGTGGATCGATGGTGGACTACACGCGACGGAGACACTCGGCGCCCAGCAGTTAATAGAAACCGTGTACCAGTTCGCGACACGACAGGACGAGGAAACCCGGAGGATCCTCGAGGACGTCGTGATCCTGTTCGCGCACGCCAACCCCGACGGCCACGCCCTGGTCGCCGACTGGTACATGCGCGAGAACGACCCGGAGGAACGATCGCTGTCCGATCTCCCCGTGCTCTATCAGCACTACGCCGGGCACGACAACAACCGGGACTTCTACATGGCCAACCTGGCCGAAACCCGAAACATGAATCGCGTGATGTACCGGGAGTGGTACCCGCAGATCGTTTACAATCATCACCAGACGGGTCCGCGCGGGACGGTGATGTACGCGCCGCCCTTCCGCGGGCCGGCCAACTATCACCTGGACCCCATCGTCCTGCTCGGAATCGACCAGCTCGGCTCGGCGATGCACGTGCGCTTCCTGGTGGAACGCAAGCCCGGCACGGTGATGCGGTCTGCCGCTAGCTACTCCACCTGGTGGAACGGGGGCCTTCGCACCGCCCCCTATTTCCACAACATGATCGGGCTGCTCACCGAGACGATCGGTGCTCCCGCGCCGATCGAAATTCCGTACTCCTGGGATCGCTACCTCCAGACCAACGACACGCCGCTGCCGATCGAGCCTCAGACCTGGCGTATGCGGCAGTCCGTGGAGTACTCGCTCACGGCCAACTACGCGGTGCTGGACTACGCCTCGCGCAATCGCGAGCACCTCCTCTACAACATCTGGCGCATGGGCCGGAACGCGATCGAGGCCGGCCACACGGATACGTGGACCGTCTACCCGAACCGCTGGGAGGCCGCGCGGCGCGCCGTCTCGGCGGAGGGCGGTCCCGACCGCGCCGACGACGACGAGGAGGACGAGGACGAGAGGACGACGCGGGACCGGGCTACCTACGAGCGCTACTTCCGGCACCCGGACCTGCGCGACGCGCGCGCCTACGTCATCTCCGCCGATCAGCGCGACTACCCGACCGCCACGAAGTTCGTCAACGCGCTCATCCGGACGGGGGTCGAGGTGCACCGCGCCACCGCCGAATTCACGCTGCCGGTGTCGGCGCTGGGGGCGCAGGCGATCCCGCCCGGCGGCCGCCTGCCGTGGGAGGAGCCCGCCGATGAGCCGGTCGCTTCCGCGGACGGTGACGTCGCCGACCGGCGCCGGGAACCTCCGGGTTCGGGACCCGCCGGGCGCGCGGACCGGGGCGCCGCGGTCGCCTACGGCGCGGGCAGTTACGTCGTCTTCACGGGCCAGGCGTTCCGCGCCCAGGCGCTCGACATGTTCGAGCCTCAGGACCACCCCGACGACATCCCTTACGCGGGGGCGCCTCCCACGGCGCCCTACGACAACGCCGGCTGGACGCTCGCGTACCAGATGGGCGTGGAGTTCGACAGGATCCTGGACGGCTTCACCGGGCCGTTCGAGCGCATCTCCGGCTTCGCGCCGGTGCCGCGGGGAAGCGTCGCGCAGGTCTCGGGAGCGCCGGGCTATCTGATTGGGCACGAGACGAACGACGCGTTCGTCGCGGTGAACCGCCTGCTCGCGGCGGGGCATGACGTGTTCTGGCTGCGAGACAGCGTCCGCACGACGGCGGGGCTTTTGGGTCGGGGCGCCTACTACATACCTGCCGCGCCGGCGGTGCTGCCGATCCTGCGGCAGGTCGCGACGGAGAAAGGTCTCATGATTCTTTCGGCGCCACGCGCTCCGGCTACCGGAGCCGCGGTAAAAGTCCAGCGTCCGCGCGTAGGTCTCTGGGACACGTACGGCGGCTCGATGCCGTCGGGCTGGACTCGCTGGCTGCTCGAGCAATTCGAGTTCCCCTTTACACTTGTGTACCCTCCGGAGCTCGATGCGGGTAATCTGCGCGCGCGGTTCGATGTGATCATTCTTCCGGACGGCGCGAATATCCCGGATCCTCAATCCAGGAGGGGCCGGCGGAACATCGCTGACGCGACGCCTCCGCGGGATGCGCCACCCGAATGGCGCGCTCGCGGCGGAGTAATCACAAAGGCGGCGACCGTTCCGCAGCTGCGTGAATTCCTCGAGCAGGGCGGGCGGATCCTGGCGATCGGCAGTGCGACGGAGCTCGCGTTCCCACTTGGCATTCCGATCGATGACGCGCTCACGGACTCGTCGGGGAAGAAGCTACCGGAGTCCGTCTATTTCATCCCGGGGTCAGTGCTGGAGGTACGCGTGGACGACGCACATCCGCTCGCGCACGGGATGCCGAAGCGGGCGAACATGTTCTTCGACGACAGCCCGTCGTTTCGTCTCGGGCGGTCGGCTCCCGGACAGGGAGTGACACGCGTGGCCTGGTTTGATTCTCCGACACCACTCAGAAGTGGCTGGGCGTGGGGTCAAGGCCATTTGTTGAACGCAGCGGCGATAGTCGAGGCGCGGGTCGGCGAAGGAACGCTCGTGCTCTACGGGCCCGAGGTGCTGTTCCGCGCGCAGCCGCACGGGACGTTCAAGCTGCTGTTCAACGGGATCCACTACGGCGGAGCGCAGGCTTGGAGGTAGGCTGCCTTGGCTCCCACATGTTGCTACGGGATGCAAGCAGTGAGTTGGAGTTGTGAGGTGGGGTCATGAGTCGCCGCGGGCCGTGCACTCGACACTCCTCTCTCACTCACTCGAACCCACAGCTTGCATCCCGCCGGGATGATCTCGGGCTCACGCCGCGCGCTGATGCCCGGATCCGGCTGGGCGACTGTATTCTTGCCCTCGGCGTCCAGCGAAGCGCGGCTTGGCGCGTATAAGAACATTGACGGCGACGCTGGAGAAACGCCCCTCACCCCGACTCGAGATGAAAATGTCGCGCTACGCGCTCACCGCCCTGCTCATTGGACTCGCGACCCCCGCGCTCGCGCAGAATCCCGCGGCCGCTTCCGCTCCCGCGCCGGCCAACAGCTGGCGGATAGACCGCGGCCATTCCGAGCTGACCTTCTCGATTCGCCACATGGTGAGCCGCGTCCGCGGCCAGTTCAACAATTGGAGCGGCACCATCACCGGCGACCTCGACGACTGGGAGAGCGCGGTCGTGGACGTCACGATCGACGCCTCGAGCGTAGATACGAATCACGAACGGCGCGACGCGGATCTGCGCGGCAAGGATCACTTCGAGGTCGAAAAGTATCCGACGATCAGGTTCAGGAGCACGAAGATCGAGCGCAGCGGCGACCGCCTCCGCATGATCGGCGACCTCACGATTCGCGACGTCACCCGTCCCGTGGTGCTCGAGGGCCAGCTCACGGGCACTGCGGAGGAGCGAGGCCGCACGCGCGCCGGCTTCGAGGCGTCCACGGCTATCAACCGGAAGGATTTCGGGCTCGTGTGGAATCGGGTCGTCGAGGCCGGCGGGTGGCTGATCGGGGACGATGTCAAAATCGACATCTCGGTGGCGGCGATCAAATAGTGACTGGTGACTAGTGACTAGTGACTAGTAACTGCTCACCATGTGGCCGTAGCTTAGGGGTGGGCTTCTACTAGTCACCAGTCACTAGTCACTAGTCACCAGCCAGCGGATGATACCACCCAGCCAGTCGGATCTCTCCCAGCAGGAGCTCCAGCGCTACAGCCGCCAGCTGTCGCTGCCGGCCATCGGCGTGGACGGCCAGCGGAAGCTCAAGCGCGCCCGCGTTCTGGTCGTGGGGGCGGGCGGGCTCGGCTCGCCGGCGCTGCTGTACCTGGCGTCCGCCGGAGTGGGCACGATCGGACTGGTGGATTTCGATCCGGTGGACATCACCAACCTGCACCGGCAGATCCTGTACACAGACGCCGACGTCGGGGGCTCGAAGACGCAAGCCGCCGCAGCGCGCGTACGCGCGGCGAATCCACACGTTCACGTCGAGACGTACGACACGCGGCTCACCTCGCACAACGCGCTCGAGATCGCCGGCGATTACGACATCATCGTGGACGGCACGGACAACTTCGCCACGCGCTACCTCGTGAACGACACCGCGGTGCTGCTCGGCAAGACGAACGTGTACGCCAGCGTGCTGCGGTTCGAGGGGCAGGCATCGGTCTTCGCCGCGCCGGACGGACC